>NZ_JACFQU010000012.1:0-124521 GCF_016101285.1 Gilliamella sp. W8136
CAGATGAATTGATTGAAAAAATAGAAGAATATATAGAATACTACAACACCAAACGGATTAAAGCCAAATTAAAAGGCCTGACTCCAGTTGAATATCGAAATCAGGCCTTACAAGCCGCTTAATAAAAGTGTCCAACTTTATGGGGTCACTTCACAACGCGCTTTTTTATTTTATAAAAATTAAGTTTTATTCATCGAACATAAAATATTCACTTGACATTGCATCATTGAACTAGTTTAATAGTACAAAATTTATTTTATACCGATAACATCATGAAAATACAATCTTTACATTTTATTACTCGTCCATTCACTTACTTTGGTTGGTGGTGTTGTTCATTTTGCGGGTAATGTGATGATGGATGGTCTTTTTCGCAAAACCCGCTTAGTGCGGGTTTTTTAGTTTCAGGATATTAAAAGAATTCGTCTGAATAAAAATTTAAACATAGAGAGTCAACAATGAATAAGCCAACATTAACTCAAATAACCAAAACCATCGGTTATTATCAAGATCCGACTCAGGTGTTTTATCAATTGTGTGACAGCCGACCTGCGACATTGCTGCTTGAATCGGCTGAAATTGATAATAAGCAAGGTATTAAAAGTGTGATGATTGTTGATAGTGCTTTGCGCATTTCAGCAATCAATACTAAAGTCACTATTGAAGCGTTAACAACCAATGGTGAAAAACTATTACCTTTGTTGCAACAAGCCGTTGACGATAAAGTGGTTAAAACGTTCGCTAATGCGCAAACATTAACGTTAGTTTTTCCTGACATTGATCATCTGCAAGATGAGGATTCACGTTTGAAATCTTTGTCGGTATTTGATGCATTAAGAACCTTGTTAACAATCGTTAATGTGCCAGAAAATTCCAGTTCAGATGCGGTTTTTGTTGGCGGATTATTTTGTTATGATCTGGTCGCGGGATTTGAAAATCTACCAATTTTATCTTCTGAACAGCGTTGCCAAGACTTCTGTTTTTATTTAGCTGAAACACTGTTAGAAATAAATCATAAAGATCATCTATCCATTTTAAAAGCAACCGCATTTACGTCTGACACTAAAGAAATTGAACGATTAACGCAAAGATTAGATGAACTACAAACAACGTTAAGCAAACCGATGAAACCAATTGATAGCCAATCGCTTGCCAAAATTGATGTAAGTTGCAATAAGAGCGATGATGATTTCAATACCATCGTAAAAAAAATGCAAGATGCCATTCAGCAAGGCGAGATTTTTCAAGCAGTACCATCAAGACGTTTTACATTGCCTTGTCCAAAACCGTTATCAGCTTATCAAGTACTAAAAACCAATAATCCAAGTCCTTATATGTTTTATATGCAAGATAAAGATTTTGTGTTATTTGGTGCTTCTCCTGAAAGTGCACTTAAATATACTAAGGCTACCAATCAAGTTGAAATTTACCCTATTGCCGGCACACGCCCACGAGGTCTGACCGCGAATGGCGATATTGACTATGATTTAGACAGTCGTTTAGAACTTGAGATGCGAACCGATAAGAAAGAGTTGGCCGAGCACCTAATGCTGGTTGATTTAGCCCGCAATGATTTAGCCCGTATTTGTGAGCCGGGTACACGTTATACCAAAGAGTTGTTGAAAGTCGATCGTTACTCGTTTGTGATGCATCTAGTTTCGCGGGTTGTGGGGCAGTTACGTCAAGATTTAGATGCATTACATGCTTATAAAGCTACGATGAATATGGGTACATTAACTGGCGCACCAAAAGTGCGTGCAATGCAATTAATTGCCGAATCCGAAAAAGTGAAACGGGGTAGTTATGGCGGAGCGGTAGGTTATTTTACCGCAAATGGTGATCTTGATACCTGTATTGTGATTCGCAGTGCTTATGTTGAAGATGGCATAGCCACGGTGCAAGCGGGTGGGGGTGTGGTGTTGGATTCGGATCCTCAGTCCGAATCAGACGAGTCACGTAATAAAGCTCGCGCAGTAGTTAGGGCAATTATGGCAGCACATAATGTAGAAGGTGTATTCTAATGGCTAATATCTTATTTATTGATAATATTGATTCATTTACTTATAACTTGGTTGATCAATTACGTAATAGCAAGCATTGTGTGACTGTCTATCGTAATACGATTCCTGCCGATGTGATTATTGAAAAATTATCACAAATGCAAAATCCTATTTTGATGTTATCTCCTGGTCCTGGCACTCCAAGCGAAGCGGGCTCTATGCCTGAACTGTTAAAACGGTTAAAAGGTAAATTACCAATCATTGGTATTTGCCTTGGGCATCAAGCTATTGTTGAATCCTATGGTGGCAGTATTGTGCCAGCGGGTGATATTTTACATGGTAAGGCATCACTTATTGAGCATGATGAGCAAGCGATGTTTGCAGGGTTGCCTAATCCATTGCCCGTTGCGCGTTATCACTCTTTAAAAGGTGAGAATATTCCCAAAACGCTCACGATTAATGCACTTTGCAACAATATTGTAATGGCTGTGCGCAATGATGAGGATCGAGTTTGTGGTTTTCAGTTTCATCCGGAATCGATTTTAACCATTCAAGGTGTAAAACTGTTAGAGCAAACCATAGCTTGGGCACTTAATCCACCACAAAAAATAGCTGAACCTAATCAGCAAAAAGCAATTGTTGATAAGCAAGAATACAATATTCAACCAATATTAAATAAATTGTATTTAGGCCAAACAATTACGCAGGAAGAGAGCAAAATACTTTTCAACCTTATCATTCAAGGTAAAATTGAGCCAACGGTATTAGCAACGGCTATCATCAGTATGAAAGTGCGTGGCGAAAAACCAGATGAAATTGCGGGTGCAGCGCAGGCTTTGCTTGAAAATGCAGATAGTTTTGAAATACCTGATTATGATTTTACCGATATAGTCGGTACGGGTGGAGATGGTACGAACAGTATTAATATTTCAACCGCCAGTGCCTTTGTAGCCGCTGCATTGGGTTATAAAGTGGCAAAACATGGTAATCGTGGTGTGTCGAGCAAATCGGGATCTTCTGATGTGTTATCTGCTTTAGGCATTAAATTAAATATGCCAGCCGAAGCATCACGTAAAGCTTTAGATGAACTAGGTGTTTGCTTCTTGTTTGCCCAGCAGTATCATTCTGGGTTCCGTCATGCAGCACCAGTACGACAACAGTTAAAAACCCGTACTATTTTTAATGTATTAGGACCATTGATTAATCCATCTCGTCCTAAACGTATTTTATTAGGGGTTTATCATCCTGATTTAATCCAACCTATTGCAGAAACATTAAAAATGCTTAACTATACTCATGCTTATGTGGTACATGGGGCGGGTATGGACGAGGTAGCGATTCATGGCGCTACCCAAGTGGGTGAAGTTAAAAACGGCGAAATTCGTTATTTTACTTTAACGCCAGAAGATTTTGGTTTACCAACCTATACGCTAAAAGATATTGAGGGCGGTACACCAGAGATGAATCGTGATATGTTAATTGCGATTTTACAAGGTCATGGTAAACCTGCTCATGAAGCAGCAATTGCTGTCAATGTGGCGATGTTGATGAGTTTGTTTGGTCAAGCTGACCTTAAACAGAATGCTAAACGCGCGATCGATATGATGCATAGCGGTAAATCTTACGAGTTATTGCAAAAGTTAGCAGCAAGATAATAGATGGAGAAGAATATGGTAATTGCAGCATTAACCAAAAATGTTGAAATGGCAACAGTATTAAAAAAGATCATTCATGATAAGCAGATTTGGTTATCTCAGCAGCAAGCAGCTACGCCACTTGCAATTTTTAAATCGGAGGTGAAACCCAGTGATCGTGATTTTTATCAAGCTTTAAATCAAGCTAAAACTGCATTTATTTTAGAGTGTAAAAAGGCTTCGCCATCTAAAGGATTAATTCGTGAGGATTTTGATCCCGCCAATATTGCTAAAATTTATAAAAATTATGCATCGGCTATTTCGGTTTTGACCGATGAAAAATATTTTCAAGGTCGCTTTGAATTTTTGACAATTGTACGTAATGAGGTGACACAACCGGTACTTTGTAAAGATTTTATTATTGATGAATACCAGATCTATTTGGCTCGTTATTACCAAGCTGATGCCATTTTATTAATGCTATCAGTCGTGACAGATGATGAGTATCAACAGTTAAGTGAGGTTGCTCATCGACTTAATATGGGCGTTTTAACCGAAGCGAGTACTGAAAGCGAAGTAGAACGGGCAATAAAATTAGGGGCGAAAGTCATAGGTATTAATAATCGTAATTTGCGCGATCTAACCGTTGATTTAAACCGAGTTAAAGATTTATCGAAAACGATCCCAGATGATCGTATTGTGATTAGCGAGTCAGGAATTTATACCCATAGTCAAGTAAAGGATCTGCGCCAGTATGCTAAAGGCTTTTTAATTGGCAGCGCGTTGATGTCGGAGCCTAATTTAGATTTAGCTATTCGCAAAGTTGTGTTGGGCGAAAATAAAGTCTGTGGGTTAACTCGTGCCGAAGATGCGGTCAATGTTTTCCAAGCTGGAGCAGTATATGGCGGGTTGATTTTTGTCAGCAGTTCACCGCGTTATATTCAACCAAATATTGCCCGTAGCGTAATGTCGGCAGCACCTCTTAATTGGGTGGGCGTTTTTAAAAACCAAGACATTGATGAAGTATGTCAAATTGCTGAGCAGTTATCTCTTTATGCAGTGCAATTGCATGGTAAAGAAGATGCTAACTACATACAAGCTTTACGCGAAAAGTTACCTTTAACCTGCCAAATTTGGAAAGCATTAAGTATTGATGACATAATACCTGAGCATCATAATCCATTAGTTGCACGTTATGTCTTTGACAATGGTGCGGGGGGAACGGGTAAAAGTTTTGATTGGTCATTACTTGATAATCATGAGTTAAGTAATGTGATTTTAGCTGGAGGCATCAATCCAGAAAATATTAAGTTAGCTATTGCAACCAGTGTAATCGGGGTTGATCTCAATTCAGGGGTTGAACAGGCACCTGGCATCAAAGATAAACAGAAAATCAACGCAGTATTTGAACAAATTTAATTTTTAATTATAAAAAGGAATGGTTATGTCTAAATTAAATCCTTATTTTGGTGAATTTGGTGGGCAATATGTCCCCCAAATATTAATGCCTGTACTAGAACAACTTGAGCAAGCTTTTTTATCAGCGATACATGATCCAGATTTCCAAAAAGAGTTTAATGATCTATTAGTTAATTATGCGGGTCGACCAACCGCGCTGACATTATGTAAAAATCTAACGGCGGGAACTAAAACTAAGCTTTATTTAAAACGAGAAGATTTAGTGCATGGTGGGGCACACAAGACCAATCAAGTATTAGGTCAAGCTTTACTGGCTAAACGCATGGGTAAAACTGAAATTATTGCCGAAACTGGAGCAGGGCAGCATGGTGTTGCTTCAGCTTTAGCTTGTGCTCTATTAGGCTTAAAATGCCGAATTTATATGGGCGCTAAAGATGTTCAACGTCAAGCACCTAATGTCTTTAGAATGCGGCTCATGGGCGCAACAGTAATCCCGGTTGAAACAGGTTCAGCAACGTTGAAAGATGCCTGTAATGAAGCGCTACGCGATTGGTCTGGTAGTTATGAACACGCTCACTATATGCTTGGTACAGCAGCGGGACCCCATCCTTTCCCAACTATTGTGCGTGAATTTCAACAAATGATCAGCCGTGAAGCTAAACAGCAAATTTTAGAGCGTGAAGGTCGTTTGCCTGATGCTGTCATTGCTTGTGTTGGTGGGGGATCTAATGCAATTGGTATGTTTGCTAACTTTATTGATGATAAATCCGTTAAATTAATTGGTGTTGAGCCCGGCGGACATGGTATTGAAAGTGGCGAGCATGGCGCTTCATTAAAACATGGTAAACTAGGCATCTATTTTGGAATGAAAACCCCAATGATGCAGACTGACGAAGGGCAAATTGAAGAGTCTTATTCAATTTCGGCAGGACTTGATTTTCCAGCAGTGGGTCCACAACATGCTTATTTAGATAGCATTGGTCGAGCGCAATACGTTTCTATTACTGATGATGAAGCACTTGATGCGTTTAAAGAGTTATCCCGTCATGAAGGAATTATCCCCGCACTTGAATCATCACATGCATTAGCCTACGCGATGAAAATGATTAAAGAAAACCCAGACAAAGAACAACTATTAATTGTTAACTTATCTGGTCGTGGTGATAAAGATATATTTACTGTTTATGATGTTTTAAAAGCAAAAGGAGAAATACAATGAGCCGTTATCAAAAACTGTTTGCAACTTTAGCAACGGAAAAACGTGGTGCATTTGTTCCTTTTGTACCGGTTGGCGATCCAACACCTGACCTTTCGCTAAAAATTATCCAAACCTTGGTTGATGCTGGTGCTGACGCCTTAGAATTAGGTATCCCATTTTCCGATCCAATGGCCGATGGTCCAACCATTCAAAATGCTAATATTCGTGCTTTTAAAGGTGGTATTAGTGTTGAAAAATCATTTGAAATTTTAAATAAAATAAGAAAGCAAAATGCTGATATCCCAATAGGTTTGCTAATTTATGCTAATTTGGTGTTCAAAAATGGTATTGATAACTTCTATGCTAAATGTGCCAAAGCGGGCGTTGATTCAGTATTAATTGCTGATTTACCTGTGGAATATGCACCAGAATTTACCGATTCTGCTGAAAAACATGGAATTGACCCAATATTTATTTGTCCGCCTAATGCAGATGATGAAGTGATAAAGAATATTGCTAAACAAGGTAAAGGCTATACTTATTTGGTCTCGCGTGCAGGCGTAACCGGTACTGAAAATCGTGCTAATAAACCTTTAACCCATTTACTAGATAAATTGCATGAATATGGTGCTCCGCCAGCGATTCAAGGATTTGGTATTTCTGAACCGTTCCAAATCAGTGAAGCCATTAAATCGGGTGCTGCTGGGGCTATTGCTGGTTCGGCTACAGTTAAAATTATTGAGCATAATCTGGATAACACAGATAAAATGCTGAGTGAATTAGCGAGCTTTGTTAAAACGATGAAACAGGCGACAAGCAAGTAATCTTATTTAAAGAACTATCATTGGTATAATAAACTTGAAATATGGATTTTTATACCAATATTAGGTAACCAATTATGCTTAATTTATCTGAATGCACAAGCAAAGTTCTAGTGTGTTATTTTTAAAAACTTTAAGCATAATTGATAAAACTAGCGTGATTTTAAGTTGCATTTTATCCAAAAAGAAGTATAATTCTCAGTCATCTATCGCGGGGTGGAGCAGCTTGGTAGCTCGTCGGGCTCATAACCCGAAGGTCGTTGGTTCAAATCCAGCCCCCGCAACCACTTAAATTTTCATTCATAAATCAATCAATCCTTTTTATTGCATGAAAGTTCAACTCAAGTGGCTTCATTATAATTGGTTTTTTAAATGTAGCCTCGCATGTCGAGGTTTTTTTTCGTGTTGTGATTTTAAGCGTAAGTTTAAAAAGAATGTTGGGCTTTATGCCCTTTTTTATTTTCTGCAGTGGAGGTTTGTTTGGCTAATATAGAACAGCAATTAACTGATATCATTCAAGAACCAGTAAATGCACTTGGTTTTGAGTTAGTTGGCGTTGAATACATTCGTGGTCGTTATCCTGTACTTCGAGTCTATATTGATAATGAAAATGGTATAACTGTTGATGATTGTGCTGATGTTAGCCGACAAATTAGCGCAGTACTTGATGTTGAAGACCCTATTAAAGACGCCTATAACCTTGAAGTTTCATCGCCAGGTATGGATAGACCTCTGTTTACGCTTGAACATTATCAACGCTTTATTGGTGAAGAAGTCACTATTAGTTTACGCATTCCTGTTGCAAATCGTCGCAAGTGGAAAGGTAGGATAAAATCCATTGATAATGACATGATTACATTAACGGTGGAAGATAATAATGAAGTGTTTGCTTTTAGTAATATACAGAAAGCAAACATAGTACCTAATTTTAACCTTAAATAGAGTACGGGTGTAAAGGATGAATAAAGAAATTTTAGCTGTTGTTGAAGCAGTATCAAATGAAAAAGCACTAACGCGTGACAAAATTTTTGAAGCGCTAGAAACAGCATTAGCAACAGCCACTAAAAAGAAACAGAATGTGGATATTGACGTTATTGTAAAAATCGACCATAAAACAGGCGATTATGACACATTCCGTCGTTGGCATGTTGTGAGCGATGTCTCTCAACCAACGAAAGAAATAACATTAGAAGCAGCACAATACGAAGATCCATCAGTACAACTCGGTGATTATGTTCAAGAACAGATTGAATCAGTAGCATTTGACCGTATTACTACCCAAACAGCGAAACAAGTTATTGTACAAAAAGTACGTGAAGCTGAGCGAGCCATGGTAATTGACATGTTCAGAAATCGCATTGGTGAAATCGTAACGGGTATTGTCAAGAAAACTAACCGTGATAGTGTAATTCTTGATTTAGGTAATAATGCCGATGCAATGATGTTACGTCATGACATGTTACCACGTGAAAACTTTCGTATTGGTGACCGTGTTCGTGGTATTTTATACCTTGTTGAACAAGATAACAAACCAGCACAACTTTGTATCAGTCGTTCTAACCCTGAGATGATGGAAGAATTATTCCGTATCGAAGTGCCAGAAATTGGTGAAGAGATGATTGATATTAAAGGTGTTGCTCGTGATCCAGGATCGCGTGCCAAAATTGCAGTTAGCAGCAATGACCGTCGTATTGATCCAGTCGGTGCTTGTGTTGGTATGCGTGGTGCGCGTGTTCAAGCGGTATCAAATGAATTTGGTGGTGAGCGAATCGATATTGTTTTATGGGATGATAACCCAGCACAATACGTAATTAACGCTATGGCGCCTGCAGACGTGGTGTCAATCGTTGTTGATGAAGATAAACATACTATGGATGTCGCCGTTAATGCCGATACGTTGCCACAGGCAATTGGTCGAAATGGGCAAAATATTCGTTTAGCATCACAGCTTACGGGCTGGACATTAAATGTTATGAGTACCGAAGATTTACAAGAAAAACATCATGCAGAATCTTTTGCTTCAATTAGTAATTTCATGAAGCATTTAGATATTGAAGAAGATCTTGCACAACTATTAGTTGAAGAAGGCTTTACTTCATTGGAAGAGCTTGCTTATGTACCTGTTGATGAATTACTTGAAATTGAAGAACTTAATGAAGAACTTGTTGAAGCATTAAGAAGTCGAGCAAAGGATGCATTAACCACAATGGCATTAGCGACGAGTGGTGACAAAAGACCTGCTCAAGATTTATTAGATTTGGCAGGTATGACACAAGAATTGGCCTATCAATTAGCACAACATGACGTAACTACTTTGGAAGATTTAGCTGAACAAGGTACTGACGATCTAGCCGACATTGAAGGTTTAACAAGCAAACAAGCTGGCGATTTTATTATGGCTGCACGTAATATTTGTTGGTTTGCAAATGAATAATTGAGGGAAAGTTATACATGACCAAAGTATCAATCGAAACACTGGCTCAGGAAATAAATACTCCAGTGCAAACACTTTTGCAACAGTTTGCCGATGCAGGTATGAAAAAAACAGCATCTGATACTGTTACACAAAAGGAAAAAGAAGCTTTGCTTGCGCATTTAAATCCTCAGCAAGGTCCGACCAAATTAACGCTGCAACGTAAAACACATTCAACTTTAAATGTGTCAAGTGCTGGTGGTAAAAGCAAAGAAATTAAAGTAGAAGTTCGTAAAAAACGAACTTTTGTCAAGCGCGATCCGGCTGAACTTGTAGCAGAACAAGAGAAAGCTCGTCTTGAAGCCGAAAAAATTAAGCAAGAAGCTGAATTGAAAGCCCGCCAAGAAGCGGAAGAAAAAGAGCGATTAGCAGCTGCAGAAGAAGCCAAAAAACGTGAAGAAGAAGCTAAAAAACAAGCCGAAATTCAGGCTCAAGCACAAGCTCAGGCTGAAGAAGAAAAAGCTAAGCAAGTAGCAAAAACAGAACAAGCGCACCCTGTGGATCCTAAAGTGAAAAAAGCACAAGAAGAGAAGGCTCGTTTAGAAGCCGAAGCTAACGAAATTAAACGAAAAGCAGAAGAAGAAAATCGTCGTAAACTTGAAGAAGATGCTAAACGTATGGCTGAAGAAGCACGTAAATTAGCAGAACAATACAGTGATACGGATGAGACTGACAATTCAGATGATGATGATTATCATGTTACCACTTCTAAATATGCAAGAGCCGCTGAAGACGATACCGATCGTGAAGTAGAAAGCGCTCGTGGACGTGGCCGCAACGGTAAACAAACTAAGCAGAAAAAAGGTAGCAAACTTTCTGAAGGTAAAGCTGAACGTGAAGAAGCGCGAGCTGTTACCCGAAGTGGTCACAAAAAGAAAGGTAAAAGCGCATTGCAACAAAGCTTTAATAAACCAGTACAAGCGGTTAACCGTGATGTTGTGATTGGTGAAACAATTACCGTTGCTGAATTAGCCAATAAAATGGCTGTTAAAGGATCAGAAGTCATTAAAACCATGATGAAAATGGGCGCAATGGCAACCATCAACCAAGTAATCGATCAAGAAACAGCACAGCTTGTTGCTGAAGAAATGGGACATAAAGTTGTACTTCGCCGTGAAAACGAGCTTGAAGAATCACTTATGAGCGATCGTGATACTGGCGCAGAAAAAGTTGCACGTGCACCTGTTGTGACCATTATGGGACACGTTGACCATGGTAAAACATCGTTACTTGATTATATTCGTAAAGCGAAAGTAGCATCAGGTGAAGCGGGTGGTATCACTCAGCATATCGGTGCTTATCATGTTAAAACTGCAAATGGTGAGATTACTTTCTTAGATACTCCAGGCCATGCGGCATTTACTTCAATGCGTGCTCGTGGTGCGAAAGCGACCGATATCGTGGTACTTGTTGTTGCTGCTGATGATGGTGTAATGCCACAAACAATTGAAGCTATTCAGCATGCTAAAGCTGCGAATGTGCCAATTGTTGTTGCTGTAAATAAAATTGATAAACCAGAAGCCGATCCTGAGCGTGTAAAAGGCGAATTGGCTCAATATGGCGTTATGTCAGAAGATTGGGGCGGTGATACTCAGTTTGTTCATGTTTCAGCTAAAGCAGGTACGGGTATCGACCAACTACTTGAAGCGATCTTATTACAAGCTGAAGTACTTGAATTAACTGCCTACGAAACTGGAATGGCAAGTGGTGTTGTTATTGAATCATTCCTTGATAAAGGTCGTGGTTCTGTTGCTACCGTACTGGTTCAATCAGGTACTCTACGTAAAGGCGATATTGTACTTTGTGGATTTGAGTATGGTCGAATTCGTGCAATGCGCAATGAATTAGGTAAAGAAGTGACTGAAGCGGGTCCATCTATCCCAGTTGAGATTCTTGGTCTATCTGGTGTACCATCGGCGGGTGATGAAGCAACCGTTGTACGTGATGAGAAGAAAGCTCGTGAAGTTGCACTTTATCGACAAGGTAAGTTCCGCGATGTGAAATTAGCGCGTCAACAAAAAGCGAAACTTGAAAACATGTTCACCAATATGACCGAAGGTGATGTATCTGAACTCAATATCGTATTAAAAGCAGATGTTCAAGGTTCCGTTGAAGCAATTTCCGATTCATTACTTAAACTATCAACCGATGAAGTTAAAGTTAAAATTATCGGTTCAGGTGTAGGTGGTATTACTGAAACTGACGCTTCTCTTGCGGCAGCATCTAATGCAATTATTTTAGGCTTTAACGTACGTGCTGATGCATCTGCGCGTAAAGTTGTTGAAACAGAGAACTTAGATCTACGCTACTATTCAGTAATTTATGATCTTATTGATGAAGTTAAACAAGCAATGAGCGGTATGCTTGCACCTGAGTACAAACAAGAGATCATTGGTCTTGCCGAAGTACGTGATGTCTTTAAATCACCAAAATTTGGTGCGATTGCTGGCTGTATGGTAACGGAAGGTGTGGTGAAACGTCATAATCCAATCCGTGTATTACGTGATAACGTGGTTATCTATGAAGGCGAACTTGAATCATTACGTCGCTTTAAAGATGACGTCAACGAAGTTCGTAATGGTATGGAATGTGGTATTGGTGTACGTAACTATAATGATGTTCGCGTTGGCGATACTATTGAAGTGTTTGAAACTATCGAAATCAAACGTACGATTTAGTCATTACGCTGTCTTTTATAAGCAAGGTTTAAGCCTTGCTTATTTATATTTGAAGGAAAATAGATATGGCAAAAGCATTTAATCGTTCATCTCGAGTCGGACATGAATTACAAAAAGAAATTGCAATCATCTTGCAACGAGAAATTAAAGATCCTCGTTTAGGTATGGTAACGGTTTCTGGCGTAGATATTTCACGTGATCTTTCATACGCTAAAGTTTTTGTAACTTTTTTAAATGATGAAGACCCGCAAGTTATCGAGCAAGGTTTAAAAGTGCTTAATGATGCGAAAGGCTACATTCGTACTTTAATTGGTAAAGCCATGAGCTTACGTATTATTCCTGAGATTAAATTCTTTTACGATGAGTCTCTGGTAAAAGGTATGCATATGTCTAATTTAGTAACGAATGTTATTAAGCAAGATAACGAGCGTCATAAAGATTAATTTTACAAATAACTTCTAATTTTTTGTAAAAAAGTTTCAGGTTAACTATACGTTTCAGTATAAAAAGATGATGAATATAAAAAAAACTCGCCGTGATCTTCACGGCGTTTTATTGCTAGATAAACCACAAGGCTTGACGTCAAACGATGCGTTGCAAAAAGTAAAGAAATTGTTTAATGCGAAAAAAGCAGGGCATACCGGAGCGCTTGATCCATTAGCAACGGGCATGTTACCAATTTGCTTTGGTGAAGCGACCAAATTTTCTCAATATTTGTTAGATTCTGATAAGTGTTATCTTGTCATTGCTAAACTTGGTGAACGAACTGATACTTCTGATGCTGATGGTCAAATAGTTAGTACCAAACCAGTTGATATAACTGAATCGCAAATCAATGAAGCTTTAACACATTTTCGTGGTGATATTTTACAAGTGCCAACGATGTTTTCAGCGTTAAAATATCAAGGTAAGCCACTTTATGAGTATGCTCGTCAAGGTATTGTAATTGATCGCGAAGCTAGACCTATCACTGTTTATAAAAATGAATTTATTCAATTTGATGTTGAAAAAAACGAATTGACGTTAGAGATACATTGTTCTAAAGGAACTTATATCCGCACAATTGTTGATGATCTGGGTGAACGACTTGGTTGTGGTGCACACGTTATTTATTTAAGACGTTTGCAAGTATCCAACTATCCTATTGAAAATATGGTCACGTTAGAAACATTAGAAGAGATGAACGATAAAGATCAACTTTTGATGCCCGTAGATAGTCCATTACAAGATTGGCCTAAAGTAATACTGACACATGCTCAAGGTGATGATATTTTATTGGGTCGAACGATTGAACTTGATACTAGTAAAGCAGTTGAAACATTGGTAAGAATCTATCAAGATGAACAATTTATTGGAGCAGGAATACAACTGTTTAATAAATTATCGCCAAAACGATTAATATCAACTTCATAATATTTAATCATATTTAAGTGAATGAATTGGCTAAATTGAGTTAAGTTAACACAGAATAATTTACTATTTTTAATAAAAAAATGTCTCTGTTTCAATAATATGGTAGCGTTTAGTTGTAGCTAATTCATTTCTTATATATTGGCAAAGCAAGGTTGCGGCTTCTTGACCCATTTTATACATGGGTTTATTAACACGACTTAGCTTATCTAATTCATTGTATTGCCTATCTGTTGAGTGGCTAAGATAAGTTATTGTAATCGGTTGAGGTAGCTGAATTTCACTCTCTTTTGCTTGATGTAATGCGCCTAAGATAACACTATAATTTGTTGAAAAAGATGGATAGTTTTGAAATCTTTCATCTAAATAATTTAGATTAACATTATCACAACAGATAATAGCGGTAGGGGGATGGTTACTATTTATTAATTGTTTAATCGCCGCTCTGCCATGTTCATAGGTAAAGCAATCTTCGATAAGATAGTCTTTGTTAAGGTTAATATTTGCTCTTAGTAAAGCTTGTTTGTAGCCTTGTAAAAAGAGTGTTGAACTGATTTTATTGTTATCATTAAATAGCACTGCAATTTTGGAGTGAGAATTATTGAGCAAATATTGGGTTATTTGATGTCCAATCACTAAATGATCAAAATGAACACATATAAAGTTTAAAGAAAAGTGATTAACTAACACAATAGGCGGTAAAGCTTTCTTAAAATGCTCAAGTTCCTGCAAATAAGGCGCATCATTAATAACTAAAATACCAGCAAAGGAATTTTGACTAATGTATTTGATTAAATAATGGATGTCTTTTTTTGTTTGATAGGGAAAGCGAAAGTAAAAAATTGCAAAACCAGTTTGAGTTAACGTTTGCTCTAAACCGTAGTTGATTAATGTTCTTGTGATAAATTGATTGTCCAACACTAATATTTTATTACTGCTATTATGATCATTATGTGGTTTAAAATTATTATGAATATCAATGTTGAGCTCCTCAATGGCTTGATAAACTTTAGATTGTGTCATGGGTGAGGTTAAATGTGGTTTTTTTAAAACTCTCGACACGGAAGCAATGGATAAATTGGCTTGTTTAGCAATGGTTGATAATGTTTTTTTTGCCATGGTAGATGTTTCTAAATTCGTTTTATAATCGTTTTAATTTTACGATGTTTATTCAATTAGTAACTGAGAAAGATTATTTTTGTCGATCAATGTTCCAAAAAATTTATTAGAGTTATAAAAAAATTATTAAAAACTGACGTTAAGTTTTTTTTAAAACCTAGTCTAATCAACTCCTTTTATATGAATAATGGTAAAAAGAACAAATGCCAATATCATTGTGAAGTATCTTTTTCCGCTATATTTAAGATATAGTGATATAATTACTACTAAACTTTTTTATTTGGGTTATTAAATATGTCTGCATGGAATATTGCGATTGTTGGTGCGACAGGACAAGTAGGTTCTGCGCTAGTTGAATTGTTACAAGAACATTGTGTTCAAACAGACGAAGCACAAACTGATAGTGCGCAAAAACATAATTTTCAGATTGAAAATCTTTATTTAGTTGGAAGTGATAATAGTGCTGGCGAAATTGTGCGCTTTGCGGGTAAAAACTTAACGGTTATTGATAGTGCACAAATGGACTGGAGTCAGTGCCATTTTGCCTTTTTTGTTGCTGGTGCAAAAACGAGTGAAAAATATGCACAAGTAGCGACCGATTCTGGTTGCGTTGTTATTGATGCCAGTGGTTATTTTGCTACTCAAGATCATATTCCATTAATTGTACCTAAAGTTAACAACAATGTGTTAACTGAATATCGTAATGATAATATTGTTGCAGTGGCAAGTGCGACGGTATGTCAGTTATTGCGTTGTGTGGCATCGTTAACAGATACTGAATTATTAACCAATTTACATGCAACCAGTTTTATTCCTGCATCACTCTACGGTAAGCCAGGTGTTGATGAACTAGCAGGACAAAGTGCACGTCTACTTAATGGTATGCCAGTTGATAATGAACTGTTTGATAAACAATTGGCTTTTAATTTATTACCAATATCACATGAACGTGATGATGTGGCTTTAGGTGAAAAATCACAGATTAATCAAATCCGCAAAGTTCTTAATAATTATGATTTACCGGTTTCGATTGAATCGGTTGTGGTGCCAGTATTTTATGGGCTTGCACAGGCAATAAATGTATCGAGTAGTTTACCTATTGAATTAGATATGGCGCGATTTGGTGAATATGGTGTTGAGGTACAAGAAGGTAACTTACCAACACCCGTTACGGAAGTCAGTGCCGAATCAGAATCTCAATTGACAATAAAATTGTCTAATTTACGGCATAGTTATGGGCATTATGAACAAATTCAATTTTGGTCAGTAGCTGACAATGTTCGCTATTTAGGTGCATTAATGTTAATAGAGACGCTTGAGATCCTAATTAATGACTACCTCTAAAATCGCTTTAGGTATTGAATATGATGGTAGTGGCTATTTTGGTTGGCAACGTCAGCAATCAGTTGATTCTATCCAAGCAAGATTAGAATCAGCATTATCGACTGTCGCTAATGAGCCAATAAACCTATTTTGTGCAGGTCGAACCGATGCGGGCGTGCACGCAACAGGACAAGTTGTGCATTTTGAAACCCAAGCTATACGATCTGAAACTGCTTGGACAATGGGGGTCAATGCACATTTACCGATAAATATTGCCGTGCGTTGGTCGCAAGTGGTCGATGATAGCTTTCATGCTCGGTTTAGTGCAACAGCTCGGCGTTACCGTTATGTCATTTATAATAACCGTTATCGTCCAGCAATTTTGGCCAAAGGTGTTTCACACTATTATTTGCCTTTGAATGAGGCATTGATGCATCAAGCCGCACAGTATCTATTAGGTGAAAATGATTTTTCATCATTTAGAGCGGCACAATGTCAATCACGAACACCTTGGCGTAATATTCATCATATTGAAGTAACAAGGCAGGGCGAATATATCATTGTTGATATTAAAGCTAATGCATTTGTTCACCATATGGTTCGCAATATAGTAGGTAGTTTACTTGAAGTTGGCGTAGGCAATAAACCGCCAATATGGATTAATGAACTTCTACAAATAAAAGACAGGACTCAAGCGGCAGCAACCGCTAAACCTGAAGGATTATATTTAGTTCAAGTGGATTATCCAGATGAGTATCAAATACCTAATCTTGCATTAGGGCCATTATTTTTAGCGTAAGTAAATAAGCTTAACGATAAATTAGTTTAAAAAAAGATGAACGTAATGAATACAGATGAAACAAGCTTAAGCAGAGATTCTAGAAATCAAGAGTCGAAAAAATCAAATCTACATAATATCAAGATGCCTCCGCATTCAATTGAGGCAGAACAAGCTGTACTTGGTAGTTTGATGCTTGATAATCAACGTTGGGATACGGTTGCTGAAATGATTTTGGATCGTGATTTTTATTCGCGCCATCATCAGCTGATTTTTTCAGAAATGCATTCGCTGATTAGCAAAGGTACACCGATTGATTTAATCACTTTATCGGAAAGTTTAGAGAGCAAAGATCTATTAACGGATGTGGGGGGATTTGCATACTTAGCTGAGCTTTCTAAAAACACGCCAAGTGCGATTAATGTGGTTGCTTATAGTGAGATTATTCGACAGCAGGCAATTTTGCGTGAATTAATTAGCGCTTCAAATGAAATCGCTGATAACTGTTATGCCACAGAAGGTCGAGATAGTAACGAAATATTAGATTTAGCAGAAAGTAAAATCTTTCAAATTGCTGAAAGTCGAACCAAACAGGGCGAAGGTCCAAAAAGTATCACTGAAGTGCTTGAAGCAACGGTTGCTAAAATTGAAGAACTGTTCCAACGTCCACATGACGGGGTGACGGGCGTTTCAACGGGTTATATTGATTTAGATAAAAAAACGGCTGGTTTACAACGTTCAGATTTAATTATTATTGCTGCAAGACCATCAATGGGTAAAACCACATTTGCAATGAATTTATGTGAAAACGCAGCAATGACGCAAGAAAAACCCGTACTAATATTTAGTTTAGAGATGCCATCAGAGCAAATTATGATGCGTATGCTTGCCTCGTTATCGCGTGTTGATCAAACACGCATTCGAACAGGACAATTGCAAGACGATGATTGGGCAAGAATTTCCAGTACGATGGGATTATTACTTGAAAAGAAAAATATTTATATTGATGATTCTGCAGGTTTAACGCCAATGGAACTGCGATCACGGGCTAGACGTATTTATCGTGAACATAAAGGTTTAAGTATGATCATGGTTGATTACTTACAGTTGATGCGTGTGCCAAATATTTCTGAAAACCGAACTCTCGAAATTGCCGAAATTTCACGTTCATTAAAAGCGTTAGCAAAAGAGTTACAAATTCCGGTAGTAGCTCTATCACAGCTAAACCGTAGTTTAGAACAACGAGCGGATAAACGTCCAGTGAATTCAGATTTACGTGAATCGGGCTCTATTGAACAAGATGCTGACGTCATTATGTTTATTTATCGTGATGAAGTTTATAATGAGGCATCTGAACATAAAGGGATTGCTGAAATTATATTAGGTAAACAGAGAAACGGTCCAATTGGTAAAGTTCGCTTAAAATTCCAAGGCCACTTTTCTCGATTTGATAATTATGCCGATGCCAGCAAATATATGGATGATGAATAATTATAGCCAATCACCGAAAATATTAAGCGTGAGTAGATTTATACTCACGCTTATACCTAACATTTCTCATTAATTCCTTACACTTTGCCTTACTATAAATTGGTAAATCTGCACGCCTAAAAAGATAGCGGCTTGTAAAATGACAATACATGCACTGGTCGAAGCATCTAAATAGAAGCTGATTAGTGTTCCGACAACAGTTGATAACATCGAAACAATTACTGCTATTAATAGCATCTTTTCAAAACGTTTAGTTAACGAAAATGCAATAATGCCTGGTGCTATCAGCATCGCAATAACTAAAATCACGCCAGCTGTTTTTAAAGAGCTGACGATAGTTAAAGCTAAAACACAAAGTAATCCATAATGTAATAATTTTACTGGTAAACCTACAACTTTGGCTTGAACTGGATCGAAACAATATAACAGTAAATCACGACGCTTGATGATTACTATTGCTGATACTATCCCTGCAATTAACATAATCTGTTCTAACTCAGCATAACTCGTGCCCAGCACGCTACCAAATAGGATATGATTTAGATGTTGTGATGTATCTACTTTTGAAAACAGTACTAAACCAAACGCAAACATTCCCGAAAACACAATTCCCATTACTGTATCTTCTTTTATACGGCTATTTTCTTTAATATAACCCGTGGCAACCGAGCACAATAATCCTGAGGCAAATGCACCTATGATAATCGGAATCCCTGCTAAATAAGCAAGTACAATGCCCGGTAATACTGCATGTGATATGGCATCTCCCATCAATGACCAGCCTTTTAACACTAAAAAGCATGATAGGAGAGCGCAAACAATACCTGTGGCTAGTGCCGCAATAATGGCTCGTTGCATAAGAGGCAGAGTAAAAGGATAATAAAGATATTCCAATAAATCTGTCATATATTTGCCCCGTTATTTAATCGGCTTTGTCTAATTCGTAAACGGTTTGAGATTAAACCTTGTTTTGGTGCAAACAAAAAGACCACAATAAAAATCAATGTTTGCAGCGTAACAATAACGCCACCAGTTTCACCATTTAAAAAGTAACTAAACCAAGCACCAATCGCACTGGTTGATGCGCCAATTACCACGGAAATAATTAACAGCCTTGAAAATCGATTTGTTAGCAAATAAGCGGTTGCACCGGGAGTGACGACCATAGCAATAACCAAAATAGCACCAACTGTTTGCAGGGCTGCGACAGTACAAGCGCTCAAAATAGTGAAAAAAAGAATTTTTAAATGCAAAGGCTTTAGACCAATTGATCGTGCGTGGATTTCATCAAAAAATACGACTAACAGATCTTTCCAAAAAAGGAGTAACAAAACCAAAGAAACCAAAATAATGATTTGTACCTGCCACATATCACTATCATCAATGCCTAAAATATTCCCAAAAATAATAGTTTGCGCATTAACAGAGGTGGGATTTAGCGAAATAATTAATAATCCAATTGCAAAAAAAGTCGAGAAAATAAAACCGATTATGGCATCTTCTTTTAAGCGTGTAATGGCACGAATGATAGTTATGGATAACGCTGCAAGTAGTCCCGTAAAAAAAGCTCCGACCGAATAAGGTAAACCAAGCGCATAAGCTCCCGCTACGCCTGGGACAACCGAATGTGACAACGCATCCCCCATTAATGACCAACCTTTCAACATTAGAAAGGCTGATAAAAAAGCACAAGCAGCGCCAACAATGCTACTCACCCAAATAGCTTTCAGCATAAAATCATAGGTAAATGGCTCAAGTAAGAATTCCATTATTGTCATCCTTTTGCTTGATTTGACTGGGCATCAACCAACAAATCTTGGTGTGGGGAATCATCTTTACCTTCACCATAAAAAATAGCCGCACGTTCATCGTCAGTTAAGATCGATACTTTACGGGGATCTTCATCTTGATGTAATTTTTCGCCAGACAAACTCAGATAGCGCAATGCACCACCAAAAGTCGTTATCAAATTTTGAGGGGTGAAGGTAGTTTCGGTTGGTCCAAAAGCTAATACTGTTTGATTAATTAATACGACTTGGTCACAAAATTCTGGCACACTACCTAAATTATGGGTAGAAACTAAAATAAGATGGTTTTCTTTTCGCAGAGCTTTTAATAAATCAATAATGGCATTTTCAGTTTTTACATCAACTCCTGTAAAGGGTTCATCTAGTAACAATACTTTACCTTGCTGCGCTAAAGCTCTTGCTAAAAAAACACGTTTTTTTTGCCCTCCTGATAACTCACCTATTTGGCGATGCTTAAAATCCAGCATATTTACGCGTTCAAGTGCAATATCAACTTGTTTTTTATCTTCTTTACTTGGGATACGAAAAAACGACATATGACCATAACGTCCCATCATAACGACATCTGATACTAAAACAGGAAAATCCCAATCAACCTCTTCCGTTTGTGGAACATAAGCTATGATGTTTTGCTTTAATGCTTGAGCAACTGAAATATCATTAAATGTTACTTGCCCACGGGTTGGGCGAATCATGCCCATAATACTTTTAAACAACGTGGATTTTCCACTACCATTCACTCCAACAAGTGCACAAATCGTACCGCCATTAAGGCGAAAACTAGCGTCATGAATTGCAGTATGACCATTATTGTATGTTACCGTGATATCATTAACATTTAAGCATATTTGTGTCATTATTTCTCAAATCCTTTAGCTATGGTTTCAACCGTGACTTTTAAAAGATCGATATAGGTTGGAACAGGACCGTCTTTTGTTGAAAGCGAATCGACATAGAGCACACCACCGTATTTAGCGCCCGTTTCTTTACTAACTTGCTTTGCAGGTTTATCAGAAATTGTACTTTCACTAAAAACAACAGGAATTTTATTCGCTCTAACTAAATCAATAAGATTTTTAACTTGCTTTGGTGTACCTTGTTGTTCAGCATTGATTGGCCATAAGTAGGCTTCTTTTAAATTATAATCACGAGCTAGATAGCTGAATGCCCCCTCACTTGTCACTAACCAACGTTGTGCTTCTGGAATTTTAGCCAAACGCTCACGCAGTGGGGCATCAAGAGCTTTGATTTTAGCAACATAATCCTGCGCATTTTTATTATAGATAGTGGCGTTTTTAGGATCATACTTAACAAAGGCTGCACGAATGTTCTCAATATAAGTTAAAGCAAGTGTCGGTGACATCCATGCATGAGGATTTGGATTCCCTTTATAACTACCTTCTTGGATTGGCATCGGTTCGATGCCTTCTGTCACTATAACTGATGGAACATCCTTAATATCTTCAAAAAAACGTTTAAACCAAAGTTCCAAATTAAGTCCATTCCATAAAACTAGATCGGCTGAAAGCGCTTTAGTAATATCTTGAGGAGTCGGATCATATTCGTGTATTTCGGCGCCTACTTTAGTAATTGATTCAACAGTTGCAGCATCTCCCGCAACGTTTTGGGCAATATCTTGGATAACGGTAAATGTGGTAACAACTTTAAATTTTTTTTCTGCTGCTGATGACTCGGACATACCTGTAAGAACGAGCAAAGATGATAGTATTACTGATAGTAGGGTTTTGCGCCGTTTAAAATAATTAAACTTCATTAGCGACTCCTTTGTTTAATATATAATCAAATTAAAGCAAATTATAGAAAATCAGTGAGAGTTTGGTGATTTAAAAAGTAAAATCCGTTTTACTGATAATTCTTTGAGTGTTAAATTTTTTTTTAGAATTTTATTAATTTAAATGTTAATGAGAATTATTATCACTTAATAGATGAAAGTCAAACTTTTTTTCTAAAATTTGTAAAATTGAACAATTTATTTTTTAAAGATAACTTATTGTATATAAAATTTGAATTAAAAGTAGATAGTTCCATCTATATGAATGATAGATATTATAGAAAAGCATGCCTGAAAATATTAAACAATATACAAGCTCTATTTATTTACAATATCTATTCAATTTATATGAAAATAAATGTAACCCCATTTTTTTAAAAAAATGACAATGATTACATTTTATATTTGTTATATATAAAATCGTTAAAATTACAATATAGCCTACATTAACAAGTTATTGGATAAATATTAATCATTCAATGAACAGTAAAACTCTTTTGTTAAAAGTAGTATTCAAACTGAAAAAGGTTTTCAATAGCCAAAATAAAATAAATCTAAAAATTGAAAGTAATATTACTAATAAGCTTTTATAATTATTTAACTTATCGTTAAAATTTTTATCTTTATCAAAAAAATATATACAAATTACTAAGTTATTCTGAAAATAGTTTATTTTTTAAGCAATAAAATTTTTAATTGAATGTTCGGTTGAATTTTTATCATGCGAAAATTATTTATTAATAAATAAATTTTTTTATAATTTACTAAAAAAAAACTTAATATTTACAGTAAGTTCCTTAGTTTCTAATTTTATTTAAAGGATATAAGAATTTTTTTTTAAAAGAAAAATTAAAGAAAATTATTAATGAAGGTTGTAAATTGATTTTAATTAGTGTAAATTCCAATCAGTAACGAATCAATAATTGATCTCGCCTCTAAGATTAAAAAAATAGGGAAATTAAGGAATTAAAATGTCTAATAGTTATCAAAATGAAGTACCTTCTGCTCGTGTTAATATTCAACTAGATCTTCATACTGGTGGTGCTAAAAAGAAAGTTGAATTACCGTTAAAAATTTTATCTGTTGGTGATTATGGTCGTGGTAAAGATAAACGTACTCTTTCAGAAAAAGAAAAAGTGTCTATCAACAAGAATAATTTTGATGCAGTATTAAAAGACTTTAAACCTGAAGCAGCACTTACCGTTCCTAATACGCTTGCCGATGATGGTAGTGATGTCAATGTAAATATTTCTTTTGAATCAATGAATGATTTCTCTCCAGAACAAGTCGCTAAGAAAATCCCTCAGTTACGTTCTTTGCTTGCAATGCGTAATTTACTAAGAGATTTAAAATCTAATTTGCTTGATAACGCAACATTTCGTTATGAACTTGAAAAAATCGTTAAGGATGAACAATTGTCTGATGAGCTACGCGCTGAATTAGAATCAATTGTATCTGAAAGTACGAAATAGTTTCTTTATAAGAACTATTTCAAAAAAACAATGATAAATTAGTGTCTTAAAGATAAGTATTACGAGAGAACAACAATGGAACAAAAGCAAGAGAATAAAGCTACTGTAGAGACAGTTACACAAGAATC
Organism: Gilliamella sp. W8136; assembly: GCF_016101285.1. Taxonomy (NCBI): domain Bacteria; kingdom Pseudomonadati; phylum Pseudomonadota; class Gammaproteobacteria; order Orbales; family Orbaceae; genus Gilliamella; species Gilliamella sp. W8136. The sequence continues at coordinate 23,545 of NZ_JACFQU010000012.1, forward strand.
AGGAAGTGTTTACCAATCTTTATTTGATAAAATAAATTTAAATACAATTAAAAAAGTAAGTGATATTGACAAGTATGAAGATAGTGAAGTTTTGTTTGAAACTTCACAAGATGAACGAGTTACGATGGCTGTTAATATACTACTTCAGTTAATACAAGGTTCATCTCAAAAAATCGAAAAGTTAGATAAGCATTTGCTTGATTATCATATTAGTCAAATTGACCAAAAAATTAGTCGTCAACTTGATGCTGTGATGCATGATAAAACCTTTCAAGAAATTGAATCAACGTGGCGTGGCCTAAAATTTTTAGTTGACCGTACTGATTTCCGTCAAAATGTAAAAATTGAACTGCTAGATATATCTAAAGAAGATCTTCGTCAAGATTTTGAAGATGCACCGGAAATTTCCCAATCAGGTTTTTACAGACACACTTATATTCAGGAATATGATACACCAGATGGCGAACCAATTGGTGTAACCATTTCAAATTATGAATTTGATCGTAGTTCACAAGATATTGCTTTATTACGTAATATTTCTAAGGTTGCTGCTTCAGCGCATATGCCATTTGTTGGTTCTGCTGGACCAAAATTCTTTGGTAAAGAAACCATGGAAGAAGTAGCAGCAATCAAAGATATTGGAAACTACTTTGATCGTGCGGAATATACAAAATGGAACAGTTTCCGAGAAACTGATGACTCACGTTATGTTGGGTTAACTTTACCTCGTGTATTAGCTCGTTTACCATATGGACCTGAGACTGTTCCGGTTCGTAGCTTTAACTATATTGAAGATGTTAAAGGTCTTGACCATGATCGTTATCTTTGGGCTAACGCATCTTATGCTTTTGCTGCAAATATGGCACAAAGTTTTGTCCGTAATGGTTGGTGTGTTCAAATTCGTGGCCCACAAGCAGGTGGATTAGTTGAAGATTTACCAATTCATCTTTATGATTTAGGAACAGGTAATCAAGTTAAAATTCCAACTGAAGTCCTTATTCCAGAAACTCGAGAGTTTGAATTTGCTAATTTAGGCTTTATACCATTATCTTTCTATAAAAACAGAGATTATGCGTGTTTCTTTTCTGCTAATTCAACACAGAAACCAGCGCTTTACGATACTAAAGAAGCAACTGCAAATAGTCGCATTAATTCTCGTTTACCGTATATTTTCTTATTGTCACGTATAGCTCATTATCTTAAAGTTATTCAACGTGAAAATATTGGTGCAACTAAAGATCGTAGAACACTTGAACTTGAACTTAACAAATGGATTGGTAATCTTGTAACAGAAATGACCGATCCAAGTGATGAAGTTCAAGCATCGCACCCATTACGTGAAGCAAAAGTTATTGTTGAAGACATTGAAGATAATCCAGGCTTTTTCCGTGTTAAAACATTCTTAGTTCCTCACTTCCAGATAGAAGGGATGGATATTAATTTATCAATGGTTTCACAAATGCCGAAAGCTAAAAATTAATATCAATTATAGGAAAAAACTGGAGTCTTAGGGTAAATGAAAATTTTTCGTCCTTTATGGAATGAAGGCGTCTTTTTGACGCCTCAGCAATTCCAACAACAAGAATTATGGCGGCAATACTCCTCACAAAACTCAATGGCTATGTTAGTAGCCAATCCATGGGGAGTTGAGAAAATAAATATTGATACACAATCGCTTTCAATTGATCGTCTTAAAGCTGAATCGATCAGCATTCGGTTTAATGATGGTGTAGTTGTTGATACTGATATTGCTGATAATTTGCCAGAAGCAAGAATGTTAAACACTGATATCCCAGTTGAACTTAATGAAGTCACTGTTTTAATCGGAATTCCATTATTAAATGCTAATGGTGGAAACTGTTTACAAGATAATCAACGTCTAGAAAGACCGCTTCGTTACCGAAAAGAGTGGGTTGAAGTACCTGATCTTTTTGGTCAAAACTCTGAAACAATTGCGGTTGAACGTTTTGCTTTAACCTTTTTATTTGATTTTGAAGATAATAGTGATTATGTAACCTGTCCAGTCGCTCGTTTAAAACGTGATCTTAATGGTCGATTCGTTTTAGATTTTCAATATATTCCCCCAGTATTGAATCTTTTGACACAAAGTGGATCATTACTGAAAGAGCTAGATCTTTTATGTATTCAAATTCAAGCAAAACGCCAGCATTTACTTGGTATGCGCCATGAGCGTAATCAACAAATTGCTGAATTTGCAACTGCGGATGTTTCTTTATTTTGGCTCCTTAATGCATTGAGTTCATTTGAACCTCAACTTAAATTTTTACGTGATAATCCAACAATTCATCCTGAACGTCTTTATCAAACTTTAACCGCGTTTACAGGTTCTTTGTTGACTTTTTCATTAGCAAATAGTGTTAATGATATTCCTGGTTATCAGCATGATAAACTTAATGAGGTTTTTCCTCCGCTTTTTGAGTTAGTGCGTAATTTATTAGAAGAAAGCTTACCTTCACGCGTCATTAAAATTGATTTGGTTCATGATCAAGATACCTTGTGGACAGGCCGGTTGAATGATTCACGCCTTGTTGAGGATGCAGATTTTTATCTTTCAGTTCGCTCTAGTATGCCTGGTCATCAACTCCTTTCACAATTTCCAATATTGTGTAAAGCAGGGGCTCCAGATGATGTTAGACAAATTATACATTCAGCACTTTCAGGTATTCCGATCAAAGCATTAAATCATGTACCAGCAGCTATACCTTTACGTTTAGAGAATCAATATTTTGCTCTGGATTTGTCTCATAGTGCAGCAAAAAACATGTTGCTTGCTAGATGTTGTGAATTTTATGTTCCAAGGGCAATGCCAGATATTTCATTAGAACTTTTCGCAGTACTGAGATCATAGGGTTAAGGTAATGAATACAGAACCAAAAAAAATTATTATTGATGAATTATTGCGTGACTCAATATTAGTGGTTGTAGAACTAAAGGCAAAAGCAAAAATTTCTTCAGGACATAAACTATATGAGCATTGTAAAGAACAAATCAAACATGTTCGTGAAACTTTATATAATGCGCAATATAAACAAAATGTTATAGATGATATTAGTTATGCGTTATGTGCTTTATTAGATGAAACAGTTTTACTTTATCAAAAAGATAATCCAAGTGATCAAGGCTATGATGAGTGGCTAGGTGAACCGCTCCAAGTTATCTATTTTAATACGAATAATGCAGGTTATGACTTATTTGAAAAAATTCGTAGTCGTTTAAAAGATGATAAAAAAGAAGAAATTGTTTTAAGTTGTTTTGATAGAGTATTAGGGCTAGGTTTCCAAGGATGTTATTTAGGAAAAGCTCAAATGGAAAGGGAGCATCTTATATTAGCGCTTCGAGAAGCATTGCGTGAATCAGAACCAGAACAAAATCATCCTATTATTGAACAAGCTCAGGATCATCGTTATTGGGGACGAAAGACTTTACTATTATCTTTAACAGCATTGTCTTTTATTTGCGTGATTGCACTATACTTTATCTTAAATAATCAACTTGATAATTTAATTGATTCGCTTATTGGTTAAAAAGAGGTCTTATGAGCGATTATCCTAAGCGTATTCAGATTATTTATGCTGCTGTCTTAGCTCTATTATTGTTATTAGTTTTTTGGCCAATAACAATAGGATGGCAAATTATAGGATCAGTTTTAGTGGTAGTGATAGCCACGGGTATATTATGGCGTATGAAGCGTTACCGAAAAGTACTTGCTTCATCGACGACTAATATTGCTTTTTTAACTGAGAAACTTGATTTGCTACCTGCAAAACAGCGTTATCGTTTACCTATTTTATTGGTAACTGGCAGTGGTGCGAAAGATTTTTTCCCTGATGATTTGTCTTTAGCCCAATCGAATATTCTAGTTTCTTCTGAAGCCGTTTGGATCTATGTTGATGAATATTCTCACCTGCCAATAGTCTATGATTCATTAATAGCTAAATGGCCTGATATGCTTGGTAGAGTAGGCATTTTTTTGGCTTTGACACCAGAAATTGAAGATAAACAAGGGATATTTATTGCAAAATTACAAGCTTTTCGCCAATCTTGGGTTGATACAAGCAAAATTGCTAAATATTCATTACCTGTTTATTTGTCGGTACATATTGGATTCAATGATTTACTTTATGATGAATTTGAATCTATTCCTGTTCAATGGTTTCAACTTAAAAACCAAAAATTATACTTGCTTGATCGTTATTTATCTCCGTTAAATAATTGGGTAAATGATATTAAAATTTCCCCTAAAGAAAGAGAACGTCGTTTAAGTCTTCAAGCTTTTTTAAATGAAACTAAAGATTGGGTTGAAAAGATTGTCTTATCTACATTAGTGGATCCTAAACAACCCATAGCAAAATGTATGCCCGCTGCTACAGCTATTTATCCTGTTAATCAAGAGGCTATTACTAATAATATAATCCAGAGTCAATGGGAAAGTCTTACAACAATGACACTCCCTAATACCCGAAAAATACAGGAAAACGTTAGTCCTCCAGATGATTTAGTAAAATTTATGCCTATTGCATATCCGTTTTCTCCTATTAGCTCAATGATCTGTGGATTAATTGTTATAACTTCCTTATTTACTATGGGATGTTTAGGTGCATCATTTAAAAATAATATAAAACTTGCTAAGCAAGTTGAAAGCGATATTGATTTTTATAATTCTATTGCTATGGATAATTATGATGAGAAACTAAAAGCATTAGAAATTTTGAAAAACGACAGAATAATGTTGAATAAGTATTTTTCACAAGGTGAACCTGTACGTCTGGGTGTAGGTTTATACCATGGGCAGCAACTTATAGAACCGTTAAATGTTGCCATCAGTAAATACGTAGCGAAACCACCAGAAGTGATAATAGAACCACCTCAAGTGGTAATACCAGTGGTAATACGTTTAGATAGCTTGTCATTATTTGAAACAGGCCAATCAAATTTGAAACCTGATTCGACCAAAATACTGATCAATGCTTTAGTTGAAATGCAAAAACAAATAAATAGTAATCAGGAAACTGGCTGGCTCATCTTAATTGGTGGACATACTGATTCCACAGGTAGTGAGGACAAAAATATACAATTGTCTTTAGATCGTGCTCTTTCAGTTAGAAATTGGTTCATGAAAACAAGCGATATGCCTGAAACCTGTTTTGCCATACAAGGGTATGGCTCAAAAAAACCGTTGGTTGATAACGATACTGCAGAGAATCGTGCTAAAAATCGACGTGTGGAAATAAGCTTAGTTCCTCAAATGTCAAATTGTTTTTTGACACAAGAAAACTAAGGGATTTAACTAAAACAAAAAAGGAGTAAAACAATGGCTGTTCCAGCATATATGTTCTTAAAAGATGACGGTGGCGCGGAAATTAAAGGATCTGTAACCGTAGTTGGCCGTGAAGGTAGTGTTGAAGTTGTTGAGTTTGACCACAAAGTGTACATCCCAACAGATGGTAACACTGGTAAATTAACAGGTACACGTGTTCATAAAGCACTTGAGTTTGTTAAAGAAGTTGATGCTTCATCACCTTATCTTTATAAAGCAGTGACCACTGGTCAAAACTTAAAATCAGTTGAGATCAAATGGTATAAAATTAACGATGCTGGTCAAGAAATTGAGTATTTTAATACGTTAATGGATGGCGTGAAAGTTGTATCTGTTAAACCAGAAATGCACAATATCAAAGACCCATCAAAAGAACAATACAATCATTTAGAGCGTGTTGAACTTCGTTATGAAAGAATTACTTGGACTTATAAAGATGGCAACATCATTCACTCAGATAGCTGGGTAGAAAGTCGAGCGTAATTTAATATTTGCTGACCCTTTTCTGACTTAAGGGTCAGCATCTTTGGGAATAAAGATTAGAAATCAATATATAATAAAAGGAATAGTAATGATTGCCGATCCATCTGTTTTATTAAGACGACTGAACCCTTACTGTGCAAAATCACTTGAATCAGCCGCAGAGTTATGTCAAACCCGCGCTCATACTGAAATCACACTTGAACATTGGTTGTTAAAACTATTAGAGCAAGGATCTGGTGATATTACAATCATAGCAAGGCATTATCAACTTGATATGGATAAAATTTGGCAAGGCCTCTTAAATTTCCTTGATGCATTACCGCATACCATTAATAATAAACCTAGTTTATCATCATCACTTATTGCTGTATTGCAAGCAGCATGGTTAAAAGCTTCATTAGAAGATCATGAAGAAACAATTCGATCTCTTCATATCCTACAAGTTTTACAAGAAATGCCACAATGTTTAAAAGCACAAGATGCGTGGCAACTTCTTAGCTTAACACCTGTTTCTTTAAAGAAACTTCGTCCAAAATTAGATGAACTATCTGATGAAAGTCCTTTTAATGATTCAAATGATGGTTTACAAAACGACCTGCAAAATTTAGGTGATCATTCTCAAGTAACACAAGCTGAAAGTGGAAAAGAAGATAATAAAGCTCTTCAGCAGAAACATCATCAAGCCGTATTGGGGCGTTTTACTGAAGATGTTACCGAAAAAGCCAAAGCAGGAAAAATAGATCCTGTATTAGGTCGTGATAAAGAAATTAGGCAGATGGTTGATATTTTATCCCGTCGCCGAAAAAACAATCCAATTTTAGTGGGTGAGCCTGGCGTAGGTAAAACAGCTCTAGTTGAAGGGTTAGCCTTACGGATAGCAGAAGGCAATATACCAAATAATCTTAAAGATGTAAGCATATTAACTCTTGATTTAGGTTTGTTGCAAGCGGGCGCTGGTGTAAAAGGTGAGTTTGAACAAAGGCTTAAAAATGTTATCGATGCTGTTCAGCAATCAGAAACCCCAATTCTACTATTTATTGACGAAGCTCATACCATTATTGGTGCGGGAAATTCCGCGGGTGGTGCAGATGCAGCAAATTTATTAAAGCCAGCATTGGCACGTGGGGAATTAAGAACAATTGCGGCGACAACATGGTCAGAATACAAACAGTATTTTGAAAAAGATGCTGCACTTGAACGTCGTTTTCAGATGGTTAAAGCTGATGAGCCTGATGATGAAAAAGCTTGTCTTATGTTACGTGGATTAAAATCACGATATGCGATTCATCATGGTGTTCACATTTTAGATGAGGCAGTAAAAACAGCTGTATCATTATCTCGTCGTTATATTAGTGGTCGACAACTTCCAGATAAAGCAGTTGATCTTTTAGATACAGCTTCAGCTAGAGTGAGAATGAGCCTTGATACCATACCTGAGTCTATCATTGAACTTGAAGCAAAAATTGCGTCATTAACAATCGAAAAAGTAGCAATTGAAGATGATTTATTATTAGGTGAAAACAATTCATCTGAGCGTATAACTGAAATCAACAAACAATTAGATGATTTACAAAAACAATTAAGCATCGAGCAAACTCAGTTTGAAGAAGAAAAGAAAATCATTGAAGAACTTATTGAACTGAGAAAACAATTAACGGCTACGCCAGATCCAAAATTGTCAAAACAGTTGACTGATACACAAGAAAAATTAAATAAATTACAAGGAAACAGACCTTTATTATCCCTTGATGTTGATAGTCGAGTAGTTTCTTCTGTTATTGCTGATTGGACAGGGGTTCCTTTAGAAAGCTTATTAAAGGATGAACAAAGTCACCTTATGGCTCTTGAGGATGATTTACGCAAACGAATTGTTGGTCAGGATAATGCTTTATTTGAGTTAGCAAAACGTATTCGAGCTACTAAAACAGGATTGACTTCAGAAGATGCACCTATGGGGGTATTTTTATTAGTTGGTCCGTCTGGCGTGGGTAAAACGGAAACGGCATTAGCACTTGCAGACACATTATTTGGTGGTGAGCAGTCACTTGTTACTATTAATATGTCTGAATATCAAGAACCCCATACAGTATCTCAACTTAAAGGTTCTCCTCCAGGTTATGTTGGTTATGGTCAAGGTGGTGTGTTAACCGAAGCAGTTAGAAAACGACCTTACAGTGTAGTGTTATTAGATGAGATTGAAAAAGCTCATCGTGATGTACTTAATTTATTCTATCAAGTTTTTGATCGTGGATTTATGCGCGATGGCGAAGGTCGTGAAATCGATTTTCGTAATACCTTAATACTCATGACATCTAATTTAGGTAATGATGAATTAATGGCTCTATTTGAACAAATGCCAGATGCTGATACGGCTACTCAACATGAGTTATTACGACCAATTATTCGAGAACATTTCCAACCAGCACTATTGGCTCGTTTCCAAACGGTTATTTATACACCGTTATCGGATAAAGCATTGAACCAGATAGTCAAAATGAAATTGGATAAAGTTGCTTCACGAATCCAAAAACATTACAAAATTGGCTTTAAAGTTAGTGATCAATTATACGATCAACTTGCGTCTGCTTGTTTGTTACCTGATACAGGGGCTCGTAATATTGACAGTATTTTGAATCAACAAATTTTGCCTGCAATCTCAAATTTATTATTACAAAGAAAGAACAATAGTAATGGGAAAGCTTCAACATTATTATTAGATTTTAGCGAAACGGAAGGCATTGTTCTCGAATTAATTGATGGATCAATAAAACAAAATTCAGAAAGTACAAAGAGTAAATCCGTAAAAAATAAAACAAAATCTACTAAAACTAAGGAAAAACAACAAAAAAAATCAGATGAAATTGATTAATAACATGATGTTTTTTAAATGATATAAACTGACCAATTTGTCTAAAACTTATTGGTCAGTTTTAAACAAAATTAAAATAGACAAAGATAATATTTATTATTAATCATAGTGATTACAGTACAAGTATTGATGACATATCTTAAATTACTATCAATACCTAAAATCGTATGCAATACGATTGATTTTAATACTGAAAAAATTGTGAGTTTAAAAACATCGTATAACGAGCATTCTTATTTGAGAATTTAAGTAAGGGATAAAATAATGGGAAAAAACGTGGTTCGATTAGGTGATCCTACAACTCATGGTGGGGCGGTTATTTCTGCTTCTTCAACAATGATTGTAGAAGGGAAACCAGCAGCTCTATTAGGTGATCTAGTTAGCTGTCCTAAGAAAGGACATGGCGTAAATAAAATTATTGAAGCTTCAACGACTTGTTTTTCTGACGGTAAACCAGTTGTCGTGGATCAATGTACATGTGAATGCGGTTGTAAAGTGATTTCAACACTAAGTACATCGGAGATTGACTAGTATTATGTCTTGGCCTAAACCTAGGGTAGTTAATCCATTAAAACCACCGTTAAAATTACATCGCAGTAGATGGTATCTATTTTTTATAGTTCTGAGTTTTATCACAACTATTCTGCTTATTTTAATTTGGCCGAATGAAAACTATGGTTCACAGTGGATATTTTGGATATCTGCTACAATTATTCCAACAGTAATTACTGGGATTGCTGTTAGTATACGATTATATATATATGGTTTAGCTCAAGAAGAATATGAAATATGGCAGTTAGAACAAAAAAACATTGAAGAAAATTGGAAAAACTGGGCAATGAAATCTTTAGTGATTCTTGATAGCTATTATGTTTTACCTAATCATCTAACTGCACAAGACATCTTAAATGACGGTGTAAATATACCAACAAAAGTCAATAAATCATTAGAGTTTGGTGACGAGTTTAATATTAACATATATCTTGAAGAAGTTTTTTTATCTTTACGTAAATTGTTACTTGATTTACCGGAAAAAGAAACAATTAATATCACTATTTATACATCATTTGAATCAAATGTTCTTTTAGAAGAAGATATTAATAATGCTTATCAAACAGCACAACTGCCATGGAAATATAAGTTAACACAGCATATATCAGATAATGTTAATGTTGAAATACTACAAGAAATGATAGATGACTCACAAGCGAGTCTTCAACTTGTTATTATCAATAATACTATCTCATCAAGCTCGGCATTTTTGTGTGCTTTTTTAGCAACAAGCAAACAACATTGTCAAGATTTGGGAATAAATAGTGCGAAAGTTGAAATCTTGAGACCAATGATAGCAACAGAACTTGATAATGCTATTAACCAAATGATAGATATGCAACAAGCAATAAAGCAAGTAAAACAGCTTTGGTTTGCTAATATGGATAATAAACAACAAACAGAAATTACAACATTATTATCACATCAAAAAATTTCCCCAACCAATTTAGTTAAATTAGAAAGGTTTATTGGTAATCAGAATGTGTTAAGTTTTTGGCTTTCGTTGGCTATGGGATGTGAAATGGTTATGCTCACTAACCAAAATAATCTTATGACTGCATATAGTCATAACAAATGGTTACTTTCAATTTTGACGGGTAGTACGTCGGGAGTCGTAAATGAAAAATAAATGGAAACTGATTGGATTAATTTTCATTATATTATTAGGAGCACTAATTCTAGCTGCTGGACTTTTTTTCTGGGGAGCGGGTTTAGGATATGTAACAACAGGACAGAAATTTTCTATATGGTTGCAAGCGATGCTTTTATTGCTTGGCTTGTTATTAACACCTGTTATTATTACCAACAATCGTAAAATATGGGCTAAGGATAAAGTTAAGCGTGAATCTTTAAATCCTGCTGAAAAAAAACCTGTAAAAAAAGTTATTACTTTTCCTGAATTTTCAGAAATAAAGAATCAGTGTCAATCGCGTTACGGTCTGTTTTGGCGTTATAAAGTTCGAAAATGTTTGGTTATTGGGTCATCATCCGATATAGAAACATTATTCCCTAATTTACAACAAGCGAAATGGCAGTTAAGTGGTCAAACACTAATGGTTTATGGCGGGGATGTTTCAAGTGAAGTAAATATTCCTTGGATGAAAACATTAAAGAAACATTTCTCACGTTGTTTGCCATTTTATCATAAACCACTAGATGCAATCATCTGGGCGGTTTCAAAAAATTATCTTGATAATACTCGACAACAACAAGTTTTAGTTGAAAAAACTATATTGCAACTCAGATCCCGCGATAAAATTTTAAGATGGTCTGCTCCGCTCTATTTAGTATCAGGACAAACAAGTGAATGGTCACAGGAAGGAAGAATTGAGCAAAGCGTTGGGATAACCTTTTCTTCATCTAAAAATAGCATCGTTGATTCTGCGGATTTATCATTAAAACAATTGGCAGCTGAATGTTGTCAACGAGGTATACAACAGGTAAAAGAAAATTCTCATTATGCCTATTTGCTTCAGTTAAGCCAGAATCTGGTCAAAAACGATATTGATAAAATCAAACGATATTTGAGCTCATTGATTTCACTTCGTTACGCTCCAAATCTTCGTGGGTTATTTTTTATGCCTCATCAGTCATCGAAGCCAACGGAAGAACAAGAGTTTTATGATTTAAACCATTTCTTTATGACACCAACTTGGCAGTCAATCATTGATGACGCAAAAACAAATGTAGGACGAAGACTTGGATTAAATTGGGGAGCAATTTCTTGTTATGTTTTATTTATATCTATGATCATGACAGGATGTGCTATGCTCACATCTTATTTCCGGAACCAATCATTAATTGAAGATAGTATCAAACTGGCCAAAAATGCTGATGATTCCGCTACTAAAGATTATACTTCAAGATTACAAATTCAATATCAATTACAACAAAGATTAGAACAATTATTGTACCGTCAACAAAAAGGCGCGCCTTTATCTTATCGTTTTGGTTTGAATCACGATGGTAAATTATTGAAAAAATTGTGGTCAAGCTATTACACAACAAACTTGCGTAATATTGTTGTGCCATTTAAAGATATAATGACGGATTATTTAGAGTTATTAACACAATTACCACCAGATGATCCTCACCGAGACGAATTAGTTGAATCGGCATATGATGTATTAAAAGTATACCTGATGATGAGTCGTGCTGATAAAAGTGATGGTGAATATCTAAGTCAATTTGCAACTAAAAGATGGAATGCACCGAAAGACATTAGTGATGGTAATTGGCAAAGATTAATGCCTGATCTGGTTCGTTTTTGGGGTCAATCATTAAATCTTAATCCTAAGTGGGCACAAAAAGAAGATGCATCATTAGTAAAAAATGCTCGCCAAATATTAATTAATAAAATTGGCGCACAAAATGCGGTTAACTCAATTTATAAAAAGATGATCCAACAAGCTAGTCAGAATTATGCAGATCAAAGTTTGAATCAATTACTTGATGGATTTGATAATCATTTACTATTTTTTAGTAAGGAAGATCTACCAGGCATTTATACACGAAAAGCTTGGGAAAATACAATTAAGCAGGAAATAAATGAAGTCTCTAAACTCCGCCAAGAACAAATTGATTGGGTTTTAAGTGATGGAGATAATTCATTACCTAAGTCGATTTCGTCTGAATCATTAAAAAAACAACTTACCGAACTATATTTTAGTGAATATGGTGCTGCATGGTTGAACTTTTTGAATGCTATAGAATGGCGTCAATCTGATAATGTAACAGATGTCATTGAACAGCTAACAATACTTGCTGATACTAGACAATCTCCTTTAGTCGCATTGGTAAATGCGGTTAAGTACCAATCAGAGGTAGCGTATAGCGAAGACGGTTTATCCAGTAATATATTACGTTCAGCTAAAGAGCTTATTAATAACAATAAATCATCAACTGGAATGTCTAAAAAGAACAATGAAGCAACGGGTCCTTTAACAGAGACATTCGCACCTATTGTTAGTTTGTTAAGAAATGATAATGCCAATGGTCTATCTTTAGAGACCTATTTGTCGCGTATCACTCAAGTGCGATTGAAATTACAAAATATAGCTAATAGTGCTGAACCACAAACTATGATGCAAGAATTAGCTAAAAGTGTGTTTAAAGGCACGTCAGTTGATTTAACTGAAACCCGAGATTACGGTAATTTAATCGCTGCTAATTTAGGAAAAGAGTGGTCAGGATTTAGTTATAATTTATTCAAAAAACCATTAGAACAATCATGGCAAGTAGTATTGACTCCAGCAGCAGAAAGTTTTAATGATATTTGGCAAAACTATGTTGTCAGTCAGTGGAAAAAGTCTTTCGCTGGTCGCTATCCTTTTAAAAATAGTGAAAACGAAGCTTCTTTACCTGAATTAGCTCGTTTTATTCGAGCTGATACTGGCATTATAGATAAATTTATTATCAGTGAATTAAATGGTGTATTAGATAAAAAAGGTGGTATGTGGGTTGTAAATAATGTTAATGCTCAAGGTCTTAATTTTTCACCTAAATTTCTTGAAGCACTAAACTTATTTAATGAACTTTCCGCAGAAGTACTTGAAACAGGTGATGTATCCTTATCATTCGATCTAATGCCTCGTACAGGAGCAAGTACCGCTAAAACAGAATTAATAATTAATAAGCAGAAACTTGAGTATTTCAATCAAGTACCTACTTGGCAACGTTTTAATTGGCCAGGTGATGGATATGCACCATATTCACAGCTTAGTTGGAGTAGTAATAATTCAGGTTTAAGGTTATATCAGTACTATAATGGTGATTGGGCATGGATCAGATTACTTGAATCAGCATCAATTAAACCGTTGGATTCCAGTCGATATGAATTGGTTTGGGAAGCTAAAGACGGTAATAAACTTAGATATGTTTTAAGAACACAACTAGGTGGTGGACCATTAACGTTATTGAAATTACGCAATTTTACTTTACCACAAAATGTATTTGAATAATGTTATATTTAATATTGGATTAATGTTATGTTTAGTCAATTATTAAGCCGTTTTACAGGTACTGATGATCAGAGCAAAGTGATACAAGAGTTAAATCAAACTTGGATTGATTGGTTACAACCAATCAATCCAGATAAACCAACTGGTGAAGATCTGACTTATCATGATACTTTTCAAGATATTAAAGAACAAATTGCAAAAATATCTGGTATAGATTATACGTTTGTTATTGTTGAGAGTGAAAACTTACTAAAACGAAGTAGTAAAGATATTCGTGTGGCTACATATTATTGTTTAGCACGATTATATCAAGATGGTGTTGAGGGTTTTGCTGAAGGGCTTGAAATATTGGCTTGTTTGCTTGATAAATTTGGTTCATTGATTTATCCGTCAAGACCTAATATACGCAAAAATGCCATTGAATGGCTTACTAATGCTCGTTTTATAGAACAGTTAACACAGTTACAACCTATAAGTGATGAGTATTTAAGTCGTATTATCACTGCGTTAAGTCAGATAGATAGTAGTTGTCAAAAATTATTTGATTCTGAAACGCCTAATCAGTCAACACCACCACCTAATTTATCGGCGTTGGTTCATTTTTTTGGCAATATAGCAAAACAACCAGTTAAAACTACAAAAGAAGAACAACCGTCTCAAGCGACGGCCAATCCTGTACCTGCTTCAGAAGTACAACAAAGTAACGTTGAAATAAAAATTAGTTCTCAACGAGATTTACTTGACCAAGCTCGAAAAATGGCAGCATTTTTACGAGAAAATCCTGAAGGGTATCTGGCTGCAGGACGTTTTTTGCGAGTAATCCGCTGGGATATGATTGTAGATTTGCCACCTGTTGATTCTAAAGGTAAAACAAGATTACCAGCTCCAAGAGCAGAACTTAAACAAAATATTAATCGATTGATTCTTCAGAAGCAATGGTCAACACTTTTCGAACGTGTTGAAAGTGCTTTTATGGAAAGTGCAAATCATTTTTGGTTAGATCTGCAACGTGCTTCTGTTTTAGCCTTGAAAAAAATGGGTGAGCCTTATCAGTCATGGGCTGATATTTATTTAACAGATATTGGCTTAATGTTGGAGCGTTTACATGGAATTGAAAACCTCTATTTTGACAATGGTATGCCTTTTGCTGACGATGAAACATTAAGCTGGATTGCCAGTGATGCACGTATACATAATTTAGGTGAAGGTGATAGTATTCAACCTATTGCTGTATCGGGTGAAAATGATTGGGGTGAGATTGAAAAACAAGCTTTAGAATTAGCTCATGCAGAAAGCCTAGAACATGCATTCCAATGGATACAAAGTTTGCCATCATTGCGTTCTCCTAAACAACAATATTTATTACAATATACGCAAGCAAGAGTTGCGGAACAATTAGGAAAACAAGATATTGCATTAACATTACTAACTGGATTAAACAATCAACAGCAATCAATTACTTTGTTACAATGGGAACCTGAACTATTATTTGATATTAAAAGATTTTTACTCAAATTAATTAAACAAAAAAATCTACAGAAAGATAATAATAAAAATTTTGGTGAACAAATAGAGAATTTGCAACATGAACTCATGCAGCTCAATCCAGCTAGGGCACTAAGTGTGATTTAAACTTTTAATAAAAGAGTGACGTTAGAAAAATATAAAACTAAAGAGATAAAAAATGGATGATTTGATTTTACGCTATTATGAGTCAGAAATGCGTTACTTGCGGGAAGCGGGGAAAGAATTTGCCAAAATTCATCCTGATAGAGCAGGTCAATTGAATTTAGATCGTGTTGGTGATCGTGATCCATATGTTGAAAGATTATTTGAGGGTTTTGCTTTTTTGACAGGGCGATTGCGTCAAAAAATTGATGATGATTTACCAGAATTAACAGAGAGCCTTGTGAGTTTGTTATGGCCTCATTATTTACGATTAATACCCTCATTATCGATTATTGAGTTAACACCCAATTACTCCACATTATCACGTTTGGAAGTTATCCCCAAAGGGTTACAAGTTCAAACCGAACCACTTGGACCGACAGGAACAAAGTGTCCGTTTAGAACAACTCAACCAGTAACTCTGCAACCTGTTAAAATCAATCAAGTAAGATTAGGGGTACACCAAGATGGACGAAGCATTATCAACATTCGTTTAGGTTTTGGTGAACTAATTGATTTTGAACAAGTTGATTTATCTAAATTACGACTCTATTTAAATGCAGATGCCCCAATCGCATCAGCTTTACATCATGCATTAACTCATCAAGTTTCAGCTATACAGTTGCGCTATTCTAATCAACCTAATGAAATAGTCCATTTTCAAGGAAAAATAACGCCGGTAGGCTTTAGTGAAGAAGATCGCTTATGGTTAAAACCAGATAATGCTTTTGCAGGCTATCAATTATTATTAGAATATTTTGCGTTTCGTGAAAAATTTATGTTTGTCGATCTGCATGGACTTAATATTCGTAATGTCCCAGAAGGTTGTGAATATATTGATATTGAAATTGTTCTAAATCAAACGTGGCCAAGTGATATGCCTTTTAATAAGGATAACATTCGATTACATTGTGTGCCAGTTATAAATTTATTTGATATGGAAGCAGATCCTATTGTAGTTAATCAATTAGAAAGTGAATATCTGCTTAGACCATTATTACGTCAAGATGGACACATTGAAATTTACTCAGTTGAAAACGTTGAAGCTATAACTCGTAGCGGTCGTTATAGTTATGTACCTTTTACTAGCTTTAAGCATAGGGGCGGTATGTTACGTCATGATGCACCAGAAAGATATTATCATACTCATGTTCGAAAAGGTGCTTCTGGATTACATGAAACTTGGTTAGTTTTGGGCGGTAAAATTTGGGATAAAGGTCAATCTCTTGAAACTGAAACGTTATCATTACGCGTTACTGGTACCAATGGTATGTTGCCTCGGAAAACGTTAAGTAATGCACGGATACAATCACTGAGTAGTTCACAAAATAGTATTTCAAGTGTTAGAAATTTATGCTCACCAACGTTGCCTTGTTATCCGCCAACCGAGGATCGCTTTCATTGGCGAGTATTATCGCATTTAGCACCAAATTATTTGTCATTAATCAATGCAGAAGTATTAAGGGGAACGCTTGCATTATATGATTGGACAGAAAATGAGCTTAATCGTCGACGCTTAGAAGGTATCGTCGATGTATCTCATAGAATGATAAAACGGATTGAAAAAGGAATGTTACAAAGGGGAATAGAGATCGAAGTAACTATAAATAGTTTCCAGTTTACTGGCGAAGGTGATGTGATGCTTTTTGGTGAGTTATTACATCAATTTTTTGCTCTATATGCTGACGTTAATTTATTTACTCAATTAGTCATTAATCTTCTACCTGTTGGAAATAAAATAGTATGGAATCAGAGCAAAATATCGAAAGTAGCCCTTTAATGCAGGAGCTTGAAAAAGTACTGCCAAAAATCAATTTTTATCGTTTTTGTCAGTTACTTGAGCAACTCTATGCTAAAGAACCTATACTCGGAAAATCGGAAACGCCAACGGGTGATCCTTTACGCTTTGCACCATCAATTAATATGTCATTTCCTGCTAGCGAGTTGCAGTATATTGAAAGATCGCCGTATTTAAATCGCCCGGCAACTGTAAGAACTCGCTTTTTAGGTTTGTATGGTGTCGATGCAGTATTACCTTTTGGGTTATTGCACAATATTATCCGACGTGAAGAAAACTATCATGCAATGACCGATTTTTTAGATATATTCAACCATCGATTTATAACACAATTTTACCGAATTTGGTTGAAATATCATTATCCTGCCTGTTTTATAAATGGTGGTAAAGATTCTATATCTCAGTGTCTGCTTGGACTAACGGGTCTTATAATAAAAGGGACTAGTGAACAAATCGGTTCACCTGCTTCGCGATTTTTAGCCCTGTTAGGTCTAGTTACGCAAAAAACACGAACAGCTGAGGGTATTGCTGGTTTAACAAGAGTAATAGTTAGTGATGCCAAAGTTGAAATAACGGAATTCTATCCTACTTGGCATTCCATTGAAAATCCAGCTCAAGTCGGTGGTAAAACAAACAGAATAGGTTTAGATGGTGGTGCTGTATTAGGATCTCGCTTTAAAGAATGTAATCAAACAATTCATATAGCCATAACGCCTCAACATGAAGATCAGATTGTGGATTTACTCCCTGATGGGCAGTTATATAAGGATCTTATGGCATTGATGCGTGCATATTTAGGTTATCAAGTTGATGCTAAAATTACACTTTATATTAAGCGAAATTTTTTGCCGCGTAGCCAGCTAATATCAAAAAATTGTCGTTTAGGACAGACGGCATCATTAACCAAAATGACAGAAAATGGCGAGTATATTCAAGATAAGGTAGCTGTAAATTTAGGTCACTATTGTGGAATTGATTATACAGCATAAAAAAAAGGAATAAGTATGAAACGAATTAATTTATTTATTATTTGTCTATTAACTATCTGTTTAAGTGGATGTGGTATAGCACAAGGCGTAAAGAAAGGCGCAACAAGTATTGGAAACAGCATTTTTTCATGGGATATTAAAACATTACACTTAGATATAACAGCTAGAGCTGAATTAAATCTTGATGACGAAGAGAAATCATCTCCTGTTGTTATTCGAATTTATCAATTAACTAAAGATACTGCATTTAAATCTGCGTCTTATCAAAATCTGGTTGATCAAGATAATGATGAGTTGAAAGCAACGTTACTTGATACTAAAGAAATTGTGTTAAAACCTGATACTTCTGCGTCAATCGAAATACCTTTTGACAGTAGAGCAAATTTTGCTGCGGTAGTTGCTCTTTATAACGATCCTGATTTAAAAGCGGATAATTGGCGATTAGTACTAAAACGCTCTGATTTACGCATAACTAAAGCACGTAAAATAGAAGCAAGTAAATACATCATTAAACTAGTGGATAAAGATTAATGAGTGCATCTTTATACGACATATTATATGGTTATTTTGAATCAGGCATAGCCATTGAAGATGTGTCTGAAAATGAACAAACCGTTATTAGTGTAATGGATAACATTGAGCGTATATTAAATAGTCGGGCAGGTGCAATTATGCATATGCCTGATTATGGATTACCAGATATGTCGACAGTTTTTCAAGCATTGCCTTCCTCAGCTTATGTTTTAATGCGGGCAATTGAGCAAACGTTATTAACCTATGAACCAAGGCTACAGGCCATTAACATCAATATTGATGAAAAAAATAATGATAACATGGTATTAGCATATGAAATGACTTGCTATTTTAAAGAGGGCGGATTGGTTCGATATGGTACTTATTTTATGTCAGATGGTAAAGCCCGATTAAGATATAGTCGTAAAACACCTAAAAACTGATTTTAAATTGCTTGAAGAAATAAAAAAATCATACTGAATAACGATAAAAGCAATGAAAAAAAGAAACAATATGATTAATAAGGCCAATAATTTTATCAGTCATCTAACTGAAAGCTGAAAGATTATATAGCTGTTTTGAAATATAGGAATATTAATATTCCTATATTTATTAATAAAAAACGTGAATATACTAGAATAATTAATTAATAATATTGAATATTAAGAATATCTTTTTTTCACAAATAGATACAATCCCAACCTTTTTTTAAAGTATTATTATCTAAAAAGAATATATTAAAATTACTAATATTAATGTTTACCGTAAATGATGACGGTAAACTATTGCAAACCATTAAAATTCCAATTTTAACAAATAAAAAAACATGATAAACGCTTATTAATATTAAATTGGTAATCATGATATTTTAGGTTAAATTCACTTAATTACTTAAATCAGCATAATTAAGATTTCTCTGGAAATTTTTTAAATCAATTAACTTACGCTATATAGCCAGCTAGCAAAAAATTTACCATTTAATCATTTTATGTACATTGATTTTATAAAAATCATAAATCATTAATAGCTGGAAATTGTCATACAGTAGGTATACGATGAATAAATATTGAACAAAGTTAATTAACTTTATGTTTGAATACACCGAAATTAATTGGGGGCAGCATGAAATTACGAAAAGTGATGATTATCGGCGTTGGTAATGTTGGTTCAACAACCGCTTATACATTTGTTAATCGAGGTATTTGTGAAGAAATCGCACTCGTTGATCTTAATAAAGAATTAGCATATGGACATGCGCAAGATTTATTAGATGCAGCAGCCTATCGACAAAATATGATTAAAGTTAGCTTGCGCGAATCAACTGATTGTGCAGATATCGACATTGTTATTATCACCGTTACATCAGGACTAGCCCAAAAAAGCCGAAAAGAAGAGTTAGACGGAACATCCAAAATTATCGCCAGTATTATACCTAATATGATGAAGAATGGATTTAAAGGTATTTTTTTAGTCGCGACAAATCCTTGTGATGCCATCACTTATCAAGTTTGGAAATTATCTGGATTACCTCGTCACCGTGTGATTGGTACAGGAGTTTGGCTTGACACGGTAAGATTACGTCGATTATTGGGTGAAAAAATGGATATTGGTCCACAAAGTATTGATGCTTTTATTGTTGGTGAACATGGTGACTCTCAATTCCCTGTTTGGTCACATTCCTCGATTTATGGTATCAATTTAAATCAATTAGAAAAAAATAAAATTGATTTTACTCAAATCGGTACTCAAGCCCGAAAAATGGGTTTTGAAATCATGGAACGAAAACATTGCACTGAATATGGGATTGCTAGTACTATCACCGAAATTTGCCAACATATATTTACCAATAGTCACCGAGCTTTAGCACTTAGTTGTATTTTAGACGGTGAATATGGCTACAAAAATGTTGCTATTGGTGTACCAGCCATACTTGACCAACATGGTATCAAGAAAATTATTGAACTCAATTTTATTGAAAAGGAAAAACAGTTATTTGCAAACAGTGTTGAAATTGTTAAAGGTTATATTGAGCATATTAATTTAAACTAATATTTTTTTACCATTACTCAATTAGAGTATAGGCTTAATATTATTCATTTGTGGCATTATTTTTTAAAATAAGCCACAAATAATCATTTTTAATGATATTAAAATAGGTACTTGAAAATATAACTGAACATATTCGAAATATTATTGAATTATTTCGATTTGTTAACATTCAGCAAAAACAAGGAATTGATGTACATATTGAGTAATATATTAGATTATTTGCTTACAAAGGTTTATATTTTCTGATAAAAATTGGTGCTGCAATATAAGTCATATTCACCATTTCATTGAAAATTTCCTAGCGATCTGTTTAATCATAAATATTAAGAAAACTAATTAAATGATAATTTAAAATAGATAATTTTTGCTAAGAAAATTTAAACAGTCCAAGAATATTCGTCTATACTCAGTGTGTTCAGTTAGCATAGTTGTAAATATCAATTACATTTAAACAACCTGATAGAAGCAAAGCATGAACGGTAAACCAAACCTATTTAATGTTATAAGCTGTCTTTAAATTTTATTCATTATCAGCTGGAAATTTTACATGGATTTGCTTTCTTATTTCAGTCAATAATTGTGATGAAATCAAAGAATATTTTAGCCCTTTATGATTTATTTGTCTTTGTTGATAGAGATTAGCAAACTCTAGCGCTTCATAATACATTTCGTTACTATTTTGTGTAAGGGTTATTTCTTGTAATTCTCCTTGTCTTGGTTGATAGAATACTTGTTCACAAACAGATAAGTGCTTAATGATTAAAGTGCCATCTTCACCTTGTATTTCGCTATGAATAGATGAATTAGTGACTTTAGAGTGCCAAATAATAATATCAAAGTCATCATAATTTAATAAAACCGTACCATGAGCATCAACTCCGGAATCAAGTTGTGTGCCACTGGCATATATTGAACTCGGTCTTTCCCATAAGCCTATTGCAAAATTAAGGGGGTAAACACCAATATCCATGATTGAGCCGTTTGAGAATTGAGGATTAAACGTGTTAGGATTTTCACCGTCTAAATAACTAGGGTACCGTGATGAATATTGACAATAATTTAATAAAGCTTTGTGTATTTTTCCTAATTTAGGTAGATAGTTTCGAATTAATTCAAAATTAGGTAAGTAATAGGTTTTTAGTGCTTCGAAAATGATTTGTTGATTCTGTTTCGCAATATCTAATAATCTTTGAGTTTGCACTAAGTTTGAAGTTAAAGGTTTCTCGCAAATAACATCTTTATTGTTTTCTAACATTAACTTTGCTTGTGCAAAGTGTAGTGAGTTCGGGCTAGCAATATAGACTACGTCAATGTTAGTATCGTTAGCTAATTGTATTAAATCATCATAAATAACATCAATATTATATTTTTGTGCAAACTGGCGAGCTTTATCTCTATCTCGTGAATAAATAGCTGCAAGTTGATACTGTTGAGTTTGTAATGCGGCATCAATGAATTTTTCTGTGATCCAGTTGCTACCTATTGTTGCTAGTCTAATCATATGCATGCCTTTATAAATTTATTTGCTATGTTAATCACTTTTTTGTAAAAAAGTTTGAGGTTAACATAACGTTTTAGTCTATTTTTTTGTTATATTATTAATAGGTTAGATAGCATAAATAGTAACATCTTTTACATTTAAGCGAAACGTATATAACAGAACTAAAAATTGATCCCCATTAGACCACCCAGAGTAAAAAGGGTGGTCATCATTATTTTAAAGCGAGTTGGTAAGAAAAAGTTTAATTGATGAATTTTGTGTTTCATTATGGAAACCATAACCAAGCTCAGTTAAATGTTGAGCAAATTTATTGCTATCTGTTTCATCAATTTCAAAAGCACAAAGTACTCTTCCGTAATCTGTGCCATGGCTACGGTAATGGAACATGGAAATATTCCAATTTGTTCCTAATGTTTGTAGAAACTTAAGTAATGCACCTTGTGATTCAGGAAATTCAAAGCTATAAACTTGTTCTTGAATCGTTTTACACGGTTTACCACCAATCATATAGCGAACATGAAGTTTTGCCATTTCGTCTTCAGATAAATCTACAACAGGATATCCCGCAGCCGTTAATTCTTGTAGTATGTCTTCTTTTTCATTACTTTTCGAGATTCTGACGCTGACAAAAATGCAGGCTGATTTATCGTCATGATAACGATAGTTAAATTCCGTTACTGAGCGTCCACCTAATAATTTACAGAAATTTAAAAAGCTACCTTTCTTTTCAGGAATAGTCACCGACAATAACACTTCGCGTTTTTCACCAAGTTCACAACGTTCTGAAATGTAACGCAGATTGTGAAAGTTTAAATTTGCACCAGACAAAATATGTGCTAGATTTTCACCACGAATATTATGTTGATTAACATATTTTTTTAATCCTGCCAGTGCAACCGCACCTGATGGTTCAGCAATGGCGCGGACGTCATCAAATAAATCTTTTACTGCAGCACAAATTTCATCGCTATCAACGGTAACAATATCATCAATGTATTGTTGGCAGAGTCTAAATGTCTCATCTCCAATACGTTTAACGGCAACACCTTCAGCAAATAGCCCAACTCGACTTAAATCAACGGGTTTACCTGCATCAAGTGCAGCTTTCAAACAGGCTGCATCAGAAGGTTCGACCGCAATAACTTTGATTGTCGGCATAATTTGTTTAATTAATACTGCAATGCCTGCAGCAAGTCCTCCCCCCCCGACAGGCACAAAAATACGGTCGAGTTTGGCATTTTGTTGAAGTAATTCCATGGCAATGCTGCCTTGGCCAGCGATGACCAATGGGTGATCAAACGGAGGAATAAAAATTCGATTTTGTTCTTTGGCTAATTCCATTGCTTTTGCTTTGGCTTCATCGAAATTAGCACCATATAAAAGTACTTCACCACCAAATTCTTTGACTGCCTCAACTTTGATATCTGCTGTAGTTAACGGCATGACAATAAGCGAATTTATGCCTAATTTTGTTGCCGAAAAAGCAACGCCTTGTGCATGATTTCCAGCCGATGCGGCAATCACGCCGCATTTACGTTCATCTTCGTTAAGACTGGCAATCATTGCTTGAGCTCCACGGATTTTAAAACTATGGACTAATTGCCGATCTTCACGTTTAACAAAGATTTGGTTTCCTATTCTTGATGAGATTTTTTCCATCTTTTCAAGTGGTGTGACATCTGCCACATCGTAAACAGCGCTGCAAAGTGTTGCTTTTAAATAATCAGCGCCAGTAAGTTTTTTATCTTCTTGTTTCACAGTTAGCCACCTAGTTTGCTTTTATCACGAACAGCACCTTTATCTGCGCTAGTTGCTAAACTCGCGTAAGCTTTCAGTGCGTATGACACATAGCGGTTGCGATTATGTGGCGTATAAGCTTTATCACCACGAGCAATTTCTGCTACACGTCGTCTTTCAAGTTCATCATCAGGTACATCTAAAACTAATTTACGGTTAGGAATATCAATATCAATAATATCACCATCACGTACTAATCCTATCAAACCACCATTAGCCGCTTCTGGTGAGATATGTCCGATCGATAAACCAGATGATCCACCTGAAAATCGACCATCTGTAATAAGTGCACAAGCTTTGCCAAGACCCATTGATTTTAAATAGCTGGTTGGATAAAGCATTTCTTGCATACCCGGTCCTCCTTTAGGACCTTCATAAATAATCACTACAACATCACCAGCAATCACTTTACCACCTAAGATTGCATCGACAGCATCTTCTTGACTTTCAAATACTTTGGCCGGTCCTCGAAAAACTAAGTTTTCAGCAGCAACACTGGCGGTTTTGACAATTGCACCATCTTGAGCAACATTACCATAAAGCGTAGCTAACCCACCATCTTGACTATAAGCGTGGGCTTTGTCACGAATACAACCATTTTCACGATCGTCATCAAGCGTATCCCAATAACAATCCTGTGAAAAAGCTTTAGTTGTACGGATCCCTGCTGGTCCGCTACGATACATTTTTTTCACAGCTTCATCATTAGTTTGGGTAATATCATATTGTGCAAACGTTTCTTGCAGAGTCAGTCCAAGTACATTGTGAACATCGCGTCTAAGCAATCCAGCCTTATCAAGTTCAGACATAATTGATACCACACCACCAGCCCGATGGACATCTTCCATATGATATTTGGCAGTACTTGGAGCTACTTTACATAAATGTGGTACTTTGCGTGAGAGTCTATCAATATCTGACATGGTGAAGTCAATTTCACCTTCTTGAGCAGTGGCTAGTAAATGCAATACTGTATTAGTTGATCCACCCATGGCAATATCTAATGACATAGCATTTTCATAAGCGGCTTTGGTTGCAATAGATCGCGGTAGATAAGACGCATCATCTTGTTCATAATAACGTTTAGTAATTTCTACAATACGTTTAGCTGCTTTAAGAAATAATTGTTCTCGCTGTTTGTGCGTGGCAACAAGTGATCCATTCCCTGGTAGTGATAAACCTAAGGCCTCTGTTAAACAGTTCATGGAGTTCGCAGTAAACATACCTGAGCAAGATCCACACGTTGGGCAGGCAGATTGCTCAATGGCTTCACTGTCGGCATCACTAACATTTGGGTTAGCACTTTGGATCATAGCATCAACAAGATCGAGTTTGATAATTTGGTCAGATAATTTTGTTTTACCTGCTTCCATTGGACCGCCCGATACAAATACTGTTGGAATATTGAGGCGAAGTGACGCCATTAACATACCTGGGGTTATTTTATCGCAATTTGAGATGCAGATCATGGCATCAGCGCAATGTGCATTTACCATATATTCAACAGAATCAGCAATCAATTCTCGTGATGGAAGTGAGTAAAGCATACCACCATGCCCCATGGCGATACCATCATCTACTGCAATAGTATTGAATTCTTTAGCAATACCACCCGATGCCTCAATTTGTTTGGCGACAAGCTGCCCAATATCTTTTAGGTGTACATGTCCCGGTACAAATTGCGTAAATGAGTTAACGACTGCAATTATAGGTTTTCCAAAATCTTCATTTTTAACGCCCGTTGCACGCCATAATGCACGGGCTCCAGCCATATTCCGACCTTCTACGGATGTTGCTGAACGATATTTAGGCATTTCTTGCTCCCAACTTTTTATTATTCAAGTTACCATTCAAAACGATATCTTGCTTTACATGATGCTATAAAGTGAATCACATTCTTGAAAAAAATCCGCCGTGTTAACTGGAGGATCTCTAACTGATATCCCTTATTTAACTAGATCTAACCAGCCATATTTATCTTCAGTTTGACCATTAAATAGACCAAAGAATGTTTGCTGGAGCTTTTTAGTAATTGGACCACAGCGACCAATACCGATTTCGATACGATCAACACTACGAACAGGAGTAATTTCAGCGGCAGTACCTGTCATAAAGACTTCATCAGCTAAATAGAGTGATTCACGGGATAGTGTTTGTTCACGTACTTCAATACCTAAATCACGTGCAAGGGTGATGATAGCATCACGAGTGATCCCCGGCAGTGCTGATGAAGATAATAACGGTGTAAATAATATACCATCTTTAACGATAAATAGATTTTCACCTGAACCTTCAGAAAGTTGACCATTTACGTCTAACGCAATTCCTTCTTGGAAGCCATTAGCGCGAGCTTCTGATCCGATGAGTAATGATGATAAGTAGTTACCGCCGGCTTTTGCTGCTGCTGGAATGGTATTTGGTGCAAAACGATGCCATGATGATACCATTGCATCAATACCTTGTTCTAAGGCATCTTCACCAAGATAAGCTCCCCATGGGAATGCTGCAATCATGACATCCGTTTTATAACCTGCTGGAGGTATAACGCCCATACCAACATCGCCGATAAATACTAATGGACGAATATAAGCACTTTCTAAATTATTCTTTTTGATAGTTTGGCGTGTTGCTTCCATAATTTCTTCAAGAGAATATGGAACAGGAAAACGATAAATTTTGGCTGAGTTTAATAATCTTTGAGCATGTTCTTTATGACGAAAGATAGCAGGTCCTTTATGTGTATTATAGCAACGAACACCTTCAAACACCGATGTACCATAATGTAGTGCATGTGACATTACGTGCACTTTAGCATCTGCCCATGGAACCAATTCGCCATTAAACCAAATATAATCAGATTTTGCTGTAGTACTCATTTTCTGTTTTCCTCTTAAATTTTACTTTTGTTTAGCATGTATCTTGCTTTATGCTTTTATCAATTAAACGTCAAACATTATACAATAATTTCTTGTTTGTTTAATATCTAAAATATTGACATATCTTAATTTAACTTTTTGTTTTACCGATAAATTATCTGTAAAGTTTTTTATTCTATTGAAATAACATCCTCTAATTTAGCTACTTGGTTTTGTAACATTGAAAGATCTCTTTCAATAGTTAATCTGAGTGTCAAAATCAGTAAATTATTTTCAATGGTTTGCATTTGCATAGATTCAATATGTCCACCGCGATGACGAACAACACGTAAAATACGTTCCAATGTACCTAACGTGTCGTTAGCCTTTATGGTCAATTGATGTTGTATTTGTTGATTCATCATTTACTCCTTGCAACTTTTATCGAGCATGTTTTCGTTAGCTGCGCCTGGTGGTACTAATGGCCATACATTTTCTAATTCATCAATGCGCACATGCAATAAATATGCACCAGATGAATTAAACATATTGTCAAGTGCAGAATTAATTTCAGATTTTTTTGTAATTATTTCACCCGGAATCTCAAATGCTTTTGCTAACATTAAAAAATCAGGATTATCTGATAAATTAGTTTCACTATATCTTTCGTTAAAAAAGAGCTCTTGCCATTGACGAACCATGCCTAAACGTTGGTTATCAATTAATACTATTTTAACCGGTAATTTTTTACGTTTTATAGTGGTTAGTTCTTGGACGTTCATCATAAATGATCCATCACCCGATACACATATTACACAATCATTAGGGCGAGCCATTTGTGCGCCAATCGCTGCTGGTAAACCAAATCCCATCGTGCCCAATCCACTTGAGGTAATGAAATTTTGTGGATGATTAAAACGCATATGTTGGGCTGTCCACATTTGATGTTGACCAACATCTGTAGTGATTATCGTATTGGCTGACTTACGTTCGGAAATGGTTTTTAATAATGCTGGTGCATAAATGGCTTCACCAGGATGATCATAACGTGTAGGATGCTGTGCTTTCAATTCATCCACTTTTTTATGCCATGCTTCGATTGATACAGTTTGATTAAGCAATGGTAAAACCTGCTTAATATCACCTTGTAATCCTAAGTGTGTTTGCCGTAATTTGTTGATTTCGGCTTGATCAATATCGACATGGATCACTTTTGCATGACGGGCAAATTCATTAAGATTACCTGTAACTCTGTCATCAAACCGTACACCTAAGGCGATAAGTAAATCGCACTCTTGTACGGCTAAATTGGCTGCTTTAGCGCCATGCATACCAATTAAACCTAAATAATAAGGATTATTAATATCAGCAACTCCCAATCCTTTTAATGTTGAAACAGTTGGGATTTGAGTCAATGTCATAAAATCTTTCAATTCTGATATAGCGCCTGAAAGTCCAACACCACCCCCAATATAAAGCATCGGTTTTCGGGCTTGAGCGATCATTTGTTTAGCGAGTTTTATTGTTTCTGGAGGAATGGTATATAATTGTGTTTTATCAGGACTGTTTTTTATTAAAGATGGTGCTAAATATTGTTGATAATCTAAATTGGCAAGCTGTATATCTTTCGGAACATCAATTAAAATTGGTCCCGGCCTGCCTGAGTTGGCTAAATTAAATGCCTCTTCTAATGTATTGGGCAATTGTTTAGCATCATTTATTAAATAACTATGTTTGGTGCAAGCTAAGGATAATCCTAGAACATCTACTTCTTGAAAAGCATCCGTACCAATTAGATTAGTTGGAACTTGCCCCGTTATGGCAACAATAGGTACAGAATCAATTAATGCATCAGCAAGTCCAGTAATGATATTAGTCGCACCAGGGCCTGATGTCGCAATACAAACCCCCGTTTTGCCAGTTGAACGAGCATAACCAATTGCTGCCATGGCTGCGCCTTGTTCATGACGACATAATACATGTTCAATACCTCCATCATACAAAGCATCGTAGAGAGGCATAATTTGTCCACCCGGATATCCAAAAACGGTGGTAACGCCTTTTTCTTTTAAGGTTTTTACTATCCACTGTGTTCCTAACATTTATTCCTCACTTGTTCTTTTTTGCCCAATCGTTGTTCATAAAAAAACCCCGCTGTTTGGAGCGGGGTTTTTGATTTTATGTATAAACATATTTTTATTCAAAAACGCCCCCGCGTTGGAATAATGACCACGCTGACAATAATGTTGATAAGGACGTTTTTAAGTGAAAATTTCATAATATGTGTTAATAAACTTTTTCGTCATTTTAAAAATTATTTTAAACAAAATACTCGTTTTAAAAAAAAGTGCAACTATTTTTTTCGCTTTTATAACGTGTTAGAAATAGATTGTAAAAAAGTTTCAGGTTAACTATACATTTCAGTATAAAACGTTTCAATATAAAAATGTGATTTTGGTAGGTTAATACGACACATTGAATGATAATTGATATTTTATCATTGTTTAATTATAGTTTTGGAAAACAAACATCTAATTATGTTTAAATAAAAAAAACAGATATTAATGATGGTTTGGCTAATCATTGTTAAAGCTGTTTTAATTACTATAATTACATTTAATCTTCTTTATATAAATTTATCAATAAATCGAATTACAAATGCAAAATTTGTAATAACTAGCTTAGTTAAAATTAATTTGCTAAACTGAGAGAGGTGCAAGATTATGCAACACTCATGGCTTTGGTAATACTACTTTCAGTGACCCCGCCAAGCCAATCAAGGAATGCCACCTTTAATAATATTCTGCCTCTTTTTATTCATTAACTTAAATAGACAGAGGATAACATTAAGCAACATGATTTAGCTTTAAGAAACAAATATTCAAATTTTATAGTCATTGAATATAATTTATTGAATTAATTGGTTATTTTAAAGATTTAAAATAGGCTTAACAATAGGATTTTGTGATTACTAATTGATTTTATTTAAGTTATATTGAATTTGTGTACAAATACATAGTTAACTTAGGAGAATATAATGAGTAAACAAATTTGTAATCCTCTTACAAAATACCATCATGATAAATTTCCAAAACAAAAACAAGCAGCACCTGCTCTACAGTGTGAAATGGATCCGATTCCTGATTGTGGCGAAAAAACCTATCAAGGTCATGGTCGTTTAGAAGGTCGCAAAATGTTAGTAACAGGTGGTGATTCAGGTATTGGACGAGCTGCGGCTATTGCTTATGCAAAAGAAGGTGCTGATGTGGCAATAAATTATCTTCCTTATGAACAAAAAGATGCTGAAGATGTGGTTAAGGTTATAGAAGCTGTTGGTCGTAAAGCGGTATTAATTCCTGGTGATTTAAGTGATGAGGCATTTTGTAAAAAATTAGTTGAACAAGCACATCAAAAGTTGGGGGGATTAGATAATTTAACCCTAGTTGCTGGTAAGCAAACGGCTGTGGAAGATATAATGGAACTGACCACAGAACAAATTAAAAAAACATTCGAAATAAATGTATTTTCACTTTTCTGGGTTACTAAAGCGGCTTTAGGGTTTTTAAAACCAGGGTCAACGATTATTACTACTTCCTCTGTTCAAGCTTATCAACCAAGCGGCAATTTATTAGATTATGCGGCAACTAAAACAGCAATTATTGCCTTTACCCGTGGCTTAGCTAATCAGTTAAGCAGCAAAGGTATTCGTGTTAACTGTGTAGCGCCAGGACCAATTTGGACGCCATTACAAATCTGTGGCGGTCAACCGAGTGACGTTATCCCTGAATTTGGTAAACAAACACCATTACAACGTGCAGGACAACCTGTTGAACTTGCTGGTGTATATGTACATTTAGCTTCTGAAGAGTCAAGTTATACCACAGCTGAAACATATGGTGTAACGGGTGGTATGCATATTAATTAATATTTTTTACAGTAAAAGGGCTTGTAAGAGCCTTTTTACTGCATGTTTAAGTAATTAATTTCCTTTTAAATTAACCACTATTATACAAAACCATAATAGTAACTATACGGAACTTATAACCAATAAGGGCAGAACAATGAGAACATTTAAAGTAATTACTTTGGCAATGATGGGGCTTTTTTTAGTAAATTGTGATAATTCAAAACCAACAGTTAATAATATCAAAGAACAAGTTGCGCAAACGAGTTCAAAGGTTAGCGATAAAGTAGCAGAACTATATGAACAAACCAAATCTGCAACTCAAGATGCCCTCAATAATTTAAAAGATGGTAATTATAGTCTTGCTCAAGATGCAATAATCAAAGGTTTAAGTTTAAAATTACCTTTGGATGTTGATCAAAATTCAACATTAGTCGATGTAACAAAAGGAAACGATATTATTAGTTATAAATATGATGTAAAAAATATAACTAAAGACGCATTTCAAGCTGAAAGCAATCAAAAAAATATTTCAAATGGTTTGCATACCCTTTATTGCAGTAAAGATGCGACTATCAATGCCATAAAATTAGTTTTTCCAAATGGCGCAAGTCATAATTATTACCTAAATGGAGAAAAAGTTTTAACACTTGATTTAAAACCTAGTGATTGTGATGCTAAATAATTTTGAACTTATCAATTATTGTTAAAAAGGGCCATTCGAGCCCTTTTATTTCAATTGGAAACAAAAATTGCATCATTTTGTTTAAAAAGGAATGATTAATTACGTAAATAATTTCAGTTTTGTCAATGTGTTATACGCATGAGTTTGTTTAAATTTGCATTTAAAAAAGATAGACAAGAAATTTAATTTTTATTTTAAGCATATAGCTAATAATTATTGAGTTTTAGCCGCTATTTTGTACAATAAGCCACACTTTTTTAAAAGTTAGGATGCTTTTTAATTGTGATGTTTTAATGTAAAACAATTTTTGGCTGTTTAGGTTTATTTATAAAAGTTAACCAGTTTTATAATATGTTGTTATTAGATTGTAATTTTAAATAAGATTAACAGTGGGCAATATTTTATATACATAAACATACTTAAGAAAGTATCTGATAATATTGAAAATATGAATAATTGAGGAATAAATATGAAAGTTATAAAAATAACAACATTAGTTTTAATAAGTCTAGGATTGTTTGGTTGTGATAACAGTGAGAAAGCAAAAAAAGATGAAGCAGAAAAGCTTACTAAAACACAAGACATAATTATTAGTGATGCGAAAAAATCTCTTCCTTATCAAGTTGATTCCGTAACCAGTTTAGTAGATATTTTTAAAGATGATAATTCTATTAATTATCGATATGTTATTAAGGCATCTAAAGACCAATTACAAATTTCTGAAACAGAAAAAATGACGTCTGAAAATTTGAAGAAAGTTTATTGTAGCGACAATCAACAAGTTAAAGAGTTCCGGGATGCTTTTCCAAATGGCGCTGTTCACAATTATTATATTGATGATGAAAAATTATTTAGCGTAAAATTAACGCCAGCTTCATGTAACGCTAACTAGGGTTCTAAAATTTATTAATTTAAATAGTTATCAATATTCTATTATATTAACAGGGCAATAGCCCTGTTTAGTTTTACCCTTTTATTCTAAAGCTTTACCTTTGGTTTCTGGTATGAGAAATACAAAAGCTGCGGCAGATAATAGATATGTAGCGGATAATAGAGCTAATGCGTAACTAATTGAATACACCGTTGCGAAATAAGCAATTAGAACTTGTGATATTCCAGCAATTCCTCGTCCTACATTAAAAATAATATTTTCAGCGCTTGAACGGGCATCGGTAGGATAATGTTCGGCAAGTAGGGCGCCGTATCCACCCATCATACCATTAACAAAAAAGCCAATTGCTGAACCAAATATAATTAATATTATCATATCGGTTTGTTGGAAATAGAACCAAATAGATATTGCTGAAATTAAAAGGAATATAATGTATGAAGGGCGGCGACCAAATTTATCGCAAAGCCAACCAAAAATCAAAATACCTAATGACATACCAATTGTGGTTGAGATAGTCCAATAAAGAGTATCTTTAAATGGTAATTTTAGTTCAGAAGCAATCATACTTGGCATCCAAACCATCAAACCATAAAAACCAAAATTTTGCACCGCACATGCAATTGTTAAACCAATAGTGGTTGCAGTGGTTTTTGGTGTTTTAAACAATTTACCAACTGCAATTTCATTTTTATTCTGATCTTTTAAATTTTGCCAAATTTCTGGCTCTTCTAAACCTTTTCGAGTCCAAGCAACAAATAGTGCAGGTAATACCCCGACAGCAAAAGCCCATCGCCAACCATAAGCTTGCCCAACAAAATTGACCGTTAAAGTAGAAAGGATAATACCAGCCTGAAAACCTAACGCAACAATCGATGTTGCTCGTGAGCGCTTATGCTTTGGCCAACTTTCTGATACGAGTGTCATACCAATGCCAAACTCACCCCCAAGACCTAAACCACTTAAAAAACGGAAAATTAAAAAACTTTCATAATTGGGGGATATTGCACATAAACCAGTGAATAAAGAAAAGATTAATATAGTCCATGAAAACACGCGTACTCGACCATATTTATCCGCTAAAACACCAAATAAAATGCCTCCCAATACAGCACCAAGTAAGGTTACAGAAGTTAACGTCCCTAGATCGGTTTTGGATAAATTAAAAGAAACCGAAATTAGGCTAAAACAGACACCTAAAATCATCATATCCATGCCATCTAATGCATAACCGACAGTCGATGCAAAAAGCGTTTTCTTTTGGTATGGTGTTGCTTTTTCACTTTCAACTTGCTTGACTGAGTTTGATTCAGTTTTCATGTATACCTCTAGTAATTGAAAATAGATTTTTTGCTAAAAGTTAGCATTTTGTGATGTTTAATTTGCCATTAAACGGGGGGTAATCTAAAGCGGGGCAAAGTATATACTTAAAACTTATAAAAAGCCAAGTCTAAAGCTTAAAAAGGTTATTTTATCCGCCGATTTTATTATCGGCAGATAAATAATATTATTGTTCATCAATAAAATACCAATAGCCTTTATTAACAAAATTAAGCAATAGTTGTTGTGTTTCTTCATTTTGTAAATGTTCATAACTGAGTATTTCGTTTTGACAAAGTATATCAATAACAGACATAGGTAAATCTATTTTTTCACCATGAATATAACCAAAATCGCCAATTTTAAGAATTCGGATACTTGGTACACGCAATAATTCTGCTCCTGTTTGTAGGATTGTTTTAAATTCATCATATTCATAGGGAGGTTCAACAGGGACAATATTAAGTTCGTGCATTGGTAAAGTGATATGTTTACCAAACCAATCGTTAAAAAGATCGGGTGTTTTGATTAAATCAATGATTTGATCTTGTAATTTGGTTAATTCATAAGGTTGTATACGGTAGGGATCTTTAGGTAATTTTAAATCTGGATCTTGGTAAAAAATCCCATTTGGTAAATTATCAATAATATAATCTGCAAAGCCACTTAGCATTTCTTGTGATGTTTGCGTTCTAAAACCAACCGAATAACTTAGTGATTCGCCGATTGATACACCATTATGCGGAAAACCAATTGGAATATATAAAATATCACCAGAAGTAATCTCTTCATCAATAATCGGTTGATAATCTTCAACATGTAATAACGCTTTATGGGCACTGAATTGTTTATAGTTAGGATTACGATCACCAACTTGCCAACGTCGACGCCCCATACCTTGAATAATAAAAACATCGTAATTATCGATATGTGGACCTACACCTGCACCTTGTGTAGCATAAGAAATCATTAGATCTTCGAATTGCCATTGTGGGATACATTTAAATGGTTCAACTAAAGTTGCAGCTTGTTCGTGCCAGTGATCAACCGCTTGAACTAATAAACTCCAGTGTTCCTCGCCTAAGTTACTAAAATCATCAAAAGGACCAAATTTAGCATCCCAATTGCCATTTTTATTGGTAACAATTCGGCTTTCAATCTCTTCTTCCATTGCCAACCCAGCAAGTTCATCAGGGGTGATTGGATCAATAAAATGACTAAAAGCTTTGCGTAATATCACTGGCTTTTTTTGCCAATAATTTGTTAAAAAGTCATCCCAATCTATATTTAATTTATTATTCATTTAACGCCCCTTGTAAGTTGAATAATTGACAAAAATTGTCGGTTGTATGTTTCGCTATCACTTCTAAAGTAACACCTTTTAATGCCGATAGATAAGTAGCGACTTTTCGCACGTATGCGGGTTGGTTTTCTTTTCCACGATATGGGACAGGAGCAAGATAAGGCGAATCCGTTTCGACTAAAATACGATCGAGCGGTACATATTTTGCTACTTCCCGTAACGCTTCGGCATTTTTAAAGGTAATGATACCTGAAAAAGAGATATAGAAACCAATATCCAACAGCTGTTTAGCTGTAGCAATATCTTCAGTGAAACAGTGTAATACACCAGAAAAGGCATGTTCATCTTTTAATATTCTTAAAGTATCTTCTTTTGCATTACGAGTATGAACAATCACAGGTTTACTTAGTTTTCGTCCTAACCGAATATGTTCTTTAAAATTTTCTTGTTGTTGTTCTAAATTATCTTGTTGATAATAGTAATCAAGACCTGTTTCACCTAAAGCGACAACATTATCCTCTTGAGCTAAGCGTTGAAAGCGATCGGCATCATATTTTTCATCATCTAAATTAAGAGGATGAATTCCACATGAAAAGGAACATTGATTTTTAAAAGGCATAAGTAGATGCTTCATCGCTTCATAGCCTGACAATGTTGTTGCCACGCTTAAGCAGTGTTTAACATCATTATTTATAGCTTGTTGTAAAACATCTTCGATAGTTTTACTTTTTAAATCTAAACTATCTAAATGACAGTGAGAATCAATTAAAAACATAATAATCTCTTTTTATTTTAGGAATGTTGTTCAAAATCACGGACGGGTTTTATGGTTGACCAGGAACGACAAGCAGGGCAAAGCCAATAGATAGTATTAACAGTAAAACCACATTTTTGGCATCGATAATTCGGGACAGCTTTTATTTGTTCACCAACCATATTACGTAATAATAAAAGGCTTTTTTTGGCTTTCCCTTGCTCGGCATCGGCTACGTGATAATCCATTAATCGGTAAAATCCTTTTAAATTAGGATGCTTTAATAATTCTCGGTACATATAGTATTGGGCTGAATCAAGCCCATTTTGTTTTTCAATAATGTCAGCTAACATTAGTTCAGCCACATTACCTGTATCTTTATCGACACACAATTGTAAAAACTGTTTAAATTCGTCTTGTTTATTTAATTTGTTATAGCATTCATTTAATAAAGGTAATGCTTCACCAATGAAAGCTTTATCTTGCTGTAATATCTGTTTGAGTGATTCAATGGCTTCTTCTGTTTTATTTTGAACTATTAATATTCTCCCTAACATTAATGATGTGCGGGCGCAATTTGGATCCGCTGCTGATGATTTTTGTAATAAGTTATACGCTTTATCGAGATCATCATTGGCAATTGCGAGGGATGCTAGCTCACAATAAAATTGTGCAATGTATGTTTTGTATTTTTCGTTGCCAAGTTTGACCAATTTAGTTGCAGCATTAATTGCGTTAATCCATTCACTGGTGGATTGATAAATAATGATAAGTTGTTGTAGGGCATTTTGTTGAAAGTCTTCTTCATCAATGAGTTGCAAAAACATTTCTTCTGCACGGTCATACAGTCCAGCCCCCATATAATCACGACCTAATTGCTGGATGGCTAAAAGACGTTGTTCAAATGTTAACGAGGAACTTTCCATTAATGCTTGATGAATTCGTATAGCTCTATCAATTTCACCCCGAGAGCGAAACAAGTTACCTAAAGTTAGATGAGCTTCAAGCGTACCTTCGTCTTCCTTAAGCATATCTAAGAAAAGATCAACAGCTTTATCTTTCTGGTTGGACAAAAGAAAATTAAGACCATCTACATATTCACGTGACAATCGATTTGATTGATTGATATATTTTTGTTTTGCATTTCTGTCGCCCATATACCAGCCATAGGCGGCAGCAATAGGTAACAACAGAAATAACAGTTCAAACATAATATTTATTCTTGATTGGTTTTAGTTAAACTTAATTTTTGATGATCTGTTAGGTTATCATCATACTTTTTTTGTAATTTATTCAATTTTCGTTTAGTGGATGAATGTTGTAGCTTAGAAATTATAACAAGAATCCCTGTTAATATTGTACCTACAATAAAGCCAGAACCAAAAAATATAGCTAAAAGAACTGATAATCGGAGTTCTGTTTTAGCAAACAAATAATTGAAAGACACAACTTCACCGTTAAATGCACCTAATGCTATAGATATAGTGAAAATAGCAGTTATCAATATAATTGATATAACAAATTTCATAATAATGACCTTTATATTTTTTTTAATTTTACTTAAACGTCTATATAACCTTAAACATTTTTACAAAATATCAGTTGAAAAATTATCTATCTACTATATGCCATTTTCGTGAATAAAAATAGCATATTAATGAAATGATCCAAGCAAGTGAAACACCCAATAATAAATCAATCGGGCTATGCATACCTAATGCTAATCGACTAATTTCAATTAATAATGCCCATACAATAATTGCGTTAACAATAATATAGTGACGTCTAAATCCTAATAATGTTATTGCAAGAAATGCCCATGTCGCCGAAAATAAAGTATGTCCGGAGGGTAGCGCATAGCCTGTTTCACTTTGCCAATGCTTACTTAACCATTTTGGAATGGTAGTTGAATTATTTAACTTTTCAGAAATAATTTTTTGTTTTTCT
The DNA here is from genome assembly GCF_016101285.1 of Gilliamella sp. W8136. Classification (NCBI taxonomy): domain Bacteria; kingdom Pseudomonadati; phylum Pseudomonadota; class Gammaproteobacteria; order Orbales; family Orbaceae; genus Gilliamella; species Gilliamella sp. W8136. The sequence goes on from NZ_JACFQU010000012.1 coordinate 61,219, forward strand.
GATTTAGGTAACAAATAAAATTGTTTGTTGCTAAGATGAAATTCTTTTGCCATCCAAAGTACATAAGGTCTTGATTCTGCTGTTTGAGATTTTATAATGGTTTTGACTATTTGCCCACCTAATATTGCACAAACTAGACAAAACCATAATGCAATAATCTTTGTTTTGGTTTTGTTGGGTAATGAATAACAAAATACCATAAAAAAAATGGTTGATGTAATAATCGCCCAAGGAAAACTTGCAGTTTCTGTTATAAAGAAAAAATATTTTGATGTATTATTTAATGATTCTGGTTGCCAATGCCAATTTATGGCTATAATAACTAATGGTACTACTAACATAATGGCTAAAGGTGCCATTGTTTTTTTTATTACAAACCCCATTTATAGACTCAATTTAACACTAATTGCTAAATAGTTTAGCATGGAAGATAGCTTTTTTTAAAAGTCTATTTATGTTTTATTTAAACGGAGATGATAATGCAATTAAAACATGTTGCACAAGCAAAATTACCAACACCATGGGGATGTTTTACTATTGTTGGATTTGAAGAAATTGCAACAGGAAAAGATCATGCAGCTTTAGTATTTGGCGATATATCTGGCGATGCTCCAGTTCTGACTAGAATTCATTCAGAGTGTTTAACTGGGGATGCTTTGTTCAGTTTGCGTTGTGACTGTGGCTTTCAGTTAGAAGCAGCTTTAAAACAAATAGCTAAAGAAGGTCGCGGAATTTTAATTTATCATCGTCAAGAGGGGCGTAATATTGGCTTACTAAATAAAATCAGAGCTTATGCGCTACAAGATAAAGGCCTTGATACCGTTGAAGCCAATGAACAATTGGGTTTTGCGGCTGATGAACGTGATTTTACTCTGTGTGCTGATATATTAACTTTACTTGGTGTATCGCAAATTCGTTTATTGACGAATAATCCTGAAAAAATAAAAGTGCTTGAACAGTCAGGCATTAAAATTGTACAAAGAGTACCATTAGAAGTTGGAGAAAATCCAAATAATGAACACTATTTAGAAACAAAAGTGAATAAAATGGGTCATTTATTGCATCTAAATCATGGCAATTGTAATCATTAGCCAATAAAACTGAAAAGAATCCATTTAATTAAACCTCAAAAAATATATTATGATTTTTCGAGGTTTTTTTATATCTTATAAATTAAAATGTATTTAATTACCTTTATGATAAGTCTTTATCACTGAGAAGTACACCAGCATAGGCGACCTGATCTTTTGATATTTCGTGCATAATGATTTGTATTACTTCTGGTGGACAATCAAGCGTTTCAGCGATTGCTGCTGTTACACGTTTGGCCATTTCTCTTTTTTGCTCTACTGTACGACCTTCTAAAAAGTCAATAATGACATTTGGCATAAAAACCTCCTAGTTATTAATGTTAGTAAGTTGTTCCTCGGTTAAAGCGATTTCTTCATTACGGCAAATACCGATACCTGATTGTATAACTTTTTTTGCAATGGCTTTAGCTTCATCTAATGAATGCATTTTATAAGTACCACATTGGTACTCATTAAGCTCAGGAATTTGATTCTGCGATTTAACCTTTAAAACGTCCTGCATAGATTTTAACCACGCATCAACTACTAACGATTCCTCTGGTTTACCTATAAGACTCATGTAAAAACCAGTACGGCATCCCATTGGCGAAATATCAATAATTTCGACTTGTTCATTATTGAGGTGATCACGCATAAATCCAGCAAATAAATGCTCTAAGGTATGGATCCCTCTTTCAGGTAATAGTTCTTTATTGGGAATGGTAAAACGCAGATCAAACACTGTTATGTTATCGCCTTTTGGGGTTGCCATAATTTTGGCAACCCGAACAAAGGGGGCTTTCATTTTAGTGTGATCAACTTTAAAACTATCTAGTAATGGCATAACTTTCTCCTTATTTGGTTATCGCTATTTTAATCAATTCAATCTCGACAACCAATATTTTTTTTGTTTACTCGGCAAGTAAATTTAACATTTCTTGTTCATCAATGACTTTAATTCCGAGTTCTTGGGCTTTATCTAACTTAGAACCGGCTGCTTCTCCGGCTATGACAAGATCGGTATTTTTAGATACACTACCTGTCACTTTAGCACCAAGTTGTTTTAATTTATTCTTTGCCTCATCTCTTGTTAAAACCGATAGCGTACCTGTTAACACTATTGTTTTACCTGAAAATGGGGAATCAACAATCGTTGTCTGTGTTTGGGGAGTAATATCTTGCCAATGAATATTTATTTCTTCACTGGTTAATTGCTCAATCACGTTTCTGTTATGAGGTTCTTGAAAGAAATCAATGATGCTTTCAGCAATAACCACGCCAATATCATTCACCGTTTGCAGTTGTTCAAGAGAAGCGTTTTCGATTGCCGATAAATTGCCAAGTTGGTTAACTAAATTTTCCGCAGTGACTTCACCAACATTAGGGATACCAAGAGCAAATATAAATCGACTTAATGTGGTATTTTTTGAAGCATCTAATGCATTTAATAAGTTATTAGCAGATTTTTCGCCAATTTTATCTAATGAACACAAGGTAGGCAGATTAAGTTTATACAGATCTGCTGGTGTTTTAACGTAATCTTTATCGACTAATTGTTCAATAATTTTATCGCCCATCCCATCTACATTCATTGCTCGTCGAGAAACAAAATGTTTTAAGGCTTCTTTGCGTTGTGCTGGACAAATTAATCCTCCTGCACAGCGTGAAATGGCTTGTCCTTCATCTCGAACAATTAATGAACCGCAAATAGGGCAATGAGTTGGAAAAACAATTTCTTTTGTATCTGTAGGTCTTCGATCTAATAAGACTGCAACAATTTTTGGGATGACATCACCCGCTCGACGAACAGTTACATAATCACCTTCCCGTATACCTAATCGGGCTATTTCATCACTATTATGCAGTGTAGCATTACTGACAATAACTCCAGCAACAGAAACAGGTTCAAGTCTTGCTACGGGTGTAATTGCCCCTGTGCGTCCAACTTGGAAATCCACCTTATTTAATTGTGTTACTTCTTCTTGAGCCGGAAATTTAAATGCTGTTGCCCAGCGCGGAGCACGCGCAACAAAGCCAAGTTCATTTTGTAATGCAATACTATTAACTTTAATGACAACACCATCAATATCAAAATCTAATGACATACGCTGTTCACCGATTTGTTTAAAATAGTCTAAAGCGGCTTGGGCTCCTTGTCGTTTTTCTACTTTATCACTAACAGGTAATCCCCATGCTTTAAATTGCATTAAACGATCATAATGAGTATCAGGTAGAGAACTACCTTCAATAATACCAACGCCGTAGCAGTAAAATGATAACGGTCTTTTAGCGGTAATTTTAGGATCTAATTGTCTTAATGAACCAGCAGCGGCATTACGGGGATTGGCAAATACTTTTTCGTTTCGTTTTTCCGCATCAGCATTAAGTTTGGCAAAACCTTTATGAGTCATAAATACTTCCCCTCGTACTTCTAAGCGGGCGGGAATATTCTCACCAGTTAATACTAAAGGAATAGTTTTAATTGTCCGTACATTTGCGGTGATGTCCTCTCCAGTTGTGCCATCGCCACGTGTAGCCGCTTTTGAGAACTTCCCGTTTTCATATAATATACTCACTGCTAAACCATCAAGTTTAAGTTCACAGCAATATTCAACTTGCTCGTTTTCATTAAGATGAAGACGATCTTTAACTCTTTTATTAAATGCAATAAAACTCGACTCATCAAAAACATTATCAAGTGAAAGCATTGGTAATTCATGTTTGATTGATGCAAATTGAGCTAAAGGCGCACCGCCAACTCGTTGAGTTGGTGAATCAGTTGTAATTAGATTTGGATACTGTTGCTCGATCTTTTGCAGTTGTTTTATTAATTTATCATATTCAGAATCAGGGATTTCTGGAGCATCAAGTACGTAATAGCAATACTCATGATGTCTGATTAAATTTCGCAGTGAAGTCAATTGTTCTATGACGTCTTCAATCGAATCTGGTTGAATAGCTGAATGTTCTGTTTTAGTTGATTGTGGCATGATAATGGGCTCTTAAATTAAAACGTAGCTTTTAGGAAAATCATCAAAACTGCTTAATTAATGAAGTATACAGTTATTAGATGAATTAATAGCTGCATTATATAAATTTTTGTTTCTAGCCACCAAATAGAATTGGTGGCATTTTATTAAAGAATTGTTGAATTTTTTTGCGATTAAATTTCGTTACAGGCTTTTTTAATACGATTTTTATAACTATCGATTTTTTGTGGTGTTAGCATACGATGTTCATCATCTAAAACTACACCATTAACATCATCGGCTACACGCTGTGCTGTTTGTAGCATTAATTTGAAATTTTGTTGATTGTTGCCTTCGGTAGGTGCAACCATAAAAATAGAGACACCAGGAGTGGTAAATTCATGCATTGTTTCAGGATCTAAGTATCCAGGTGTGACCATATTAGCTAAACTGAATAGCACTGGACCATTACCAGCTGGATCAACATGACGATGAAATATTCTCATATCACCAAACTGGAAACCTGATTGCATAATACTTGCTAGAAGTACATCGCCCTGTAATAAATTACCATTAATTCCTTTAATATTTAATATAATAATTTCTGTTTTGTCTTCGTCGAATTTATTTAAACTACCTTTCTGAGTTTTACTATTTTTTGCAGATGCCTGAGGATCATTATTTGTTTTTTCTTCGTTATTGAGGGTATTTTGTTGCGGCTGTTTGTTTAGTTGTAATTTGTTATCGTCAAAAGAATCATTCTTAATTTTAATAATTGGTTTTGATTCACTGATAGTTTCATCATTAATTTGTTCTTCATCATTATTAACAAATAACTCTTCTTGCTGAGGTGGAACTTCCTCAATGAGTTCTTTAGATGTATTATCTTGGTGGTCACTATTTTTTTTATTTTTAGTGATCAAAATCACGTCATCTTCAATCACATCGATGACATTATTTTCATATGGTTTGTCATTTTTTTGATTTTTTTTCTGTTTTTCTGAATCAAAAGAATAAAGTTCCCTTTTATTGATCCAAAAACCATGAATCAATAGAGCTATAATGACTAAGGACGCAACAACAATTAGAACAATACGTAAATTATCCATAATAACCATCTCAGAATTAAATTGAATATAGAGTCAAATCATTCAACATTATAAAAATTGAATAAAATGATAACGGAGTACAACAAATGTAAATTGAAACCACTTGAACGATACTTCCTATACATAATAATATTAGTATAGCATTTTATTTCGGCTTTTTTATAGCACAAAAAATCAATTAGCCTATAATACTTTATTTCCGAAAAGAATCATATTTAACAATATAATTTATTTCTTATCCTATTTCAGTTTTGTTATTTTTAGAACTCTGTGCTATTAAGCTGTAAAGATACTTACATTTTGTGTATTTTTTTTGTAAAATCGCTCGTTACTTTTGAATATAATTAATTCATTGTTATCTAAATAATTATTAAGTTACCGAGGTCTATCTTATATGAGATTTAATAAGCTGTTACTTACTCTGCCAATGGCATTAACTAGTCTATTGTTATTAACAAGTTGTGATAATAATCAGTCGCAAAATGGTGATGGCCAATTACCTAAGGTAACTGTATTTAAAGTGGAACCTTTAGATTATACACTGAAAATAAACTTACCTGGTCGTGTTGTTGCATCACAAATAGCAGAAATAAGACCACAAGTTAGTGGAATTGTTTTGAATCGAGAATTCGAAGAAAGTTCAAATGTTAAAGCTGGGCAATCACTCTATCAAATCGATCCAGCCATTTACCAAGCTAATTATGATAGTGCAGTGGCTAGTGTAGCAAGTGCAAAAGCTAATGCTAATATTGCACAACTTACTTTAAAACGTTATGCCGGTCTATTAAATACAAAATCTATAAGCCAACAAGAATACGATAAAGCAGCTGCAGATGCTAAACAAGCTAATGCCAGTGTTTTGGTTGCTCAAGCGGCGGAACATGCTGCTAAAGTTAATTTAGATTATACTAAAGTATACTCACCAATTGATGGCTACATTGGTAAATCAAGTGTGACTGAAGGGGCTTTAGTGTCAGCTGGACAACCAACACCACTTGCATTAGTGCAACAACTTGATCCTATTTATGTTGATATGACAGAAGCAGCGACACGTTATAATAAATATCTACAAGATGAAAACATTATTTATGAGCCAGCCAAAGGGAATAATGTGGAACTCTATTTTAATGATGGTTCAAAATATGCACTTCCAGGTAATGTTAAATTTTCAGATATGACTGTTAATGAAACAACCGGAACCGTAACACTACGATCTCAATTTGCTAACAGTGAAAGCAAAATTTTACCAGGTATGTTTGTTAAACCTCAATTGACATTAGGGACTATAAAAAATGCAGTGTTAGTACCTCAACAAGGTGTTACAAGTAACCAAAAAGGTCAATATACCGCTAAAATTTTAAAACCAGATAATACGGTTGAATATCGTCAAGATATTAAAGTTTATACAGGAATCAGTGGTTATTGGGTAGTGACTAGCGGTATCGATATTGGTGAACAAGTTATCATTACAGGTCTACTTAATTTGACAGCCGTTGAATCAGGTGTGACTATGCAAGCAGAAGTTGTTGGTGAGCCTACTACTCTTTCTCAAGAACAGTTAGATAACATCATCAATAACAATATGAAATAAAACAGGGGTAGATTTAATTATGGCTAAGTTTTTTATTGATAGACCTGTTTTTGCATGGGTAATTGCTATCATGATGATGCTGGGTGGTGCTTTATGTATTAAGCTACTCGCTGTTGAACAGTACCCTGATATTGCCCCACCTGCTGTTACTGTTTCTGCAGTTTATCCAGGTGCTGATGCGCAAACTATTGAAAACACTGTTACGCAATTAATTGAACAAAACTTAACTGGTTTGGATAATTTGATTTATATGAAATCAACCAGTAGTGCTCAAGGTGTGGTTCAAACTACTTTGACTTTTGCTCCTGGAACAAGTCCCGATTTTGCACAGGTACAAGTTTTAAATAAAGTAGAAAGTATTAAATCACGTTTACCAGAAAGCGTTCAAAAAAATGGGGTGTCGGTTGCCAAAAATAATAATAACTTCTTAAAAGTTATTGGTTTCTATTCTACCAACCCTCAAAAAACACAAGCAGATATTGCTGACTTTATTTATTCAACAGTTCAAGATCCTATTCGTCGTGTGCAAGGCGTAGGGGATACTCAGTTATTTGGTTCTGAATATGCAATGCGCATTTGGTTAGATCCAAACAAACTGAACTATTTTAATTTATCAATTGAAGAAATTACTGCTGCTATTCAAGCGCAAAATGCGCAGGTTACTGCAGGGCAACTTGGTGCGTTACCTGCAACGGAAGGACAAGAACTTAATGCAACAATCACTGCCCAATCACGTTTAAAGACACCAGAGCAATTCCAAAATATTTTAGTCCGTGTTAACACTGATGGCTCCAACGTTTTACTAAAAGATGTGGCAAGGGTTGAGATTGGTGCTGCTGATTATAACTTTCTTTCTCGTTATGACGGTAAACCTGCCGCTGGTTTAGGTATTTATTTGGCGACAGGCGCTAACCAATTAGATACATCAGCACAAGTTGATCAAAAGATTCAGGAATTATCTCAAATTTTTCCTGAAGACATTAAATTTGCGTATCCTTATGATACAACCCCTTTTGTTAAATTATCCATTAATAACGTAATTCATACATTGATCGAAGCAATCATATTGGTTGTTATTGTAATGTATGTATTCTTACAAAATCTTCGTTCTACACTTATACCAACTATTACAGTACCAGTCGTATTGTTAGGTACTTTTGCGGTTTTATATATTTGTGGATTTACTATCAATACGTTATCCATGTTTGCTATGGTTCTTGCCATCGGTCTTCTGGTCGATGATGCTATCGTAGTTATCGAAAACGTTGAACGTATTATGCATGATGAAGGTCTATCCCCTTATGATGCAACCGTTAAATCAATGGAACAAATTACTTCTGCATTAGTTGGGATAGCCGTGGTACTTTCAGCTGTATTTGTACCAATGGCATTTTACGGTGGTGCAGCAGGGGGAATTTATCGTCAATTCTCTATTACAATTGTAACTTCTATGTCTCTATCAGTAGTGATGGCAATTGTATTAACACCTGCGCTTTGCGCGCAAATTTTAAAAGCACCATCGAAATCTAAAGTTCAGAAAACAACTTTTGGTGAAAAACTCGTAACCATAGCGCCATTTAGTTGGTGTTCTGCTGGAACTAAATGGTTTTTTGATAAATTTAATAATTTATATAACAAAAGTTTGCATGCCTATGAGAAAGGTGTAATTAAATTTATTCGTTACCCAGTTATTTCATTTATTTGCTATTTCTTGATTGTTGTAGGTTTAGTATTTGGATTTAACCGCTTACCAACTGGTTTCTTACCAAATGAAGATCAGGGTGTATTGATTGTTCTGGTTGAATTACCACCAGGGTCTACATTAGAACAAACAATGGGCGTGCTTAAAAAAACTTCTGACTTCTACATGACGCAAAAAGCCGATTCAGTGAAAGAAATTTTCACCGTTGCTGGTTTTAGTTTGGTTGGTCGTGGACAGAACATGGGGCTTGGCTTTATCCGACTAAAAGATTGGGATGAACGTAAACGCCCTGATCAAAAAGTGGATGCCTTAGTTGGCAGTGGTTGGGGATTTGCTTCAACGATTACAGAAGGTCGTGTCATTATCACCAATGTCCCAGCAGTACCATCACTTGGTATGGCTAATGGTTTCTCTTATATGTTAAAAGATTCGGCTGGTCTTGGTCATGATGCTTTGATGGGCGCATTTTTCCAACTATTAAGCCTAGCTGCACGTGAGCCTCAATTACAGCAAGTTCGTCCAGGTAGTATGTTAGATGTTCCACAATATAAAATTAATGTGGATTTTGAAACTGCTCAAGCTCTTGGCGTGGCTGTGAGTAGTGTTAATACAGTACTTTCAACTGCATTGGGTTCTGCTTATATTGATGATTTTGTTTATAATAACCGTGTTAAAAAGGTTTATTTACAATCTGATGCGGCTTATCGAATGCTACCTGATGATTTCAGTTTTTGGCATGTAAAAAACCAAAAAGGTGAAATGGTACCTTATGATGCTTTTGCAACTACAACAAAAAGTTATGGTTCTCCATCGCTTGTTCGGTACGATGGTGTAGCTGCAATGGGAATTAGTGGTGCAGCAGCACCAGGCATGAGCTCTGGTCAAGCTATGGCAGTAATGGAAGAATTATCTAAGCAGTTACCGAAAGGCTTCTCGTTTGACTGGACTGATATTTCATATCAAGAACGTCAAACAGGTTCTCAAACTACAACACTTTATATTATTTCACTTATTGTAGTATTCTTATCATTAGCTGCTTTATATGAAAGCTGGACAGTACCGATTTCAATCCTATTTGTTATCCCATTAGGTATTATTGGTACCGTATATGCGACCATGTTTAGAGACCTTGATAATGATATTTATTTTATCGTAGGTTTATTAACTACGATGGGATTATCTGCTAAGAATGCTATTTTGATAGTGGAATTTGCAAAAGATGCACTCGAAAGAGAAGGTAAATCATTAATTGATGCAACGTTAGAAGCTTGTCGTTTACGTTTACGTCCAATTTTGATGACATCATTTGCATTTATTTTAGGTGTATTACCATTAGCACTAAATACTGGTGCTGGATCTGCTAGCCAAAATGCGGTAGGTACTGGGGTAATCGGTGGTATGATAACGGCAACATTTTTAGCGATATTCTATGTTCCATTATTCTTCTTGTTTGTAACTAAACTGTTTACTAAACATAAGAACAAAGTCGTTTTACCATCTAACTATGACAGTAATACCAAAAATAGTTAGTAAAAGTTAATGTATTATTAATATAAGATAAGTTAAAAGCACCAATAGTATTGGTGCTTTTTTTATGCAAGTTATCATTGATTATTTTATTAATGATTCAGTTTAATATTCTTTAAGGAATGATTAAGCTTGAGAAGGGTTCTTTATTTTCTATAGCGAAAGTGATTTACGTTGAAAGAATATAAGAACTGATTTATTTATGTGATTTGATCAATTGTTGACTCATATGGGCATGGGTAATAGCTATAGCTAATGCGTCTGCTGCATCGGCTTGAGGACTTGCAGGTAACTTAAGTAATAATTTAACCATATGCTGAACTTGTTTTTTGTCGGCAGCGCCAGTCCCAACTACACTTTGTTTGACTAAACGTGCTGCATATTCAAAAACCGGTAGGTCCTTATTTACCGCTGCCACAATTGCTGAACCTCTTGCTTGGCCTAATTTTAATGCAGAATCGGCATTACGTGCCATAAATACTTGTTCAATAGCAAACATATCAGGTTGGAATTGTAAAATAATTTCACTCACACCTGCATATATGCGTTTTAAGCGGGTAGGAAGATCATCAACTGCAGTACGAATACATCCGCTGCCTAGGTAAGTAAGTTGTCGTCCCGTTTGACGAATTACTCCGTAACCTGTCAAACGAGAGCCTGGATCGATGCCAAGAATAATGGCCATTAGAGCGTTGCTGCAACCTCGTCAGAAACTTCACCATTATGATAAACTTCTTGAACATCATCACAATCTTCAAGCATATCAATAAGACGAAGTAATTTAGGCGCAGATTCAATATCAAGATCAACTTTAGTTGCTGGGATCATCGATACTTCTGCTGCTTCTGATACTAAACCTGCTGCATCAAGAGCATCTTTAACTTCACCAAATGATTCTGGTGTTGTAAACACATCAATTGCACCATCGTCATAGGTTACGACATCATCAGCTCCAGCTTCAAGCGCCGCGTCCATTACTTGATCTTCATCAGTACCTGCTGGGTATGAAATAACGCCTTTTTTCGTGAATAAATATGAGACGGAACCATCAGTACCTAAATTACCGCCAGTTTTTGTAAAAGCATGACGAACTTCAGAAACAGTACGATTACGGTTATCACTTAAGCATTCAACCATTACCGCAGTACCTGCTGGTCCATAACCTTCATAGATGATTGTTTCCATATTTGTATCATCTTCACCACCCACACCACGAGCAATAGCTCTATTCATGGTATCTCGAGTCATGTTGTTCGATAATGCTTTGTCCATAGCAGCACGTAGACGAGGGTTAGACGCTGGATCGCCACCACCAAGTTTAGCTGCAGTTACAAGTTCGCGAATAATTTTGGTAAAGATTTTACCGCGTTTTGCATCTTGTGCTGCTTTGCGGTGTTTGGTATTGGCCCATTTACTATGACCTGCCATAAAATTCTCCAGATAAATAATTTAAAATCGGTGTATTTTAGCAAACTTTAACTAAAAATTCATTATCAATATGTGTATAAGTTATACCAATAGTTAAGTCAAAATGATTGAAAATATTACAATGCATTGTTTCATTGAATACATTTTTAAAATGATTTTATTTAACAGAAAATCAGCCCATTATCTTAAACTATTTCATGTTTGATTCATTAAATGAGTTTCATGCCGTGTATGAATATTGATCGAGATCACAAGTTTGAATTTTAAACATTGCAAGAAACTCTTATTCGTTACAAGATTATGTATCGAAACGTTTCGATATTCCTTGTTAACTATCTTTAAAAGGGATTTGTTATGCGCAAAGGCCAACTATTTAATTCTGATATTTACCAAGTACTATCTAAAATGGGGCACACTGATCAAATTGCAATCGGGGATGCAGGCTTACCTATACCTGATACAACCTTACGAATTGATTTGGCACTTACTCATGGTGTCCCATCTTTTATGCAAGTTTTCGAATTAATTTCACAAGAGATGCAAATAGAAAAAGTAATACTTGCTACAGAAATCCAAGAAAAAAATCCTCAAATTTTGGCAGAAATTATAGAAAGAATCAGCCAGATTGAACAAATTCAGAACAATAAAATAGAAATTATTTATTTTCCTCACGAAATGCTAAAAAAACAAACGCATCATTGCAAAGCCGTTATCAGAACGGGTGAGTGCACACCATTTGCAAATATTATTTTGCAATCAGGTGTCATTTTTTAAATGTTGTTTCAAAAAGGTTTGTTTTAATTAAGCGATGAGGAATTTATGCACAATAATTTATTACAGCTTATTAATATTCATAAATCTTTTCCCGGTGTAAAAGCCTTAACAGGCGCAAATTTAAATGTTCGAGCTGGTCAAGTAATGGCATTGATTGGCGAAAATGGCGCCGGAAAATCTACCCTAATGAAAGTGTTAACTGGAATTTACTCAAAAGATGAGGGTGAAATTATTTACTTAGGTAATAAAGTAAATTTTAAAGGACCAAAATCATCACAAGAAGCAGGTATTGGCATCATTCATCAAGAGTTAAATTTAATACCACAACTTACTATTGCCGAAAATATATTTTTAGGTCGAGAGTTTACTAATAAATTTGGCCGTATAGATTGGAAAAAAACATATGACCAAGCTAATAAATTATTAGCGGAACTACATTTAACTTATGATAGCCGTAAGCTTATTAGTGAGTTATCGATAGGTGAACAGCAGATGGTTGAAATCGCTAAAGTACTTAGCTTTAATTCCAAAGTTATCATAATGGATGAACCTACTGATGCGCTTACCGAAACAGAAACGGCATCATTATTTGAAGTTATTCGCAAACTAAAACAGCAAAATTGTGGAATTGTTTATATTTCTCATCGATTAAAAGAAATTTTTGAAATCTGTGATGACGTCACTGTTTTACGAGATGGACAATTTATTGGCGAAAAGAAAGTTGCACAACTTGATGAAAATTCCCTCATTGAAATGATGGTTGGACGAAAACTTGAAGAACAATATCCTCGCATCAATAAAGAACATGGAGAGGTAACACTGCAAGTTAAAAATTTAACTGGTGCAGGAGTGAACAATATCAGCTTCAAACTTCACGAAGGCGAAATACTTGGGATTTCAGGCTTAATGGGGGCAGGGCGAACTGAATTAATGAAAATGATTTATGGTGCCAATCCAGCGAAGTCTGGCTCTATTATACTTAAAGGAAAAACAATAAAAGTGAATTCGCCGTTAGATGGTTTAAAACACGGCATTGTCTATATTTCTGAAGACAGGAAAAGAGATGGACTGATTTTAGGTATGTCCGTTAAGGACAATATGTCACTCAATGCCTTGAGTTATTTTGCTAATCACTTTGGTAAATTACAACTTAAAAATGAGCAACAAGCCGTTGAGGATTTTGTTAGCTTATTTAACATCAAAACGCCCTCAATTAACCAAATTATTGGGCTCTTATCAGGTGGTAATCAACAAAAAGTCGCTATTGCTAAAGGATTGATGACTCGACCAAGTATCTTAATTTTAGATGAACCAACGCGAGGAGTCGATGTAGGTGCTAAAAAAGAGATATACCATCTGATTAATCAATTTAAACAGCAGGGTTTGAGCGTTATCTTAGTTTCATCTGATATGCCTGAGATATTAGGTATGAGCGATAGAATTTTAGTTATTTATGACGGAACTGTGACTGGCGAATTTTCAATTGGTGACGTGACACAGGAAAAACTTATGGCTGCTGCCGTTGGAAAATTACAGGAGAGAGTCGATGTTGCAAAATAAAACGTTCAAGAATTTTTTAATTGAGCAAAAATCATTAGTAACATTACTTATTTTAATTGCAATTGTTTCATGCTTAAGTGATAACTTTTTTACTTTAAATAACTTTTTCAATATTTTACAGCAAACATCCATTAACGCGATCATTGCGGTAGGTATGACTTTAGTAATTTTAACCTCCGGTATTGATCTTACAGTAGGTTCTACCTTTGCTTTAGCCGGTGCTATCACGGCTTCTTTAGTTGGTTCAGATATCTCCCCCTTTATTGCGATAGCCTTATCCTTAGCATTAGGATCGTTATTAGGTGCTTTTTCAGGTCTGATTATTGCAAAAGGTAAAATACAAGCATTTATTGCTACGCTGGTTATGATGCTTATTTTACGTGGTGTAACACAGGTTTACACAAAAGGTAGTCCAATATCGACGGGTATGAATGATAATTCAGAACTTTTCGAGTGGTTTGCTTTTGGTCGAGTTTTTGCGATTCCTGTGCCAATTATCATTATGGCGATGGTATTTATTGCTGCATGGTACTTATTAAAATATACCCGTTTAGGTCGTTATATTTATGCTTTAGGTGGTAATGAAGCGGCCACAAAACTCTCAGGGATTAATGTTGATCGAGTCAAAATTACGGTTTATGCACTTAGTGGGTTACTTTGCGCATTAGCTAGTACCATTGAAGTTGCAAGACTATCATCGGCACAGCCTACTGCTGGTACTGGTTATGAAATGGATGCGATTGCTGCGGTTGTTCTTGGTGGCACGAGCATGTCTGGCGGTAAAGGTAAAATTATAGGTACATTAATTGGTGCATTAATATTAGGTTTTTTAAATAATGGTCTCAATATGTTAGGTGTGGATGCTTATTATCAAATGATCGTAAAAGGTGTGGTGATTTTATTAGCTGTGTTAGTTGATAAAAAAACCAATAAATAGTTTCTTATTTTGGGAGAGGGTTATGAAATTTAAAAAAATTATTACTGCAGTTACAATTGTAACTTTAAGTCTAACCGTTAGTTTTCAAGCTTCAGCGAAAGACAATCTTGCCTTAGTTGTTTCAACACTTAATAATCCTTTTTTTGTAACACTTAAAGAAGGTGCGGTACAAAAGGCCAATGAATTAGGTTATGACTTAGTGGTACTCGATTCGCAAAATAATCCAGCAAAAGAGCTGGCGAATGTTGAAGATACTATCGTAAAAGGTGCTAAAGTCATTTTAATTAATCCAACTGATTCAGATGCGGTCGGCAATGCCGTTTTGGCTGCCAATAAAGCCGGAATCCCAGTAATTACTCTTGATAGAGCAGCCGGTAAAGGTGAGGTTATCAGCCATATCGCATCCGATAATGTTGCTGGAGGTAAAATGGCAGGAGATTTTATTTTTGAAAAACTGGGCGCTGATGCAAAAATAATTCAACTACAAGGCATTGTTGGTACATCCGCATCACGTGAACGTGGTGAGGGATTTGTTCAATCCGCACAAGTGAATAAATTAATTATTTTAACTGCGCAACCTGCTGACTTTGATCGTGCCAAAGGTATGAATGTGATGCAAAATTTACTTACTGCTTACCCAACCTTACAAGCTGTATTTGCCGAAAATGATGAAATGGCATTAGGTGCGGTACGTGCAATTCAAACTGCTGGGCGTAATGATATTTTAGTGGTTGGATTTGATGGCACACAAGATGGAGTTAAATCCGTAGAACGAGGTAAAATGGCAGCAACAGTTGCACAACAACCAGAAAAGATAGGTTCAATGGGTATTGAGATCGCTGATAAAGTGATAAAAGGTGAGAAAGTTGAACAAAAAGTTCCTGTAGAATTAAAATTAATTACTAAATAAAAATTTAAGGACGCATTATTGCGTCCTATCGCGGTAAAATTTGGAGCGAATTACATGAGTGGTAAAAAACTAATTGTACTGGGCAGTGTTAATGTCGATCATATTTTAAATGTTAATGAATTTCCAAAACCAGGTGAAACATTAGCTGGCAGAGATTACCAAATTTCATTTGGAGGTAAAGGTGCCAACCAAGCTGTAGCTGCAGGTCGTTTAGGTGCCAATATACAATTCATTGCTGCAGTTGGTGATGATGAATTAGGGAAAAAAATAAATCAGCAATTAAAAAGTGATCATATTGATACCCATTCAGTTGCAACAATCAAAAACGAAAATACAGGTGTCGCACTCATTTTAGTTAATGCTCAAGGCGAGAATCAAATTGCCATTTATGCAGGTGCCAATGCTGCGGTTACGCCTGATTATTTACGTGAATTTGAAAATGATATTATACAGGCCGATGCGATTCTAATGCAGCTTGAAACACCTTTAGCAACCATAGAGCAAGCAGCTAAATTAGCCAAACAACATAATACTCAAGTGATTTTAAATCCTGCACCTGCGCAGAAGTTATCCGATGATTTGCTTAATCATATTGATATTATTACCCCAAACGAAACCGAAGCTGAACATTTAACCGGTATAAAAATTGTCACTGAACAAGATGCCCAAACTGCATCGGCTATTTTGCATAATAAAGGAATAAAAATTGTCATAATTACGTTAGGTAGTAAAGGTGCGTGGGTAAGTGATTCAGGCAAAGGGGAACTTATCGATGGTTTTAAAGTAAAAGCCATTGATACTATTGGAGCTGGAGATACTTTTAATGGCATGTTAGTCACAGCATTATTAGAAGGCAAATCGCTTAGCCAAGCTATCAAATATGCACATGCCGCAGGGGCTTTGTCAGTAACTAAAGCTGGAGCACAAACATCAGTACCAACGCGTACAGAGGTTGACAATTTTATTCAATTACATAATCAGTAAAAAGAGATCTAACCATTGGCTACGATGAAAGATGTTGCAAATCTTGCACAAGTTTCTACATCTACTGTTTCTCATGTGATTAATAACGATCGTTATGTTAGCCCTGCTGTACGCGAAAAAGTTGAATTAGCGATTAAACAGCTAAATTATACTCCTTGTGCAATAGCGCGTAGTTTAAAGAATAATAAAACCTATACTATAGGTATGTTAGTTACAACGAGTAATAATCCTTTTTTTTCAGAAGTGGTTCAAGGCGTTGAACGAAGTTGTTATGAGCTGGGTTATAACTTGATTTTATGTAGCACAGAGGGTGATCATAAACGGATGCTTGATAACATTGAGCATTTATTACAGAAACGTGTTGATGGCTTATTAATCATGTGCACTGAAAGCCATTCAAGTCCACAACAGATCTTTACACGTTATCCCAAACTGCCCATCGTCATGATGGATTGGACACCATTAATGGGTATGTGTGATATTATTCAGGATAATTCTTTTTATGGTGCAACCATAGCGACTCAATATTTAATTGAGAAAAATTACAAGGATATTGCTTGTATTACAGGACCTTTAAATAATACTCAAGCACAATCGCGCCTGCAAGGCTATCGTAAAGCAATGCATGAAGCTAATTTAATCATCCATAATGGTTATGAAGTGCAAGGTGATTTTCGATTTGCATCAGGTATTGTTGCGATGCAATATTTATTAAGTTTGGCTAAACCTCCACAAGCTGTATTTTGTTCTAATGATGCTATGGCGATAGGTGTTTATCAAGCACTTTATCAAAATGGACTTGAAGCAGGAAAAGATATTGCAATTGTTGGTTATGATAATATTGAAATCGCACAATATATGACACCACCTTTAACTACTATTCATCAACCCAAAAAAGAACTGGGTCAATTAGCCGTTGAGATGTTAATAAATCGATTTCATAATCCTAAAGAGCCATTACATAAACGGTCATTAACACCAATATTGATAAAACGCTTATCCGCTTAGTAAAATAAAAAACGTTGTGACTCACTTTTAATTATTTTATTGTTATAAAAAACGCCTAATAAATAGGCGCTTTCAAAATATCGTAAATTTATCAAATAGGATAATTAACTCATTCCATATTGTTTTAATTTTTTGCGAAGCGTACCACGGTTGATACCAAGCATGTTTGCTGCGCGAGTTTGATTACCGCGCGTATATTGCATAACCATATCAAGGAATGGGTGTTCAACTTCAGCTAACACTAATTCATATAGATCAGTCGGATCTTCACCATTTAATTGAGATAAATAGTTTTTTAAAGCTTGTTTAACTGAATCTCGCAATGGCTTTTGTGTTATTTGGTCCTGCGAATTTACAGTTGTAAATTTAAGTGCTGCAGCTGTAACGCGTTGTTCTGACATAGTATTCTTAACTCTTTTGGTTGTTTCTAATTTGACTAAAAAATGCTATTAGTGTTTTAACTTGCTCACTTGTATTGCTAAGTACACTAAATAAGCGCCTGAATTGATCGCTATCAGCATAATCCTTGGTATACCAATTTACATGCTTTCTGGCAATCCTTAATCCTTTATATTCTCCGTAAAGCTGATAAAGTTCATCAAGGTGCGATAAAACCACTTGCTCCACTTCATCAATACTTTTACTTTTTTTTAACTTTCCATGTGATAGATAGAATGCAATTTCTTCAAATATCCAAGGCCGACCCTGTGCCGCTCGGCCGATCATTATAGCATCAGCTTGCGTATATTGAAAAACTTCTTTTGCTTGTTCAGGTGTGCGAATATCACCATTAGCAATAACCGGAATTGTAACCTTTTCCTTTACTGCCTTTATTGACTCATATTCTGCTACGCCATTGAATAAGCAAGCACGGGTACGTCCATGAATAGTAATAGCCTTTATGCCACAATCTTGAGCTATTTGTGCTATCTCTATGCAATTTCTATTATCTTTATTCCATCCAGTCCGCGTTTTTAATGTTACCGGTACATCAACTGCACCGACAACTCTTTGCAAAATTTTTTTTATTAGTTCTGGATACTGCATTAATGCAGAACCAGCTAACTTTTTATTAACTTTTTTAGCTGGACAACCCATATTGATATCAATCAATTGAGCGCCATGTTTGACATTAAATTCCGCAGCTTTTGCCATCTCATCAGGATCAGACCCAACAATTTGCACAGCCCGAATACCAACATCATCATTTGAGATCATTCTCAATGCAGACTTATCAGTATGCCAAACATCTGAATTTGCTAAAAACATTTCTGAGACTGTCATTCCTGCACCATAACGATAACATAATTTACGAAATGGTTTATCGCTGATTCCAGCCATTGGTGCAGCAATTAAATTATTTTTTAATTTAATTTCACCAATTTTTAGCAAATTAAGGGCGGCTATATTACGCATTTTTTCTCAAACTTAAAAGGGGGTAATGTTAATTTTTTATTTTTTTTTACCAGTAATACGGCACCATTCGTCTTGTTCAACGACAGGATCTAAATCAAAATGTGTTTGATAAGCACTACAAACACTTGATGATTGGGTGGCCAAAATACCAGATAAGCCCAGTTCACCGTGGGATTTTACAAGTTTATTTATTTGTGGTTCAAGCTCTTTTAAAGGACCAGCTAGGATATTTGCAACAACTACATCTGCTTGTAAATTATCAGGAATATCTTTAGCTAAATAAAGTTCTAACTTTTCATTGACACCATTACGTTGTGCATTGTCATTACTAGCTTGAATTGCTTGAGGATCGATATCAATACCAATAACGCGTTTTGCGCCTAATTTTAATGCTGCAATAGCCAATATGCCAGAACCACAACCATAATCAATAACTAATTTATTATTCAGATCTAAGCTTTCGAGCCAAGTTAAGCATAAGGCAGTAGTGGGATGCGTGCCAGTACCAAATGCTAAACCTGGATCTAACATGACGTTAACTGCATTGGGATCAGGAACATCACGCCAACTTGGGCAAATCCAAAGTCGCTGACCAAACTGCATAGGATGAAAATTATCCATCCATTCTCGTTCCCAATCTTTATCTTCCAATTGTTCAATTTTATAAGAATATTGCTCAAGATTTAATATTGCTTTTAACTCATCTGTATTGGTTTGAGCATCATAAAGGCCCACAACATCCGTATTGCCCCAAAGCTTTGTTTCACCAGGTAAGGGCTCAAAAACAGGGGTATCATAGGTATCTTGAAATGTAACTGATACCGCACCAGATTGTTCTAATTGTTCGCTAATTTCTTCTGCAAATTCGCTAGTTGTATTAATTCTGAGTTGAATCCAAGGCATAATTTTTTCCCGAGTTGCCAAACATGTTGGCAATTATAAAAACAAATAATCCAATAATCAGTGAAGGAACAATTGGATGGAAAGAGTAAATTTTAATATTATAAGCAGCTAATAGAGTATAGCTAATAGCCCCAGCAAACATTGAGCATAATGCTCCCGTTGCATTGGCATTTTTCCAATATAGACCTAATACCAATGGCCATAAAAATACAGCTTCGAGTCCACCAAAAGCAAGTAAATTTAACCAGATAATCATATCAGGAGGATTCCAAGCCGCTAAAATAAGCAAACCACCAAAAATAATGGTAATGATGATCGACGCGCGGGTTAATATCTTATCACTATAATTGGTATCGGGTTTTATACTTAAAAACAGATCTTTTATTAATACAGATGAAACCTGTAATAATTGAGCATTAATTGTAGACATAATTGCAGCCAATGGTGCAGCTAAAAAGATACCAGCAGCTAATGGCGGCATAACATTAATAATGAGTGTTGGAACGATTTGATCTGGTATCGTTAAATCATCAATAATAGCTCGTCCAAGTGCGCCAGATAGGTGCATAGTTAACATAATAATGGTAACGACAATCGTACCAATAATGATGCCTTGATGCACGGCTTTACTATCTTTATATGCCATACAACGCACAGCAGTATGTGGTAACCCAACCACCCCAAAACAGACTAATATCCAAAAAGAGGTCATAAAAGGAAAGTCCATAAAATTATCTGGACCTTGTGGTGTTAAAAGTGCTGGATTAATTTCATTTAAACGATGAATAATCGTTGATATTCCGCCACCTGCATAAATAATAGCAGTTAATAGCAAAATTGCACCAATAATCATTACTAAACCTTGAAAAGCATCGTTTAAAATGCTTGCTCTAAAGCCTCCAAATGCGGTATAGATAACGGTGCCAACGCCAAAAATTAGTAACCCAATGTCATAGGGAATGCCAACTGACGATTCCAACAAACGGGCGCCACCAACAAACTGAACTGTCATAGCACCAACAAAAGCAATCACTAATACGATACTGGCAAGCCAAACGATAATTTTGCTTTTATAGTGAGCATAAAGCATGTCACTTAACGTTATCGCATTATATTTACGCGCCAAAATAGCAAATTTTTTACCTAAAATCCCTAAAGAAAGTAAAACGGTAGGCACTTGAATCATCGACAACAATACCCAACCAAGTCCATATTTATAAGCCGCACCCGGGCCACCGATAAACGAACTTGCACTAATATAAGTGGCCGCTAAGGTCATAGCGAGTAAAAAACCGCCCATGGTTCGATTACCAATAAAATAATCGGTAAATTGATTAACTTTTTTACGTTTTGCATAAGCATAAATTGATAATGCAAACACAAAAATAAGATAAATAACTAGAGGTAAAATAATATCTAAATGCATTTTTTAATCACTTAGTTTGCTCTAATGAGATGTTTTTGAATTGAAATTTTACAATGATCCAACACAATAAAATAAAACCTAATGGGACCATTATGCAAGATAGCTCAAACCACAAAGGAAACCCTAAAAAGCCAATGTTATCCCCGACAAAATAAGCACAAATAATCCACCCAATTAGGTAGATAATGGTCAACAACAGTGATAGTTTAGCTTCTTTATTTGCTTGCTGATAACGTGGATCCATAATGATTCATAGATGAATTGAAAGTGGCTTAGAGTAAAAGAAAGTGTTTAACTTAGCAAGCATGTTGCAATTTATGCAATATAATATTGTAAATATATCAATTTTCGCAACAATAAAACTACTATATCATGTTTCATGATTCGAAAATAAACAATTGAACTCATGGAGAGAATGATGTCAAATTATTTTAATACCCTAAATTTACGTGAAAAATTAGAACAATTAGGTCAATGCCGTTTTATGGCTCGTGATGAATTTGCTTCAGAAGCGAATTTTTTAAAAGGTAAAAAAATTGTGATTGTAGGTTGTGGTGCGCAAGGTCTTAATCAAGGTCTTAATATGCGTGATTCAGGATTGGATATCTCTTACGCACTCCGTAAAGAGGCTATTGCTGAAAAACGTGCATCATGGAAAAAAGCAACTGAAAATGGTTTTAAAGTTGGTACATATGAAGAACTTATTCCTACTGCGGATCTTGTCATTAACTTAACCCCAGACAAACAACACTCAGCGGTTGTTAAAGCTGTACAACCACTAATGAAACAAGGTGCGGCATTGGGTTATTCTCATGGGTTTAACATTGTTGAAGTGGGCGAAAAGATCCGTTCTGATATTACTGTTGTGATGGTCGCACCAAAATGTCCAGGTACCGAAGTGCGTGAAGAATACAAACGTGGTTTTGGTGTTCCGACACTGATTGCTGTTCACCCAGAAAATGATCCAAAAGGTGAAGGTCTAGCAATTGCTAAAGCATGGGCAGCTGCAACGGGCGGACATCGTGCGGGTGTTTTACAATCATCATTTGTTGCCGAAGTTAAATCCGATCTAATGGGCGAACAAACTATTCTTTGCGGTATGTTACAAACAGGTTCACTACTTTGTTTTGATAAACTTGTTGCTGATGGTGTAGATCCTGCATATGCCTGTAAATTATTACAATTTGGTTGGGAAACTATCACCGAAGCATTAAAACAAGGTGGTATAACTTTAATGATGGATCGTTTATCAAACCCAGCTAAATTACGCGCTAATGCTTTAGCGAAAGAATTAAAAGTGATCATGACTGATCTTTATCGTAAACATATGGATGACATCATTTCAGGTGAATTTTCTTCAACGATGATGAAAGACTGGGCAAATGATGATGCTAACTTATTAAAATGGCGTAAAGAAACAGGTGAAACAGCATTTGAAAAAGCTGCAGAATATCAAGGCAAAATTGACGAACAAGCATACTTTGATCAAGGTGTGGTGATGGTAGCGATGGTTAAAGCGGGTGTTGAACTTGCCTTTGAAACCATGCTTGAATCAGGAATCTTACCTGAATCAGCTTACTATGAATCATTACACGAATTACCACTTATTGCTAACACGATTGCTCGTAAACGTTTATATGAAATGAATGTGGTAATTTCTGACACAGCTGAATATGGTAATTATCTATTTGCTAATGCAGCTGTACCACTATTAAGAGAAAAATTTATGCCAATGTTACAAGCAGGTGATCTTGGCAAAGCAATTCCTGAAGGCAGTGTTGATAATGCGCAATTACGTGATGTAAACGAAGAAATTCGTAATCATCCAATTGAAAAAGTAGGTCGCAAATTACGTAGCTATATGACAGATATGAAACGTATTAATGTAGCCAGTTAAACACTGAAATCGTTTAATTTTGATTAAAACCAAAGGTGCCAAATGGCACCTTTTTATATTTTAATTTTGTAAAAAAGTTTCAGGTCATACCTACGTTTCAGTAAAAAATCAGATTGAAAAAATAGATATTTCGCTTTCATAGAATTGTAAGAAACGCTCTAGGATTAACTGATCGGAAAAGTAGGTCGCAAATTACGTAGCTATATGACAGATATGAAACGTATTAATGTAGCCAGTTAAGTACTGATACAGTTTAATTCTGATTAAAACCAAAGGTGCCAAATGGTACCTTTTTATATTTTAATTTTGTAAAAAAGTTTCAGGTCATGACTATGTTTCAGTAAAAAAATCAAGTTGAAAAAATCGATATTTTATCTTTATAGAATTGTAAGAAACGATCTAGGATTAACTGATCGAAAAAGTAGGTCGCAAATTACGTAGCTATATGACAGATATGAAACGTATTAATGTAGCCAATTAAACACTGAAATCGTTTAATTTTGATTAAAACCAAAGGTGCTAAATGCACCTTTTTATATTTTAATTTTGTAAAAAAGTTTCAGGTCATTCCTACGTTTCAGTAAAAAAATCAGATTGAAACAATCGATATTTCGCTTTCATAGAATTGTAAGAAACGATCTAGGATTAACTGATCGAAAAATTAGGTCGCAAATTACCTAGTTACATGACAGATATGAAACGTATTAATGTAGCCAGTTAAGTACTGATACAGTTTAATTCTGATTAAAACACAAGGTGCCAAATGGCACCTTTTTTATATTTTAATTTTGTAAAAAAGTTTCAGGTCCTGCCTACGTGTAAGTAAAAAAAACGCATTGAATTCAATAAGATCTAAAAATAGTGGCAAGATCATATTTAGATCATTTTAATTGATCAGATATGATCATAAAGTTTTTAAAAATTAGGTAATTAAAATTTTTTTATTTTAATTTCTTATTTATTTCTTATTTAAATTATGTTATCTTTCAGCATTTGCTTATATTGAGGGGTAATATATCAATGAAGATGGCTTTTCGACCAACTGATGGTTGGCGTTGGTATTTTGATCGTGAATACGATAGTTTAATGCTGGAAGTTTCATCTGATATGTTGTTCCGATCTTGTTATCCAAGTAAAATGCTAATTCCTGATGTTTTTAGTGAATTTGCTTTTTCTGTTAGTGATGCTGCATCTTATTATCAGTTTCACAATAGTTGTCATTCATTAAATTTGACAGAATCACAAAAGATTCAATTATCAATTAACGCCATTGTCGCAGCTAATTTTTTAAAACCGCAAATGCCAAAAAGTTGGTATTTTTCTCAACAGCCCATTGAATATATACCAAAAGTGGCTGATATCGTTAAAGTTCATATGCAAGAAGATGGATTTGAAGTTTGTATGATGGTTGTTGAAGTTGGTGTACATGCATCATTGTGTATTATTGCTCAACCAACTTTTTTCTCTATGAATAAAACTTTCTATTTTTCAGAGGCGATTAAGGTAATGAATGATAGACTGGCTTTAGCACAGCAATTTACCCAATCAGATAATTCAATGGTTTTAGATGATAAAGAATTAGAATTAAAGGCAATTTCCTAATTTTCAAACTTAATTCAAAGTGAGTAGTTATCCTCTACTCATCCCTATTTAATCCACTATTCTTTTAATTCAATACAGTAATTCAGATTTTAATTAATATTGAATATCATACCCTATACTTTTTAATCGTAATTTGGTTAATGATTAGCGTTGCCCTAAAAAGGTCATTTTTGCAGTGATGATTCACTTTTTGTTTTGGCGTTTATCTGTTAGCCAATATATTTTATTATTAATATGAAAGTCATATAAATTCATTAAAGATGATCTTAATCCTGCTTTTTAGATTCTTTTAGCAGCTCATCTCGTGCATCAATAAGAAAAGGTTTATCATAAATAGAAAAATTTTTTAAACATGCCAGTGTCACCTTATCTTTATAGGATAATTTTAATACTTATATTTATTATCCTTTTGTATTTAATAATTAATAATTAATAATTAATAATTAATTATTTGATTTTTGGATAATTATTTTAATAGTTTAATGATGATATCACTCATAGGTATACAACTACACGCTAAAATAGTGTTATTGCGCTTAATTCCAGATTGCGTTAATGGTTTTACTTGCCCTTTCTTTAATAACACAGAGCAACGACCGCATACACCGGCTCGACAAGAATAGGGAAGTGAAATATGATGCTGTTCAAGTTGTTCTAACAGTGTTTGTTGATTATTACCTTCAAATTTTGTATTTTCAAAAGAGATACTGCAAGATTGATAGTTGTTTGTTTCTACTTTAGGAAAGTTTTTAACATAACTATTGGCGGGTTGTCGTTCAAGTATCTCAATTTTATCTCCAACCGATACCGTTCCATGATTTCGAGCAATCATATTCATGCCAAAATTGATATTTCCCTCCAAATCAGATCTAAAATAACCCAATGTTTTTAAAGGTTCATTATTAGGTAATGGTTCGGTTGTGTTGACATTGAACTTTGTTAACACACAACGAGTACAAGGTTTTACGATATCAAAGATGACTTCACCAATTTTAATTGTTTTCCAACCATCTTCGGCAAAAGGTAATGCGCCATCAACAATAATGTTACCTCGGAATTGTTGAATATCGAGCTTAGTAGGGCACTGTTGCTGCAAATAATTAAATGAAGCCTGATTTAATAACAAATAGGGGTAACCGTCAGCAAAACTCACGGGTATTTGTGGATAGCGTTTGGTTCGTCTTGTTAGATTATGACCAACCCAGCGTAACTGCACATCCTTTTGAAGAAAGTGACTAAAAAATTGATTAACTCTAATTGGTGCAATATGCGCAGTGAAATGGTTACCCCAAACTTCGGTTGGTTCATTATTTTCAGAAAACTCATCCAAATTAAAACAAATTTTTTCTAACAAAGGCAATGAAACAGAAACATCAT
This sequence comes from Gilliamella sp. W8136, assembly GCF_016101285.1. Classification (NCBI taxonomy): domain Bacteria; kingdom Pseudomonadati; phylum Pseudomonadota; class Gammaproteobacteria; order Orbales; family Orbaceae; genus Gilliamella; species Gilliamella sp. W8136. The sequence goes on from NZ_JACFQU010000012.1 coordinate 87,409, forward strand.
TACCTATCACTGAGGCTCGAAGCTTTAACAATTGGGGAAATTGTCTGGCGGTTATGAATGTTCCATCAGGTTCACTAATCATCATGATTCGATCGTGTTCAAAACCTCCATCAACAGTATTGGCTGTTTGAAGTGATATACCTGAAAGCGATTTAATTGGATATATATATAACTGATTGACAGAAATCATAATTTTAATAATAAATAATATAAATTATTCTAATTGTAACCTTTATAAGCCATAATTAGTAGCTAACAACTTTTTATAGTTTACATTTTATTGATTATTGGATGAGGAACATTTAATCATCTCTGTAAAAAAACCATATCTACATTAATCATTATTTCCTCAAGTTTTAACCTTAAATCGATATCATTTAAAAGTGTTTATTTAAAAGAAAGGGAAAGATTTTTAAGTTCTTCCTTTTTTATAATTATATCTATTTAATCTCAATATTAACTTAATTTAGAATAACTGATCTCTAAAATATAAAAAAAGGTTTTGCCATTTGGTGTATTGACCGATATCTCATCATCAACTTTATGGCCAATTAACGCTCGTGCAACAGGGCTATTGATTGATATCCAATTCTTTTTAGGATCAAATTCATCAGCGCCGACAATACGATAAATATGCGATTCGCCCGCTTCGTCTTCTAACTTGACCCAAGCACCAAAAAACACTTTGCCTTCCTGTCTTGGATCTGGATCAACAATGGTTAATATCTCTAACCTTTTTGTTAAAAATCGAACACGTCTATCGATTTCTCTCAATCGGCGTTTTCCATAAATATATTCTGCATTTTCACTGCGATCACCCAGTGCTGCGGCATCTGATACGGCTTGAGTAACACGAGGTCTTTCTTCCCTCCATAAATATTTCAATTCACGATCAAGTGCCAAATAGCCTTCTCTTGTTATATAATTAGCTTTTTGCATGATTAAATTAAATTCCGTTAATCGATAAGATATACTGAGATACCATGATAAATAATCAAATTAGCCATATTATAGCTGGTGAACTCAATGTAAAACCAGAACAAGTTTCAGCTGCCATACAGTTATTAAATGAAGGCAGTACCGTTCCTTTCATTGCCCGTTATCGTAAAGAGGTAACCGGTGGGCTTGATGATACCCAGTTACGTATATTAGACAACCGTTTGAGTTATTTACGCGAACTTGAAGATCGCAAACAGACCATTTTAAAGTCAATTGACGAACAAGGAAAATTGACGCCAGAACTTAGTCAAAGTATTAAACAAACCTTAAGTAAAACTGAACTTGAAGATCTCTATTTGCCTTATAAACCAAAACGACGCACTCGTGGGCAAATTGCGATCGAAGCTGGATTAGAACCATTAGCTGATAACTTATGGCAAAATCCAATGTTAAACCCTGAGAATGAAGCTGAACAATACCTTAATGTGGATAAAGGCATTGCTGATACTAAATCCGCATTAGATGGTGCTCGTTATATTTTAATGGAACGATTTGCAGAAGATGCGACATTATTGGCTAAAGTGCGTCATTATCTTTGGAATAATGCGCATTTGGTTTCGCAAGTTGTTACTGGTAAAGAAGAAGAGGGGGCAAAATTTCGTGATTATTTTGCACAAAGTGAACTTATTTCCAAAGTACCCTCTCACCGTGCATTAGCGATGTTTCGAGGACGCAATGAAGGTTTTTTACAACTATCTTTAAATGCTGATCCTCAATTTGAAGAAACACCAAAAGAGAGTTATTGCGAGCAGATCATTACTGAACATCTTGGGGTTCGATTTAATGATCAGCCAGCTGATAAATGGCGTAAAGCCGTGATCAATTGGACATGGCGTATTAAAATTTTAATGCACATGGAAACCGAACTTATGACTACTTTGCGCGAACGCGCAGAAGAAGAAGCAATTAATGTATTTGCGGCAAATTTGCACGATATGTTAATGGCTGCACCTGCGGGTATGAAAGTCACTATGGGGATGGATCCCGGTTTGCGAACAGGTGTAAAAATTGCCGTTGTGGATGCGACCGGTAAACTTGTTGCAACTGAAACAATTTACCCGCATACAGGACAAGCTGATAAAGCAGCAATGGTGGTGGCTGCACTTTGCATCAAATATCAAGTGGAATTAGTAGCCATTGGTAATGGTACGGCATCTCGTGAAACTGAACGCTTCTACCTTGATGTTCAGAAAAAGTATCCAGAAGTAAAAGGGCAAAAAGTCATTGTCAGCGAAGCTGGTGCATCGGTTTATTCCGCATCTGAACTTGCTGCTCAAGAATTTCCTGATCTAGATGTATCAATTCGTGGTGCGGTATCCATTGCTCGCCGTTTACAAGATCCATTAGCTGAACTGGTAAAAATCGATCCAAAATCAATTGGTGTGGGACAATATCAACACGATGTGAGTCAAACTCAATTAGCTAAAAAGCTTGATGCTGTTGTCGAGGATGGTGTAAATGCCGTTGGCGTTAATTTGAATACTGCATCAGTGATGTTACTTGCGCGCATTGCTGGACTGAATAAAGTGATCGCCCAAAATATTGTTGATTGGCGTAATGAGAACGGCCAATTTATCGATCGCAAACAGTTATTAAAAGTTAGCCGTTTAGGTCCTAAAGCGTTTGAACAGTGTGCTGGTTTTTTACGTATTATGGATGGTAAAAATCCACTTGATGCCTCAGCGGTTCACCCTGAAGCCTACCCAGTAGTTGAGCGAATTTTGGATAAAAATCACAAAACATTAAAAGAGATTTTAGGTGATTCAAGCTATTTGAAATCACTTAAAGCTATCGATTATGTCGATGATCACTTTGGTGTTCCAACCGTGACAGACATTATCAAAGAATTGGATAAACCGGGTCGAGATCCAAGACCTGAATTTAAAACGGCGCAATTTGCTGATAATATCGAAACGATGGAAGATTTGAAAATTGGCATGATTATGGAAGGTGCGGTTACCAATGTAACTAACTTTGGTGCTTTTGTCGATATTGGAGTACATCAAGATGGGTTAGTCCATATATCGGCATTGTCGGATAAATTTGTTGATGATCCTAGAACAGTTGTAAAAGCCGGTGATATTGTCAAAGTTAAAGTTGTCGAAGTTGATATTGCGCGTAAACGTATTGCTTTATCAATGCGACTTGATGATCCTGCTAAACCAAAACAGGAAGGACATAAATCAATTAATAGTAAACCTGCTAACCATTCTAAAAATAATAATAGATCGACATTAAGCAATAGCGCTATGGGTAACGCCTTTGCCGCTGCCTTTAAAAAAGGGAAGTAATTAACGATTTCCCATCATTAATATCATATATTTATGATGGGAACTTTATTGATATCGGCCTGTCTTGTTCAAAATAAGAGCTTAAAATCAGATTAGAATGATTCTTTTAAAATGACGTAAAATCAGTTATTAATAATTAAGGTAATTTTTTATTGAATGAATCTATTGCTGAAATATTTGCTTTTATAAAATTAAATGATTAAAATTAGCTCTAACAATTTTAGTTTTATTTTTTCTTATTTTCTCTTCTTAGTATTTTTTTTGGTTCTAATATTTTTTTATTAATTGTTTTAATAAATATTTAGTGATGAACTTTGTTAGAAACTAAAGTAAAAAGATATTTAATTCCAAAAATTTCATAGCATATTTTTTTAAAGTTTTATTTAGTTTTATTCAGTAGGATTCTCTTGTAATGGAAATCTTAGGATAAAAATTAAATTTAAATAAATAGTCAAAAAATTACAGTTAGTTAAAGTAATCAGTTCTATAAAAGAAATTATTATATTTTGTCACATACTCGATTTTAAAATATTAGGTATCAAAGATACATAAAGGAGCATGTTCTTCTTTTTGTCATATACCTTTTGTAAGCATGTTTGTTCGCTAACTTGATTCTATTGACGATAATCTAATTCGGATAGGTGGAGTAGTTTATGAAAAGCGGAGTAGCAATGAATAAAAATTTTGGTTTTTATAAAAAATTTAGTTTAGCTCATTTAATGCTAAATATTTTAATGTTTGCTGTCTTACTCAGTTATGGGCATACCTCTTTTGCCTATTTGACAGTTACTACTGCCAATTACATACAGGGTACTCCACCATCAATACTTGATACTGCGGATACTAAAATTTTAGATGGTATTCAAGTGAAGTTAAATTTGAAAAATATTGACCCCATCATTATAGCCCCGGATTCGAATAAAAAACTTTCGCTTGCTTTTAATACCTCACCAAGTAATTATTCATTTGATGTTGATCTATCGCAATTAACCAATGCAGATATTAGTGATCCTGATGGAGATTATTTAGAATCATCAAATAGTTTCATTATTCAAAGTATCACTTCTGAGTGGAAAGATCAGAATAATAATGTTATCGCTTCGAATTCAACCAACCCATTAGGGGATAATTTATGTACAGGTAGTTCTTATAAAGGTGATTCGTCGGTTACTGTAACTGTTCAATTTTATGCTAGAACTCAATACGGAATACCAACCGATTCCGAATCAAGACAAGTGTCTAAAACATTTCCGGTTACTACCAACGATGGTGTATGTTACATCCAACCTGGTGTATTAGGACTTATTATGACAAATGGTTGGCCAGAAGGCGGTCAAAATGCTTCTTGGGGAGCTGACTGGATAAATCGACCTGATCCTTATGATACAAATCAATTTGTTCCCCATAAAGGATTTAAAGCGACTGCAACTGATAACAACGGAAGATACTTTCCTACAACGGCATTTCCATCAGCTCGATTTAGAGTTGTACCTTTAAAATCGATATCACAATATACTTATAAACTTCTTAAAAATCCAAATTTATCACTAAAAAATGTACCACGCAGTTCGGTTCCAGACTCAAAAAGTGAATTTATTTTTACTAATAACGCTCCTAATAGTGGTGATGATTTTGTGATTCAAGTCACCAACACTCAAACAAATGCAACATTCTTCTATCAATTCTCGATCCTTCATTGGTTTTATGTGCATACTGGTAATCTTAGTTTCGTCTCTCTCTCTGATGCGCAAAGTTTATGCCAAAACAGTGGTGACCGCTTACCAACCCGAGCCGAACTGAGCAATTCTCCGCTTTCTTATGATAATAATGTTAATGAAAATTGGTATTTAGCAGGAAATGGTTTTAAGCGAATTATTGGCAATAGTTTAATGGGAGAATGGGGTAAAATCTTCTATTATGCACCGAAAAATGGTGACTTGCGCGATATGATGGCTGGCCTCACCGATTACCAAAATTTATTTAATTATGATTTTTATTTCACCAAAGATATGTCCCCTAAGGTTGATCCTAATGGATTTGTCCATGCTTACAGTGTCGGAGTGGCTGAGGGTAATGTCATTGTAGAACCAGACAGTGCCTATACTATGTGTATTAAATATTAGGTATTAATTAAAATGATGACTTGCCTGAAGGAGCAATAAATATTGCAATCTTTCGGTAAGTTTATCTTGTCAATGCCAAAAAAACTGCGAGCATTCTGTATTGAGATATAAATAAGTTTAACCTTTTGTTGGCAAAATATGACTAAAGTGACGATTACTAATAAGCCAATTATCATATAAACAAACGCGTATTTAAATACAGTTTCATTGGTTTGATAGGTAGGTGTGAAAATGACTTAATTGATCATTGAACTACATGCTTTTTACCCCAACCAAAACGTTGTTTTGTGTTGCCAACATGCAGGGCATAACAACAATACCTTGTAGACAATCTGTTTTATTTTTGACTTTAGCATCAACCTAGATAACATCATAAAAACGGGTAGCATCATTTTCAGCATGTTCTTAAATGAAAAAAACAACTAACATAAATGCTGAAATTTTAGTAAAAGTAAATCATATGAATATATTGGAAAGAAAACAATAATATTAAAAGTAGGTTAATTTCATGAAAAATAATAATCAATTAATTAAGCAATGTTCATAAAAAATATTAAATTTAGTCGTGCTTAAATTATAATAAGATTCAAGCGTTATAAATAAACACTTGGTAACATAATATCTTTCAGGCCATAATGTTTTAATTGATCTGCAAAAGTTTCCACTTGCTGTTTAGTGGCAGATTTCCAAGTTTTGGCAATACCATGAACACCATGATTATGAAAAGCATTAATTCTAACTTTGATATTGGGACTGATTTCTGTTAAAAATTGCGCAAGATGCTTGGCATTATCTTGAAGATCGGTATGCTCTGGTATAACTAAGAATCGAACTTCATATAATTTTTTAATTTTCGCAAGGTAGGTTATCGTGTTTTTTACACGCAGATTATCTCGACCAGTTAATTTTTTATGTACTTGATTATTCCAAGCTTTAAGGTCAATCATTGCCCCGTCCATTGTATCGGCTACTTTTTGCCAGCCTGTTTGTGCTAAATACCCATTACTATCGATAAAACAAGTTAGATGTTTTAGATCGTTCATTTGTTTTATGGTTTTAAATAATTTTTCGATAAATGGTAACTGCATGGTTGCTTCGCCACCACTGACCGTAATCCCATTTAAAAAGGGAAGATATTTACGAATTATAATTAAAATATCTTCAAGGCTATATTTATAGGTCATAGGGGTAGAATGATAACCACAAGTATTAATACAAGTATCACATTGCTGGCAAGCCGAAGTTTGCCAGATGACCTTATGATTAATAAAAGATAATGCTTGATGTGGGCAGGTGTTTACACAATCACCACACTCCTTACATAATGATATGGTATAAGGATTGTGGCAATTTAAGCATTTAAAGTTACAACCTTGTAAAAATATGACTAATCGGTTACCCGGTCCGTCAACACAAGAAAATGGTAACAGTTTATTAACGATTGCCCATGACTTGTTCATGACTGATGACTCGCGGAGTACGGCATAGATAGCTATTATTTACGGTATCTTCGGCTGCTTCACTACCTAAGAATGTCGTGTTAATACGAGAGCCTTCTTGTTTATATTTGGCAATATCTGAAAGTCTAACCATATAACCTGTTACACGCACCAAATCATTACCACTGATGTTGGCGGTAAATTCTCTGAAACCAAATTGAAACGCAGCTTTACATATTTGCAGTAGGGCAGATGGATTACTTTTAATGGTCTCATCAATCGTTAAAATATCGCTGATACCCGATGTATAGTAATGATGATGTTTAAACAGTGCCATAATATGCGTAACGGGATCAGGTTCATGACCATACGGAATGCGTAATCCTGGTGTTGCTCCTCTATCAGTGCTAATACCTGATTGAGCATGCAACATAGCTTTGCCTCGCCATGCGTATTTGATTTCATGACTATCGACAAACCCCGCAAGTTGTTGTGAAATCGTTGAGGCAAGGTCATTGGCATCTTCATCCTTACCATAACGTCCAGCAAGGTTAGATTTTTCTTGCAAAATATTGACTGCTTCAGCCATTGCATAGATACCAAACATTGGAGCGAATCGATCAGCATCTATAATGCCTTCTTTCACTAAAAAACTATGAGTGAAAAAGTTAGATTTTTCGAAAAGAAATGCGGATCTAGCTTTAATCAAATTGAGTTGTAGCTGACAATAGTGAGGTAGAGTATTTTGTAGAAAATCGTCAATATTTTTACTACGCAATGCAACCTCTTTTAAATTAATTCGAGATAAAGTACTGCCACCACCTGCAACCGGTAATGAGTTGTAGCAACTAACCACACCATAACCTTTATCATCAAAATCTTTTTTGATCATCTCATTATTAGCGATGTGTGGCTTAGCTGTTTCACAGATATTTTCTATTGCGACCGATAGCAATGATTCTGGAGTAATTTTCTCATCATAGATAAAGGTTAAGTTAGGGGCAACTTGTTTAAGTTCTCTGTCGACGCGTAAAATAATACGGCAGATAACATTGTCTGTCGGACCAATATTCGCATGCATAAACGCATCAGGTAAATTGCGATCGAGCATTATCCAAAAATGTCTTAAACGTTGATAAAGATCTTCTTCACTAAGCTTACCAACATAAGGCAATAAGATTTGATCTAGGCAGCCTAAATAAACAGGCATACCTGTTACCGATGGAACATGGTGATAAGCAATAGTAAGCATATTTAATGCATCATCAAATGTTTTTGCAGGTTCAAGTTCTAAATACTCAGATCCTTGTTTAAGAAATTTTGCGTAATCAGGTAATACATAACGAGGCTTGTAAGGTGCATGACCTTCGTACATGTCACAAATCACACGCTCATCTAAAGCTTGCTTAGTATCACTATCCAAATCAACATAAGGTAAATTATTTTCTGCTGCTAAGGCGAGTAAATTAGATTTTTGTTTTGGTGACAAATTAGGATCGGTCACAATTTTATAACAGTTTTGTTGAAATTCGGTCATGTTCATAAATACCTCTATATTACCTATATGCTGAGAGCAAAAATTAAATCTTTATGACTAATTACTTAGTTATAAGCACTGAAAATCAATATCATCAGTGCTGTTTATTTCCTAAAAATCGTGTTTAAAACCGTAAAATTATTTTTCTAAAATAAAATTCGATGGTTCAAAATCTGCCGCCTTGATTGGTGAATGCGCTTCAAAATACTGTTTTACTGCATCGGCATCTCGATAACCCGTATCAACATAAGTTGGTAAAGTATTAGTAATTGGGTAGCCATCACCGCCCGCAGCTAAAAAGTCAAGGGTCGTAATGCGATAAGATTTTTGCAAATCAATAGGTTCATTCTTAATTTTAACATCACTAATCGTATCGCCAGTTCTCGTTAACGTGATATTTTTTAAATGAGTATAACCGCCTGAACCCTGTTTTTTACTTAATGCAACTTTAAGATATTCCATTAACTCACGGCCGGTTAAATCAAAATAGACTACAGTATTACCAAAAGGCTCAACTTTTAAAATATCGCGATAAGTGATATGACCTTCAATAAGTGAATCACGAATCATACCACCAGCCATAATACCAATATCAGCATTCGTTTTTTCAATGAACGCACTGAGTAGCAGCTGTCCCATATTACTTTGTTGATATCTCACTACGCTACGATCACCTTCTAAACGGCCAATTAATTCACCCGTTTTAGTGAGTAATTGTTGTTTGCCTTGCTCCTGATAAGGTCTTAGGGTTTCTAACAAATTCTGGTGTGGTTGTATCTCTTTCGTGTAATATTCAAGACGCTTAGTGCCATTACCATTATCCACTTCTTTTTTCAGATTGATTGGAATTAATTGATAATTTTGCAACGTAATTTTGCCATTTAAAAAGACAAAATCAGCACGACCAACGTATTTGCCCCATTCATGGGCTTGAACAATCCAAGTGCCATTTTGTTGATCTGGCGCACAAGGTGTACCCGGTACATACTCGGTAATACGTTTGTTTGGGCTAGCCATACAAACTGGGTTTTGTGAGTGTCCTCCCACAATCATATCTAATTCACCGTTTGGCAACCCTCGAGCTAATTCAACATCGCCAGGTGCCATTGAACCGTGCTCACCATTTTCATAATGTCCCATATGAGTAACAGCAATGATCATATCAGGGTGTTCGGTTTTTTTGATTTGAGTAATGATTTTTTGTGCTTCAGGTAAGGTTTTACGAAATTCAATACCGTCGGTATTTTTAGGTGAAGCCAAAAAGATCGTATCATCAGTAGTCAATCCAAATACCGCTACTTTGATACCATTTAAGTTAAACATTTTATAGGCATCAAAAACCCGATTATCACTGTTTTTGAAGTAAGTATTCGCTGATAAAAATGGGAACTTAGCCCATTTTTGTTGTTCACGAATGATCCTTAATGGATGGTCAAATTCATGATTGCCCACCGCCATAGCATCGTAACCCACTTCGTTCATACCAATAAAATCGGGTTTCGCTTGCAGTACATCAGATTCAGGGACACCAGTATTAATATCACCACCCGATAATAACAATAATTTACCACCTTTTGCGGCAACTTCTTTACGGATCTCATCAACAACCGTCTTTTGGGCTGCAAGCCCATATTCACCGATATCATTTTGCCAAAAACGGCCATGGTGATCGTTGGTATGTAAAATTGTAAATCGGTAAGATTTATCTTTTTGCCAAGTTGGATCGGTTGATTGTTTCTTAGTTACATCAGCTAAAGCATTAACCGAAAATAACCCCAAAACGGCAATAAGCGTTAGTTTTTTATATAATTGTGGATGATGCATGGTGCCTCCTAAATCCTTAGGTGTAATAGTTATTCCGTAATCACTTTATAAATTAATTGCGGTTCTATCGCATTATCACTAATGGTAATGTTGTCGTAGAGTTTTTGTTTAATCGCATCAATTTTATCAGTATTAGCATGAATAGTTAGTAATGCTTCACCTTCGGCGACTTTATCACCTACTTTTTTGTGTAACATAATTCCAACAGATGGATCGATAACATCTTCTTTGGTTGCACGACCTGCGCCAAGTTGCATTGCTGCAATACCAATTTGGTCAGCAATAATTCTTGAAACATAACCTGATTTAAGTGCTGGTAAGGCAATTTGGTAAGGAGCGCTTGCTAATTTTTCTGGATTATCAACAACTGAACTATCTCCACCTTGAGCTTCAATTAATGTTTTGAATTTTTCAACAGCTTTGCCATTTTTGATGACTTCTTGTAGTTTTTCACGAGCTTCATCCAGTGTTTTGGCTTTATTGGCTAATACGACCATTTGACTGCCAAGTGTTAACACCAATTCAGTTAAGTCAGCCGGACCATGACCTTTTAAAGTGTCAATGGCTTCTTTAACTTCAAGGGCATTACCAATTGCAAAACCAAGTGGTTGTGACATGTCTGAAATAATCGCCATGGTTCTACGACCAATTTGATTACCAATATTCACCATTTCATGAGCTAATTTTTCTGAATCAGCCATGTTTTTCATTAAGGCTCCGTCTCCAGTTTTAACGTCTAAGACAATCGCATCTGCACCTGCAGCTAATTTTTTACTCATAATTGAGCTTGCAATCAATGGGATAGAATTAACGGTAGCCGTTACATCTCGTAGTGAATACAATTTTTTATCGGCTGGTGTTAAGTTACCTGATTGTCCAATTACCGCAACGCCTTTTTCATTTACCTGATTAATAAAGTCTTGTTTGCCTAATTCAATTTTAAATCCAGGGATCGATTCGAATTTGTCATTTGTGCCACCAGTATGGCCAAGACCACGTCCAGACATTTTTGCAACAGGAACATCTAATGCGGCAACTAATGGTGCAAGTACTAAAGTTGTTGTGTCACCTACGCCACCGGTTGAATGTTTATCAACTTTAATACCATTGATTGAGGATAGATCAACCGTATCACCTGAATACATCATAGCACTGGTTAAATCTGCACACTCTTTTGATGTCATCCCTTGATAATAAATCGCCATTAATAATGCACTCACTTGATAATCAGGAATGGTACCATTGGTGTAGTTAGTAATAAAAAATTGAATTTCTTCTGTGGTTAATGCATTACCATCACGTTTTTTTTCAATAATATCTACAAATCTCATTATATCTCTCACTTAAAACAATTAATCAAATTAGTCTATCAACTTGATTATATAAAATTTACATAAACGTCTGTACCGATTATGTTTGAAAATATAGTCAAAAAGTTTTAACTACAGTAATGTGCTTTTTTTATCTATTTTTATCCATTTTACTTGCAATTGATTTTAACTAATCAAGATCATTCGGCGAAAATGACCAAGGTAATAATTCACCTACGGTTGTTTCTTGGATTTTCCCTTGAAGATTGGTTAAAATTACGGGCATATCTTTAGCACAAAATTCGCTGATAACTTGCCTACAAGCACCACAAGGTGAAATAGGGCCATCGGTATCACCAATTACCACTAATTTCTTAAACTTGCGTTTGCCCTCTGACACTGCCTTAAAAATGGCTGTGCGTTCAGCGCAGTTGGCTAATCCGTAAGAAGCATTTTCGACATTACAGCCTAAAATTGCTTCATCGTCTTCAGTAATGAGCACGGCGCCAACTTGGAATTTAGAATAAGGCACATAGGCTCTTGTGCGAGCAGTTTTAGCAAGTTCGATTAACTTTTCAATTTTCATATCGATAATCCTTCAGGTCTTAATAGTACTATTTTTGATTTTTAGCTTTTGCGTTAACCGATGATTGTAAATCAAGTCGATAAACACCGAAGCCTAATTCATCTTTTTCAATAAAATTAATTGGATAAAGTGAATGTTTCTCTATATAAGCTTTTGCTTCATCCGTTGGTGAAGATTCAAAGCGAATATCCAGTTTTTTATGGCTAACAATTGGTGCAATTCGCCAATTATTATCTACCGTGACATTAACCATACCCGCTTTTTTTGTGGTATTAGTAATATAAGCCGACAAAATAACCCTTAAATCATCCGGTGAGTTGAATTTAACATTATTTTCACCTGTACCAGGGAACGTACCGGTGTAGGCACGATAATTATTGGTCGCAATTAAAAATACTTGATTAGGATCAATAGGCTGTTGTTGATAAGTTAGATTTTTTATTCTTTCCGATGTTGGATTGATTAACTTGCAGTTGCCATCATAACGCGGTGGTGCTGTGACATCAATTTGATAACTTACGCCATCAATTGTATCGAAATTATAAGTTCTAAACTTATCCCAATTAATTAGATATTGTGGTTGAGTCGAATTAACATCGATTTGATTATATATACCGGCTGCACATTCTAGCCATTGTTTAACATCTTTACCGGTAATTTTAACTGCACTTAAAATATTTGGATAAAGGTAGATATCAGCAGCATTTCTAAATGATAAGTCACCTTTTTTAACATCAACATATGCGCTTGGATCGTTCTTTCTTCCACCCACTTTAAATGGTGCAATCGCTGATAAAATTGGTAATCCATCCAAATCAGGATCGCCTTGAATAAACTGTTTTACATAGTCAATTTGTGCATCACTAATAATTTGTAGTGCGGATGTATCTTCAACGAGCGCTAGATAGCTGTTGATATCGCTAGAAACTTTACCAATCGGTTTACCTACAAATTCACGGGTACCTTGATGATCTTGCTTTAAAATTTCGACAATCTGTTGATCGGCTTGTACTAAGGCTTTTTTATTTTTTAAATCGTAAATAGGTCGAGCTTCTGATTTCCCTGATGTCACTTTCCAAGTAGAGTTATCACCCTCAAGTACTAAATCAACTACACCTAAGTGACTACCCCATTGACCAGGCATAACGGCAGGGACATGATTGATGTTACCTGTTTTGATATCGGTATTAGGTAAGGATTTATAATCATCACTCGGGAAAACGCCATGTGAATGACCAAACATAATGGCATTAATACCCTCAACTCGACTTAAATAATAGACGGAATTTTCCGCTAACGCTTTATATGGTTCAGCAGATACTCCAGAGTGTGGAATGGCAATAATAACATTAGCACCTTGTTTTTTCATTTCAGGGACTAATTTTTTTGCAGTTTCAGTGATATCTTTTACTACTACTTTTCCATTTAAATTAAGCTTGTCCCATTGCATAATTTGTGGCGGCACAAATCCGATATAGCCAATTTTAATGATTTGTTGATTACCTTCCCTATCAACAACAGGGGTATCAATAATAATATATTGTTGAAAGTAGGGTTTGCCAGTTTTGGCATCATAAACGTTGGCATTAACATAAGGGAATTTCGCCCCTGAAAGACTTTTTTGTAAATAATCTAAACCAAAATTAAATTCGTGATTACCAATATTGCCAACAACATAATTAAGTGTATTCATCGCTTTATAAACAGGATGAATATCACCATCTTTTAAACCTTTGTTCAAGGCATAATCAGCCATAGGGCTACCTTGAATCAAATCTCCATTGTCAACAAGTACGCTATTTTTTACTTCGCTTCTTGTTTGATGAATTAGATTTGCCGTTTTGACTAATCCAAAAGTATCAACAGGCTGATCTTTGAAGTAATCAAAGTTCATCATGTTGCCATGTAAGTCAGTGGTTTCAATTATTCTTAAATCAACGGTTGCGGCTTGAAGGGAGCCAGAAATGAATAGGGTTAAAAGGGATAAAGTTAATTTGTTTTTTTTCATATAAATCTCCTATTTTTCTGACTTTGTTATCCACTAACTTGTTATTGGTAGTGACTTTTGGTATTTAATAAATCGTTCTATTATTGCAGGATGATATCTTGCATCATTGACTGCTTTTTGTAGTGTTTGTTTGTCATCTAAGGTAAACAATGACAAAACATAATTTGTTAATTGTTCTTTTACTGAATCTTCAACAAAGGCGGCATCAATACCACATAATGTAATATCCAATAATTCTAATCTTGAAAAACCAAAAATGGATGAGGCAAGGTGGTACTCTTTTTCAATATCTGTACCAAAAATTCCAGCATCATCGGTATTTAATGTGATGCGTACACCATAATCATAAAGCTGACGTACAGGGTGATTTCGAATATCCCCATGAAGTTCATTAACGAGTATCCGATTACTGGTCAATGCGATTTCTAAAGTAACTTTTTTATTAATCAACTCCTGAATTAGGTTATGATTCTCAATAGCACGGATACCATGACCAATTCTTTGTGCGCCGTGTTTAAGCGCTTGAATAATACTTTCAGCAGACTCAATTTCACCAGCATGATAGGATTTTTTTAGTTTAAGCTGAGTTGCTAACTCATGTGCATCTTTAAAATCATCAAAATGACCAAAACGTTCGTTTCCAGCAATATTAAATCCAGTGATAAATTGGTGAGGATTTTCTTTAATAAAACGTAATGTATCATAAACAATTTTAGCGCCTAGATGCCTAACACCGATTACATGATACCTTACCGTAATCTTATAATCTTTTTGTACAGCAATAATGGCGTTGTCCATTTGGTTGAGTGTTTGTTGGAATCTTTCTTTGTTCCAAATAATTTCGCCATCAATTTCGGTAGTACAGATATGAAAAGGGGATAAGAAAAGCTCGCAATAGATTAATCCTTGCTTGGCGTTTCTAATGAGAAAATCGTAAGTAATTAGATAATAATCTTCGGGTGTTTTTACAAAATTGGAAACAGTGTCATAAGTTTGAATGAATTGAACAAAGTCAGTTTCATCATAGCAATAACGACCATTTTTATACTCGTTTGCATCGTATTGACCCGCTTTATAACATAATGATTCAGGGAAAACGATATTATTTTTATTGGCTAACTGTTGAGCCATAAAAGGCGTAATACTACCTTCAATATGCTCATGTAAAAGGACTTTTGGTACGGTATGTGTATTCATTTAATATTTAATCTAGTTTATTTTGCCAATTGAGTACAAATAATAATGATATGAAAAACACTTATTGGAAAGCTTAGTATAGTAACCTTAGCTTTGCTCATCATAATCTTTGCTATTTTACCTTGAACAGACATCTTATTACCATACATTTTGTGTGACTTAATTAGTTTTTATGCAGTAATATGCAATAAAAGTCATTTTAACTCATTAAATATTTTTGAAGAAGGCAACAACCAAGGTTGTTGCCAGTATTTTGATTATGGAAAGTTTTATTTAAAACACCATAAATAATTAATTATTATTGGCTGTAGTTGTTTTATTTAAGTCATCGTTTTTAAAAATAATCATAAACACGATAGCCAACAATAAAGAGTAACCAGCAAAAATTAGCCAAACTGTACGCCAATCAGTAAGACCATCCGTTGTGTAATAATCAACAACAAAGCCACTAATTGTCGAACCTAAATATGCCCCGATACCATTAGTCATGATCATAAATAGACCTTGCGCACTATTACGGATGCTTGGTGAGACTGATTTTTCAACATACATTGAGCCAGAAATGTTATAAAAATCAAATGCACACCCATAAACTATCATTGATAAAAGCAGTAATATAAAGCCAGTTGGAGATGGATCACCATAAGCAAATAAACCAAAACGAGCTACCCAAGCAAGCATACTGATTAACATGACATATTTGATGCCAAGTCGTTTCATAAAAAATGGAACAAACAGAATAAACACCACTTCAGACATTTGTGAAATAGACAATAACACCGAAGGATATTTTACTACTAAGCTTTCGGTATATTCTGGAATGCTTTTAAACGAAAGTAAGAATGGATTACCAAAAGTATTAGTTATTTGTAAAATACCGCCAAGGAATACGGCAAAGATAAAAAAGATCGCAATTCTTGGGTCTTTAAATAATACGAATGCATCTAAACCTAAAGAGCTTGCTAAAGACTTTCTATTTGAGTTGTCTTTAGTAATGTTAATTAATGGTAGTGTTAATGAATATAAGCTAAGTAAAACTGAACCAGCCGCCGCAATATAAAGTTGCATATTACTTAATCCATATTCTAAGAAACTCACTAACCACATGGCTGCAATAAAGCCGATAGTTCCAAAAATTCTTATTTTCGGAAATTGCGAAATAACATCAAGATTTTGTGCTTCTAAACAAGAATAGGAAATTGAGTTAGAAATTGCGATGGTTGGCATAAACGCAAGGCAATGAATCAAAATTATCACTACCATCAAAAAAGGTGATGTGATTGATGCTGCAATAAATAACGTGATGGCACCAATTAAATGGCAAAGCATAAATAAACGATTAGCTGGAATCCATCTATCTGCGACAACTCCAAGTAAGCCAGGCATAAATAAAGAAGCTATCCCCATTGTGCCATAAACTGAACCTACGGTTACACCATTAAAATGTAATGTCTCCATCATGTAAGAACCTAAGGTGATCAGCCAACTCCCCCAGATGAAAAACTGTAAGAAAAATATAATTTTAAGTTTAAACTTAATATTCATTTTGATTCCTTATTAAATGACATATTTGATAATCTTCCGCCTAACAATTACTAATGAATAAATTTATATAAACAAGCACTATTATCAATTTTATAGTGCTCAAGCTATCAATATTTAGTTAAAAAAAATGGCAGTTGATCTGCCATTTTCAATTATTGATTTAATAGTACAGATTCTAACGCAACAGTTATCATCTCTTTAAAACCAATCTGACGTTGTTCTGGTGACATAGCATCACCTTTACGGATGTGATCCGAAACCGTACAGATTGCTAATGCTTTCGCACCATATTCTGCCGCTACACCATAAATACCTGCAGCTTCCATCTCTACGCCTAGAATGTTGTATTTTTCCATGATATCGAACATTTCAGGATCGACACTATAGAAAAGATCAGCTGAAAATAGGTTACCTACTTTAACGTTTACACCTAAATTTTTAGCAGCATTAACAGCATTACAGGTTAAATCAAAATCGGCAATTGCAGCGAAATCACTATCTTTAAAACGTAAACGATTGACTTTTGAATCGGTGCAAGCACCCATGCCCACTATCACATCACCAAGGTTTACATTAGGACTAATGGCACCACAAGAACCAATGCGAATGATATTTTTAACACCGTAGAACTTAACCAGTTCAGTTGCATAGATAGAACAAGATGGAATACCCATGCCATGCCCCATGATTGAAACTTTTTTCCCTTTGTAATAACCAGTAAATCCTAACATGGCTCTTACATTTGTGACTTCTTGTGCATCTTCTAAAAATGTTTCAGCAATAAATTTTGCGCGTAGCGGATCGCCTGGCATCAAAACTGTTTCTGCAAAAGCATTATCAACAGCGTTAATATGTGGGGTAGACATCTAATTCTCCTGATCTTCAATTCAAAAAAGTATTACATTAACTTCATTTGCTTACTTACTAATAAAAGATTTACCATATTCCATTGGTGATAAATCAAAATAGTCAGCGACACTTTGTCCAATATCGGCAAACGTTTCACGATGACCTAATGAGCCTACTGGTACACTATTACCATACACCAAAACAGGAATATGTTCGCGAGTATGATCAGTACCGGTCCAAGTTGGATCGCAACCATGATCTGCACTGATAATTAACAGATCGCCTGGTTCAATGAGCGCTAACATTTCAGGTAAGCGACTATCAAAATATTCTAATGCAGCAGCATAACCAGCTACATCACGTCTGTGTCCATAAGAGGAATCAAAATCAACAAAATTGGTAAATACAATGGTATTATCTTTAGCTTGTTTGATTTCTTCTAACGATGCATTAAATAATGCTTCAATGCCGGTTGCTTTAATCTTTTTGGTGATGCCAACGTGAGCATAAATATCGGCGATTTTACCAATCGAAACAACATTGCCTTGTTTTTCGTCAACCAGTTTTTTAATCACAGTTGGTGCAGGTGGTTCAACCGCTAGATCATGACGATTACCGGTTCGCACAAATTCACCTGCTTTTTTACCAACAAAAGGTCTGGCAATAACACGACCAATGTTGTAATTACCTTTATTAAGTTCATCACGTGCGATTTCGCACACTTCGTAAAGTCTGTCTAAACCGAAAGTTTCTTCATGACAAGCAATTTGGAAAACGGAATCAGCTGATGTATAGAAAATAGGTTTGCCACTCGCCATGTGTTCAGCGCCAAGTTCATCAAGAATAACGGTACCTGATGAGTGGCAATTACCAAGATAACCAGGAAGTTTTGCGCGGGTAACAATTTTATCTAATAGATCTTGAGGAAAGCTATTGGTTGTATTGGTGAAGTAACCCCAGTCAAACAGTACTGGAACTCCAGCAATTTCCCAATGGCCAGATGGCGTATCTTTACCAGATGAAATTTCGCTAGCATAACCGTAAGCACCAATAATTTCGCCTTCGGTTTGCATACCTTTAGGGTAATGACCTGTTGATTCGTATGCTGCTTCAATTAATCCCAATTTACCCAAATTAGGTAATTTAAGTGTCCCACTGCGTCCTTGTTCTGCGTTGCCTAATGCGCATTGTTCAGCAATATGACCTAATGTGTCGGAACCTTCATCCCCAAACTTTGCTGCATCTTTGGCACTACCAATCCCGAATGAATCTAGGATCATAATAAAAACTCTTTTCATAATTTCCTCGAACTTATCAAAAACGGATCTTGCTACAAGTTATCTTCGTACTCGCATTTTACTTTTCGCTTATATGGGTACGGGTTAAGGAAGAACAGCCACTTGAACAATCTTTCATACTTACTTTCATACTTAGCTGTCTATTTTATAATACTCATTTAAGTAATTACACCTTTGATATGATATCTTGATGATAACGTCTATTATTTGCACTAAATGTATCTGTAAACAGTAATCTGTTTAATTGTAATTTTAAAAAAACATCGCTCATATATCTATAATACATGATCTAAAAAAACAAAAAAGATTTAAGCATTACTTTAACGGTTTATTTGATTAATTGATCCTCCAAATTCGATCATTATCACATTTTTGTAATTAAAATGTTAATAAATGTACATATTTTGAGTTCCAAGAATCTTATAATAATGAGTGAGTAAATAATTAATAATATAAGATTAACCAATGTGATAATATATGTTGCCATATGTGATAGACATCTCAATAAAATCAAATAAAACACTGAAAGCAATTTAAAATTGGCGGTCTATTTCCACCCAGATAAGGTTGTAGTTGATGAAACAAAGAATCCCAAATACTTTTAATCTTGAAGTTTATGCTCAAAAAGTTGTGACCGTAACAACGGTCGAACAATTAATGCAGGTTTGGCAAGATAATCACCAGAACCTGCCCATTATGATCCTTGGTGAAGGCAGTAATACACTTTTTACTTGTGACTTTGAAGGGATTGTGATTGTGAATCGAATTAAAGGCATTACCATCACCGAAACGGAACAAGCATGGCATTTAAAAGTGGGGGCAGGCGAAATTTGGCATCAACTTGTATCACACACTATTGAACACAATATCGCAGGACTTGAAAATTTAGCATTAATTCCAGGTTGTGTGGGTTCTGCACCAATCCAAAATATTGGCGCTTATGGAGTCGAGTTTCAAAAAGTGGCGGATTATGTGGAATTATTGGAACTTGCTACAGGAAACATCATTAAGGTGACAGATGGTCAGTATGGCTATCGGGAAAGTATTTTTAAAAAGCAATATGCTGATGGTTATGCGGTCATTTATGTCGGTATCAAATTACCTAAACAGTGGCAACCTGTATTAACCTATGGCGAATTGCGTAACTTTGATCCAAAAAGTATTACCCCTAAGATGATCTTCGATAAAGTTTGTGAAATTCGGCTTAGTAAGTTGCCTGACCCAAAGGTGCTGGGTAACGGCGGTAGTTTTTTTAAAAATCCAGTTGTTGATAAAAAAGTTGCCGATAAGCTACTTGAAATTTACCCAACTATGCCAATATATCCACAAGTAAATAATCAAGTCAAACTTGCTGCAGGTTGGCTTATCGATCAATGTGGTCTAAAAGGCTATCAATTGGGTGGCGCTGCAGTTCATCAAAATCAAGCACTTGTATTAGTCAATAAAAATAACGCAACCGCGCAAGATGTGGTTGAATTAGCACGTTATGTTCGAAATGCCGTATTACGAAAATTTTCAGTTAATCTTTCACCTGAAATCCGTTTTATTGGCAAAATAGCTGAAATTGATGTAGACAACTTTTTATAAATAACAACGGTTATAAATTTAGGTTGTCAGTCATTTAGGTTGCAACCAACAATTTATAATTAAACAATGATATTGTAAAAGACGATGAAACATTCATATTCATTTCCTATTTTATTAACAAGCTTATTATTTGTGACAATTGCATTATCGGCACTTAATACCCAAGTACCGCTATGGTTAGTGCGTAATGAATTTTCACTAGGGCAAATTGGTTTAGTTGGCTCAAGTTACTTTACTGGTAACTTGATTGGTACCATTTTTGCGAATTGGTTCATCAGTAAATTTAATGCTCGTTATACTTATACTTACAGTTGTATTATTTTTGCTATTGCTACCATTGGGTTGAGTTTTTCAATGGATTTTTATAGCTGGGTAATATGGCGGTTCTTTATTGGTATTGCTTGCGCAGTGACTTGGGTTGTTATTGAAAGTTGTATTTTAGTAACAGGTACAGTGCGTACTCGTGGAAAAATGCTGGCGGTGTATCTAACTACTTATTATTTAGGCACGGTGTTAGGACAAGCGTTATTACAGTATTTTCCGCAAAATGTATTGTATTTTGGTCTAGTGACCGCTTTACTAATGGGACTTGCGATATTATTTATATTGCTAACCCATTATAAATTACCTAAACGTAAAAAAAGCAGTTTTAATATCATTCCCATGATTGTCAATAAACCGTCACGCATTGGTTTAATTGGTTGTGTGATTGCTGGCATGTTAATCGGATCGCTGTATTCGTTATTACCTGCTTATTATTCTCATTTAGGTTATAACGACACTCAAGTTGCCAATTGGATGATTTTGCTAATTTTATCTGGTGTAATAGCACAAATGCCTGCTAATTGGTGTGCCGATAAATTTGGTCGACAAATTGTATTATTGTTTGAATCAACACTTATGTTATTGGCTTGTGTAATGTTGATATTTAATTGGTTTGATACATTAGCAATTATCTTATTAGGCGCAACAATTTATACCATTTATCCAATCTCTATGGCATGGGCATGTTCATGCGTTAGAAAGCAAGATATTGTGGCAATGAATCAAGCCATGTTATTAACTAATACATTAGGTAGCCTTATTGCCCCAGCAGTGATTGCTTTTGTTATGGATAAAACGAATAATACTTATTTATTTGTAAGTTTTGCTATAATCTCGCTTTATTTTATTGCCCTATTAGTTAAAAAAAGAGGAATCGATGCGCAGCCACCAAAATCCACTCAAATTAATTGAAATCTTAGCGGACGGTGAGTTTCATTCAGGTGAAGAACTTGCAGCGAGTTTTGGAATAACTCGTGCTGGAATCAATAAATATATGAAAGTACTGCGCGAATGGGGGCTGGATTTTACTTCGGTTCAAGGTAAAGGTTATTGCTTAACTGCCCCGATTGATTTATTAAATAAGAGTAAAATTGATCACTATTATCAAGCGGATAGTCGTTGCGAAATTTTACCCATTATTGATTCAACTAACCAATATTTACTCGATAAAATTGGCCAACTTCACTCGGGTGATTGTTGTGTAGCGGAGTTTCAATCAAAAGCGCGCGGTCGTCGTGGACGAAAATGGTTTTCACCGTTCGGCTCTAATCTCTATTTTTCCATGTATTGGCAGTTAGAGCAGGGCGTGGCTGCCGCTATGGGAATGAGCTTAGTTGTTGGAATTGTGATAGCAGATACTTTAAGGGAGTTATCGGGTCAAGATATTAAAGTAAAATGGCCTAATGATCTTTATCTTAATGATCAAAAATTAGCGGGAATATTGATTGAGTTAGCGGGTAAAACGGGTGATTGTGCGCATGCCATTATTGGTATTGGTGTCAACTTAATGATGACTAATCCAGATCCTAATATTGTCAACCAAAAATGGGCAAATTTAGGTAAGGTCGATCGTAATTTGTTAGTCGCGCGTATTGTCAAAAATTTAAACATTAAATTATCTGAATTTGAAAAACAGGGCTTAGCGCCTTTTATTAGTGATTGGAATCGATTAGATAACTTTGCTAATCGTCCCGTAAAACTGCTTATTGGCGATAATGTTATCCGAGGCATTGCTAAAGGTATCAATGAGCAAGGCGCTTTAATGTTGGAGCAAGATGGCAAAATCAATGCACATATTGGTGGTGAAATCTCATTGCGTGGTGATGAGTAACCCATAAAAAACTATTCCATTTATTCAATGGAATAGTTTATAAATCAGTAATTAAATTTTGTCTTTTTTACTTTTAAAACCAAGCACTCTTAAAGCATTGGCTGTTACGATGGCTGTTGTTCCTGAATCCGCTAATACCGCTAACCATAATCCGGTATAACCGAATAAACTTGTTAACAAAAACACCAACTTGATCCCTAATGCAATAGTGATATTTTGCTTAATATTACGGTTAGCAAAACGAGTTAAACGAATTAAATTAGGCAAACTTAGTAGGCTATTTTGGGTTAATGCGGCATCGGCTGCCTCTAGCGCTACATCGGTACCGCTGCCCATAGCAATGCCAACGGTCGCCGCTTTCATTGCGGGTGAATCGTTAATACCATCCCCAACCATGGCAATTGAAGTTGTGTTACGAATTTTTTCAATTTCAACCAATTTATCTGCTGGTAATAACTCAGCACGATAATCAATTCCTAATTGACTTGCAATGGCTTTTGCCGAACGTTGATTATCACCCGTAAGCATTAAGGTTTTAAGACCCAACTCATTAAGCGCTTTTATTGCAGTAATAGAATCAGAGCGTAACACATCTTGCAAGGCAATCATTCCGACTAATTTTTGTTGTGTCACTAGTACCACGACGGTTTTACCGGCGCTTTCCAGTTGATGGATTTTTTGTGCATTTTCATCGTCTAAAGGGATCGATACCGTAGTAACTTTACTTGGTGCAACAATATAATAGGTTTGATCATCGATATCGCCTTGAATACCTACACCCGCATTAGCTTTACGATTACTTGCTTCGTTAACTTCGATCTGCTGCTTAGTTGCATAATCAACAATTGCTTTCGCTAAAGGGTGATGTGAACCACTTTCAATGGCTGCTGCAAGAGTCAGTAGCTGTTGTTGGGTAACGGATTGTGCGATGACATCGGTGACTTGTGGCTTGCCTTCGGTTAAGGTGCCGGTCTTATCAAATGCTACCATTTTAATCGAACCAATATGCTCTAATGCTGCACCCCCTTTTATTAATACGCCTCGCTTAGCGGCATTGGATAGGGCTGATGTGATAACGGCCGGTGTTGATATTACCAACGCACAAGGGCAACCAATTAATAATAAAGTTAATCCACGATAAACCCAAGTGTACCAATCCTCATTAAATAATAACGGAGGAATAACAATGACCAATAGCGCAAACAGGGCGATAGCTGGAGTATAGTAACGGCTAAATTTATCAATAAATCGCTCAATGGGTGCTTTACGTTCTTCAGCATCTTCAATTAATTGTAAAATGCGATCTACGGCATTTTGTCCTGATTGCGAGATAACTTTTAGTTGAATGGTATTATCCACAACCAGCGATCCGGCTAAAATTTTATCGCCCGATAGATAATTGACCGGAATTGATTCCCCAGTTAAGGCGCTTTCATCAATGTTAGCTTGTTCGCTTACCAAAATAACATCAGCAGGTAATCGCCCACCAGATGAAATTTCGATTATATCGTCAGGTTTTAAACTATGACTGGCAACCGTTTTCCTTTTGCCGTCAATAATAACTACCGTTTCTTCAGGCATTAGTTGTACAAGGGATGAAATTCCTTTTTTGGCTTTAGTGGTCGCAACGCCTTCTAACATCTCACCAATCATAAATAAGAAGAGTACCATGGTGGCTTCTTCGGCCGCTCCGATGAATAGGGCACCTATAGCTGAAATACTCATCAATGATTCAATGGCAAATGGTGTACCACTTCGCGTTAATACAAAAGCCTCTTTCAAAATCGGAATCAATCCGACAATCGCAGTAAGGATAAAAGCATATTCACCTGCTGTATGATTCACTAATAAAATAAGGTAACTTATCACAATTAATGAACCTAAAACCGCTAACGGGATGAATGCTTTTTTATCAAAACTATGTGAATGCTCGTGATGATGTGCGTGATTAGGGGTACTTTCAAAAATCGGGGTATACCCTAATTCTACTACTTTGTCTTCAATCATTTTTATTACTGCATCGTCATGCTTAGGAACAAAAACGATTAATTTTTCTGTAGAGAAAATAATTTTGGTTTGATTAATGTTTGGCAGTGTTTTAACACCATTTTCGATTTTACTAGCGCAATGAGCGCAATCCATTCCCTTAATTTTCCAAGTCAATTTAATGTCTTGGCTTTTCCGATCAGGCTCTTCGGGAGGATCTTCTATCTCATTTTTTTGCGTTGATCCATGATCATGCCCCTCACAACAATGTCCCCCAGAATGATTGTGATTTGCATCATGGGAATGATGGGTTTCATGTGTATGATTATGAGCAATATTTTGACAATCGCTATGACAATGGACGTGATTTTCATGATGGGATTGTGTGTATTTGTTATTATATAACATAACGTTACCTCGCTTTGTGGATGATTTTGATTGTACGCTCAAAAAAATAAAAAGATATCTTTTTTTAATTTATTTGATCGTTAGATCAAAAATTTTGAGTACATGACAAGTGACGAAATAAATTTAAAAATAACCATTTTTTATTTCATTCTTCTACTGTATCCCTCTCTTTTTTATGTTTATAATTGTACAAAATAAAATGATAGAGAAAGTTTATGTCCAAAGCTTCATCTTTTCGCCAAAAACAGAGCATTGTCTTTTTAGCTTTTCTTATTACGACCTTTATTATCGGTATTGCCGGGGCGTTACAGTCACCTACCTTAAGCCGTTTCTTAACCTTTGAAGTTAATGTAAATTCCCATTTAGTCGGTCTTTTCTTTTCGATAAATGCTTTAGCCAGCATTGTGGGCAGTTTTCTATTAGCAAAATATTCGGACAAAAAAGGGGATAGACGTTATATCGTCATATTTTGCTGTTTAATGGGGGTTGCCAATAGTGTTACGTTTGCGTTTACGCGCAACTATTTTATACTGATTACGCTGGGGGTTTTATTTGCCGCATTATCATCGGCCGGCATGCCGCAAGTTTTTGCTTTAGCGCGTGAATATGCGGTCAAATCAGGACGTAATGTAGTTGCTTTCAACTCATTAATTCGTGCTCAGTTATCGTTGGCATGGGTATTTGGTCCACCAATTTCATTCGGTTTAGCTTTAAGCTTTGGCTTTACTGTAATGTATCTAACCGCAATGTCCATGTTTATAATTGCAATGTTATTTGTTGCAATATTCTTACCATCAGTCGAAAAAAATCCTACTTCACAACTCAGCAGTGCAGCTGAATTACAAGCGGCTAATATACCACTTTGGAAAAACAGAAATGTCGTTTGTTTATTATTATCTACAGTATTTATGTGGACAGCTAACATGATGTACATTATTGACATGCCACTTTATGTTGACTTAGTTTTACATCTTCCCGACTCTTTACCCGGCATTTTAATGGGGTTAGCAGCGGGTATTGAAATTCCTGTGATGCTTATTGCTGGATTTTTAGTGCCTTATTTGGGTAAGCGAAATCTATTTTTTATTGCCATTATTTGTGGCTTATTTTTTTATATTGGCATGATTTTCTTTACCAGTAAATTTGCTTTGTTAGCACTACAGATATTTAATGCATTATTTATCGGAATTGTGGCTAATATTGGTATTATCTACTTTCAGGATTTGTTACCAACTAGAATGGGCGTAGCTTCGACACTATTTAATAACGGGATTATTTTTAGCGTTATTCTGGCAGGTGTTTTGCAAGGGTTTGTTTCTGATGAATATGGGCATGAAGCTATCTACTGGATTGCGCTTGTGATGGTTGCTGTTTCATTGCTGTTTTGTGCACTGGTTAAAGATGGAAAGAAACGGTCACCTTAAGTAAGCCATCCATTATCTTTTATTTGTTCGTCTTCCAAAACGAATTGGAAGACGATATCAAAATCAATTATTAACAATCAAATTCTTTTAATAACGTTTCATAAAAAGCATAATTTGTTCTTTCATAACCAATAGGTGTAATGGCAATGAAATTACCATTAGCCGCATCCAACTCTTTATTATCATCAAACACCTGCTGATTACGCTTAGCTCTAAACCAAAAATAATCATGACCTTCTGGATCTTTAGTTGGTGCAACCACAAAACGACTGACATCACAATCACCTTGTTTAGTGATTTTTAATCCTTTAATCTGATGAGCATCACAAGCAGGAAAATTAACATTAAAACAGATATTTTTAGGAGTAGATAATGATAGTAGTTTGCTGATCACTGATTCAGCATGATAAGCTGAACAATCCCATATTGTTGGTTGGTTATCTTCAGTAGAGCATTGGCTTAAGGCAATTGATGGTATTCCTAAAGCTGTTGCCATCATAGCTGCGCCAACCGTACCGGATAAAACCGTTTCAAATCCAACATTTGAGCCATTATTAATGCCCGATAGCACGAGATCAGGCAACTTATCTGCCATTAGATGCTTTATAGCAAATAATGAGCAATCTGCGGGAGTTCCATAAACCGCGTATTGTCGTTCATCACGTTTTGCAACTCGAAAAGGCGCTTTTAAGCTGACCGAACATGATACACCACTTTGGTCGATTGCTGGCGCTACTACCCAAACTTCATGAGCAATTTTGTGTGCTACATCCTTTAAAATTTTAATGCCAGATGCATCAATACCATCATCATTGACTAACAAAACGCGATTTACTAATTTATTAAACATCATTCTATTTCCTTATTCAGCAAAAGTATTACATTGATTGATATCACCGCTATCAAATCCTCGTTTAAACCAAGTATAACGTTGCTTAGAACTACCATGTGTAAAACTATCTGGCACAACGTAACCATTACTTTGACGTTGTAAGCGATCATCACCAATCGCTTCAGCGGTCTTTAACGCTTGCTCAATATCGCCAACGTCTAAAATATTTTTTTGTTGCATTGCATGCCCCCACATACCGGCAAAGCAGTCGGCTTGTAGCTCTAATTTAACCGATAATTGATTGGCGAACACTTCAGATTGGCCTTGCTTTAATTGTTCGATTTTATTGAACAGACCCAGTAAATTTTGTACATGATGACCAATTTCATGTGCTATGACATAACCTTGGGCAAAGTCACCACCACCACCAAGTTGTTGTTTCATCTCTTGATAGAATGAAATATCCAAATAGACAGTTTTATCAACACTGCAATAAAATGGCCCCATAAAAGTCTGTCCAACACCACATGATGTTCTTGTTGAACCCGTATATAAGACTAATTTGGGAGGAGTATAGGTTCTACCTAAATGATTAAACTCTTGTTGCCAGTAATCTTCAGTACTCGCTAAAATAACCGATGTAAACTTAGCAGCATCTTCATCATTAATGGAATATTGATTTGAGCTTAGTGATGAGCTATTGGAGTCAATTAGGTTAGGATTAAGTAAGCCGGTCAAATCAACACCATAATAACCCGCAACCAAAACTACGATAAATAACACAGCTCGACCTTTACCACTTATTGGGATCCTTATTCCTGAATCGCTTCCATATTGTGAGCGGCGATCTTCAATATTATCACTCTCTCTTTGGTCTCTCCAACGCATAGGGAACACCTCATCAGTTTTGCTTAAATTATTTTAAAGGATAAAAGGGTAGGATACTAGATTAAGTTAATTTAATATCAAATAATGCATTGATTAATCTACTTTTATCTGTGTAATTATCTGTATCAAAATAATACTAAGTGGGTATATCACTTATCTTTTAAATTGTTTAAAAAAAAACTAACTCCAGTTTATAATGGATAGATGTTTATCGTTATTACTATTACGTTCTTTTTATAGTTTGTATTGTATTTAAAATTTAAAATCGGACTAATTTTTACAGAAGATGGATATTTTATAAAAATTATTTTTTATTTGAATGGCGTTTTTATATCTCAATGGGATATTACGCTAATTATCAATAAAAGAAAATTTAACCGTAGAGATTTTTAAATTCATTATACTTCAAAAACTACGAATCGTTATGATATTTCAACTTTACTTTTCGATGGTCAATAGGATTTTGAACGATCGAATGTTTAATACTATTAATCTGATAATGTCCATATATTTCAATGTGTAATGAACGTATTGTATTTATTATTTTAGATATATCGGTATATTTTAAATTCTAAAGTAATTTCTTTAAAAATATATCTCACAATTTTATAAACCTGATAAATAACGATAACTGAAATTTTAGACTTGTTTATTTTTAAATAGGGCATTGGGTAACGACTTTGGTCGAACGTCCATTTTTTCAATACAAAAACGGTAAGAACAGTAGTCAACAAAGCCCAATGATTAACATTAAATGATGTTGTAGATTTTTCATAAAATCTAGACCAATCCTGATACTATTCTTCAACTTTAATGGTATAAGTTTTAATAAATTTACTTCCCGGACACATTGTACCGTAAGTTAATCCAGCAAGTTTTATTGTTATTTTTCCTGCAACTTTAGGTGTTCCCTTTACTTTAAGATCATTAAAGGAAACATGTGTACCAAAATCAGTCGGAGATATTTCTAGTCCTGAGTTTTCAGGTGTAATAAGATAGTGAAAAGAGTCATTAATAACACGACCATTATAAACTTCAGTTTCAGCATAATAGGGAATACCTAATATGGCATTGGGTAACGACTTCGGCCGAACTTCCATTTTTTGCATACAAAAACAACCGGTAAGAGCAGAAGCCAAAAAAAGTCCAATGATTAACATTAAGTGATATCGTAATTTTTTCATAAAATCTATACCAATTATTAAACTATTCTTCAACTTTAATGGTATAAACTCTATCATAGCGTTTTCCCGGACATGTATTTGTTCCGTAAGTGCCTCCAGAAAGTTCTATTGTGATTATTCCTGCAACTTTAGGTGTTCCCTTTACTTCAAGATTATTATAGGAAACACGTTTTGTTCCTAAACCTCTAGGAGATAATTCAAGGCCTGATTTTTCTGGTTGGATATCATAGTAAAAGTGACGGCGATTAGCGTGACCACCAAAAACTTCAATTTTAGCATAATAGGGATTACCCAATGTGGCATTGGGTAATGTTTTTGGTCGAACTTCTGGTTTATAACACAAACAACCGGTAAGAACAGTAGTTAAAAAAAGTCCAATGATTAACATTAAGTGATATCGTAATTTTTTCATAAAATCTAGACCAATCCTAATACTATTCTTCAACTTTAATGGTATAAGTTTTCTTAAAGTCTCTTCCCGGACATGACATTGTACCGTAAGTGCCTCCAGAAAGTTCTATGCTGATTGTCCCTGTAACTTTAGGTGTTCCCTTTACTTCAAGATTATTATAGGAAGCATATTTTGTACCAAAATCAGTAGGAGATAATTCAAATCCTGATTTCTCTGGTTTGATATGATAGGTAAAGAATTCATCTATAACGACGCAACCAGCAACTTTGATTTTAGCGTAATAGGGATTACCCAATTTGGCATTGGGTAACGACTTTGGTCGAACTTCCATTTTTTGCATACAAAAACAACCGGTAAGAGCAGTAGCCAAAAAAAGTCCAATGATTAACATTAAGTGATGTTGTAATTTTTTCATATAATCTATACCAATTCTTAAACTATTCTTCAACTTTAATGGTATAAACTCTATCATAGCGTTTTCCCGGACATGTATTTGTTCCGTAAGTGCCTCCAGAAAGTTCTATTGTGATTGTTCCTGCAACTTTAGGGGTTCCTTTTATTTCAAGATCATTATAGGAAACATATTCTGTTCCAAAATCAGTAGGAGATAATTCAAGACCTGATTTTTCTGGTTTAATATGATAGGAAAAGTGACGATCTATAGCCACGCCACCAAAAATTTCAATTTTAGCGTAATAGGGATTACCCAATGTGGCATTGGGTAATGTTTTTGGTCGAACTTCTGGTTTATAACACAAACAACCGGTAAGAACAGTAGTCAAAAAAAATCCAATGATTAACATTAAGTGATGTTGTAGTTTTTTCATAAAATCTAAACCAATTCTGATACTATTCTTCAACTTTAATGGTATAAGTTTTATCCAATTCAACTCCCGGACACATTGTACCGTAAGTTAATCCAGAGAATTTTATGGTGATTGTTCCTGTAACTTTAGGTATTCCTTCTACTTTTAGGTAATTATAAGAACTATTAGGTGTAAAATAAGAAGATGATAATTCAAGTCCTGATCTTGCTGGTTTGATATGATAAGAAAAGAAATCATCCATAACTATGCCACCTAAAATTTTAATTTCGGCATAATAGGGGGCACCCAATGTGGCATTGGGTAACGACTTAGGTAGGACTTCAACTTTTTGTGTACAAAAACAACCGGTAAGAACAGTAGCAAGAAAGAGTCCACTGATTAACATTAAATGATATCGTAGTTTTTTCATAAAATCTAAACCAATCCTGATACTATTCTTCAACTTTAATGATATAAGTTTTATTAAATTTCTTTCCCCGACATGACATTGTACCGTAAGTGGTTCCTGAGAGTTTTATTGTGATTGCTCCTGCAACTTTAGGTGTTCCCTTTACTTTAAGATCATTAAAAGAAACATGTGTTCCAAAATCAGTCGGAGATAATTCCAGTCCAGAGTTTTCAGGTTCTATTTTATAGTGAAAAAGGTGTTGAATAACACGAAGGTTAATATCAATTTCAGCATAATAGGGGGCACCCAATTTGGCATTGGGTAATGACTTCGGTAGGACTTCAACTTTTTGTGTACAAAAACAACCAGTAAGGAAAGTAGCCAGAAAGAGTCCAATGATTAACATTAAGTGATGTTGTAATTTTTTCATAAAATTTATTCCAATCTTGATACTATTCTTCAACTTTAATGGTATAAACTTTCTTAAAGTCTCTTCCCGGACACGACATTGTACCGTAAGTGCCTCCATAAAGTTTTATTGTGATTGTCCCTGTAACTTTAGGTGTTCCC
This sequence comes from Gilliamella sp. W8136, assembly GCF_016101285.1. NCBI lineage: Bacteria > Pseudomonadati > Pseudomonadota > Gammaproteobacteria > Orbales > Orbaceae > Gilliamella > Gilliamella sp. W8136. The sequence continues at coordinate 119,076 of NZ_JACFQU010000012.1, forward strand.
TTTACTTCAAGATCATTATAGGAAACATATTTTGTTCCTAAACCTCTAGGAGATAATTCAAGTCCTGATTTTTCTGGTTTGATATGATAGGTAAAGAATTCATCTATAACGACGCCACCAGCAACTTTGATTTTAGCGTAATAGGGATTACCCAATTTGGCATTGGGTAATGACTTCGGTAGGACTTCAACTTTTTGTGTACAAAAACAACCAGTAAGAACAGTAGTTAAAAAAAGTCCAATGATTAACATTAAGTGATGTTGTAATTTTTTCATAAAATTTATTCCAATCTTGATACTATTCTTCAACTTTAATGGTATAAACTTTCTTAAAGTATCTTCCCGGACATGACATTGTACCGTAAGTGCCTCCAGAAAGTTCTATGCTGATTGTCCCTGTAACTTTAGGTGTTCCCTTTACTTCAAGATTATTATAGGAAGCATATTTTGTACCAAAATCAGTAGGAGATAATTCAAGTCCTGATTTTTCTGGTTTGATATGATAGAAAAAGGAATTATCTATAGCGACGCCACCAGCAACTTTGATTTTAGCGTAATAGGGATTACCCAATGTGGCATTGGGTAACGACTTTGGTCGAACTTCCATTTTTTGCATACAAAAACAACCGGTAAGAACAGTAGCCAGAAAAAGTACAATGATTAACATTAAGTGATGTTGTAATTTTTTCATATAATCTAGACCAATCCTGATACTATTCTTCAACTTTAATGGTATAAACTTTCTTAAAGTCTCTTCCCGGACATGACATTGTACCGTAAGTGCCTCCAGAAAGTTCTATTGTGATTGTTCCTGCAACTTTAGGCGTTCCTTTTACTTCAAGATCATTATAGGAAACACGTGATCCAAATTTAAAAGGAGCAGATAATTCGAGTCCGGATTTTGCTGGTTTGATATGATAGGTAAAAAATTCATCTATAACGATGCCACCGAAAACTTCAATTTTAGCAAAATAGGGATTACCCAATGAGGCATTGGGTAACGACTTCGGTCGAACTTCCATTTTTTCCATACAAAAACAACCGGTAAGAACAGAAGTCAAAAAAAATCCAATGATTAACATTAAGTGATGTCGTAATTTTTTCATAAAATCTAAACCAATTCTGATACTATTCTTCAACTTTAATGGTATAAACTTTCTTAAAGCCTCTTCCCGGACACGACATTGTACCGTAAGTGCCTCCATAAAGTTTTATTGTGATTGTCCCTGTAACTTTAGGTGTTCCCTTTACTTCAAGATCATTATAGGAAACATATTCTGTTCCAAAATCAGTAGGAGATAATTCAAGTCCGGATTTTTCTGGTTGGATATCATAGTAAAAGTCATGGCGATTAGCGTGGCCACCAAAAACTTCAATTTTAGCATAATAGGGATTACCCAATGTGGCATTGGGTAACGATTTAGGTAGAACTTCCATTTTTTGCATACAAAAACAACCGGTAAGAACAGTAGCCAAAAAAAATCCAATGATTAACATTAAGTGATATCGTAATTTTTTCATAAAATCTAGACCAATCCTAATACTATTCTTCAACTTTAATGGTATAAACTCTATCATAGTGTTTTTCTGGACATGTATTTGTTCCGTAAGTAGTTCCAGAAAGTTCTATTGTGATTGTTCCTGCAACTTTAGGGGTTCCTTTTACTTCAAAATTATTATAGGAAACATATTCTGTTCCTAAACCTCTAGGAGATAATTCAAGGCCTGATTTTTCTGGTTGGATAACATAGGCAAAGTGATCGCTATTAGCCACGCCACCAAAAACTTTAATTTTAGCAAAATAGGGATTACCCAATGAGGCATTGGGTAACGTTTTTGGTCGAACTTCTGGTTTATAACACAAACAACCGGTAAGAGCAGTAGTCAAAAAAAATCCAATGATTAACATTAAATGATATCGTATTTTTTTCATAAAATTTATTCCAATCCTGATACTATTCTTCAACTTTAATGGTATAAACTTTCTTAAAGTCTTTTCCTGGACATGTATTTGTTCCGTAAGTAGTTCCAGAAAGTTCTATGCTGATTGTTCCTGTAACTTTAGGCGTTCCTTTTACTTCAAAATCATTATAGGAAACACGTTTTGTTCCTAAACCTCTAGGAGATAATTCAAGGCCTGATTTTTCTGGTTGGATATCATAGTAAAAGTGACGGCGATTAGCGTGGCCACCAAAAACTTCAATTTTAGCATAATAGGGATTACCCAATGTGGCATTGGGTAACGTTTTTGGTCGAACTTCTGGTTTATAACACAAACAACCAGTAAGAACAGTAGCCAAAAAAAATCCAATGATTAACATTAAGTGATATCGTAGTTTTTTCATAAAATCTAAACCAACCCTAATACTATTCTTCAACTTTAATGGTATAGGTTTTATTAAATTTATTTCCCCGACATGACATTGTACCGTAAGTTCTTCCAGAAAGTTCTATGCTGATTATCCCTGAAACTTTAGGCGTTCCTTTTACTTCAAGATCATTATAGGAAACATATTCTGTTCCAAAATCAGTAGGAGATAATTCAAGTCCGGATTTTTCTGGTTTGATATGATAGAAAAAGGAACGGTCTATAACGACGCCACCAAAAACCTCAATTTTAGCATAATAGGGATTACCCAATGTGGCATTGGGTAACGACTTCGGTCGAACTTCCCTTTTTTCCATACAAAAACAACCGGAAAGAACAGTAGTCAAAAAAAGTCCAATGATTAACATTAAGTGATATCGTAATTTTTTCATAAAATCTAGACCAATCCTGATACTATTCTTCAACTTTAATGGTATAAACTTTCTTAAAGTCTTTTCCCGGACACGACATTGTACCGTAAGTAGCTCCTGAGAGTTTTATTGTGATTGCTCCTGCAACTTTAGGTGTTCCCTTTACTTTAAGATCATTAAAGGAAACATGTGTTCCAAAATCAGTAGGAGATAATTCAAGTCCAGAGTTTTCTGGTTCAATTTGATAGTAAAAATGGCGTTTAATAACACGAATGTTAATATCAATTTCAGCATAATAGGGGGCACCCAATTTGGCATTGGGTAATGACTTCGGTAGGACTTCAACTTTTTGTGTACAAAAACAACCGGTAAGAACAGTAGTTAAAAAAAATCCAATGATTAACATTAAGTGATATCGTAATTTTTTCATAAAATCTAAACCAATTCTGATACTATTCTTCAACTTTAATAGTATAAACTCTATCATAGTGTTTTCCTGGACATGTATTTGTTCCGTAAGTGCCTCCAGAAAGTTCTATTGTGATTGTTCCTGCAACTTTAGGGGTTCCCTTTATTTCAAGATCATTATAGGAAACATATTTTGTTCCTAAACCTCTAGGAGATAATTCAAGTCCTGATTTTTCTGGTTGAATATCATAGTAAAAGTCATGGCGAATAGCATGGCCACCAAAAACTTCAATTTTAGCATAATAGGGGGTACCCAATGTGGCATTGGGTAAAGTTTTTGGTCGAACTTCTACTCTATCACAAAAACAACCGGTAAGAGCAGTAGCCAAAAAAAGTCCAATGATTAACATTAAGTGATATCGTATTTTTTTCATATAATTTATCCAGTTTAATTGAATTGGTTGTTAATAAGTGTTTTTTTAACACTTTCCCATTTGTTTCAATAACATTTACTTTTTCGTTTATGGTATTTTACTTATCACAAAAGCCGCATAAGAGTATTTCATAACATCAGCTAAAGTTGTATTTTCTAGTAAATGATCCTTTACCTCACCCCATGAAAAGCATGTAAGCTCTACTAGCTCAGTGAGTAAAGTTTGTTCAGTCACCTCATGACCATTTATTAACTTTAATTTATCTGCCAAAACAATCCAATGGTTTTTAGTTGCAATAGGTACTCTTGTATCAAACATTCGTGATGTTATCAGCATGACTACGTGCGTATCTTCACGAACATAAGAATTTAAGCGGCATAAATCTTTTAACGTTAATTTAGGACCTGTTATATGATTTATTATTTTTGTATTGATTTCGTAAATAATTTCGGCGCCAGCTTTTTTAAACCATGTTTTAAGATCCCCGGCTGGCGTAATACCCGGGATTTGATCATCTGGAGAATCAAAATCAAAAAAACTATTTTCTGTATCTCTCAAACTTGCTAAGGTTATCCAATCTATAGCTGAAATTTTTGAATAAATTCCTCCTTTCTCATTATAACCATAAAAGTTTTTCGGATGACGACAATCATAACCAGGTTCTAGTTTTAATGTGCCAATTTTAGTTTTACCTGACTCCCAAAGTTCTTTCACCATCTGTTTATACAGATCAGGTCTATCGATCAATAAACAATAAAAAAACGCGGCCGGACCACATAGCATAGCATAATGTTGATCAGGATAATCCACTTTTGCTAATCTTAATAGCAAGCCTTTTTCAACTTCTTCTTTGCTAAAAGGATCTAGTGGATCGCCAGCAGGGTATTCTTTAACTTCAAAAGCTCTTAATTTAAAGGTCACCTTTACACTATATATGAATACATGACCGATTTGGGTTTTTTCAGTTGTTTCATTGTATTCAAATTCCCTTGATGGCCCCCATTTTTTATCAGTTATTAAAAATCCCTTTAGAGGTATAATTGCTGTCATAGGTTTTGGTAACACTTCATATTCATCGTTACCTATTTTATGAAAAAGATTAAGTTCTAAGATATAAGATGTATTTTCAGGGTCAGAAATATCTAATGAAGAGTGCACTAATGTCCTCTTATCAGCTTGTAAGTTTTGTTTTCCTGTTGATTTTAAAGCATAAACTTTATTATCTTTATCATCAATTTTATATAATTCCATTTCATAAACAATATATTTAGGATCAGTTTTAGTCTTAATATATGTTGATATGTTGTATATTGTCATGTAATTTTCATCCTTAAGATTAAGCTTTTATCATTATTCTAAAAGTTAGTGAGTTAATATTTTTTAGCTTAATTCTTTACTAATTGATAAACTCGCCATTGCTTGTTTTGCTTATCAATAAGCGAATCGCAATTTTTTCTTCTTTTTTTGTATAAAATCTTTCCGTATATCCTTTATCATCTGTTTGCCCTTGTTTAACTGAACCATCTTCCATAAAGGCTAAATACTTTGTGTTTTTATACGGTTGATCTTCATCATTTACCATAAGGTATTTTAAGCTATATGTTTTACTTGATGAAAATTCGTTTGGGATAGCTTTAGGTAATAAAATTTCAAGTATATTTTTCGTTTTCGGCCCCATTTTCTGCAATGCATTACTTTTTATATAAACATTATCAGCGGTGCCCAGTTCAATCCCAGCACTGCTAAGTTTGATGTATGAACCACCACACATTAACTTCAGATCTTCACTTGCAGTGACCGTTAATTTTCCATCGACACTGTCTATTTTAATATCTTGCTTGGCAGCCATATTCAGGTTGGCATTTT
>NZ_JACFQU010000066.1:0-289 GCF_016101285.1 Gilliamella sp. W8136
AATTTGAATGAAGAGTCTTACAAAGATCCTGATAAGCTTACTGAAGGGGGAAAACGCAGTTTTAGATTTAGTCAGTTAAAATCTGCAAATTCATTATTAGAATTAGCCGTTGATCCAAAAATGATAGTGCATAATGATAATGAAAATAATGATGAGGACAATCAAAAAGAGTTAATCCAAGACCAAAACACCTTTATAACTGCCCATAAATTCAATTCACTACGCGACCGTAAAGGAAAAGGCGCAGAAAAAGGAAACGGCGTAGAATATGAATATGAGGCTGAATCTA
>NZ_JACFQU010000013.1:0-123483 GCF_016101285.1 Gilliamella sp. W8136
TGCTCATAATCACTGATGACCATCACATCACAGTTGTGTTCACCATGCGTTTCAAATCGGAAATAGACCCCCACATCAGCAAGCAATCTTTGAATAAATTCAAGGTCACTCTCCTGCCACTGGGTGATAAATTCACGTTCAGGGTATTGCTCTTTAAGTGCTAGACGATAATCAATCCCTGTATAACCATGACCGCGCAAGACCTCTTCAACGACGCTGATAACGCTTTGATTCTGAAAAATAGCACAGTTATGACTTAATGCCAGTTTGGCTAATTGCGAGGATAAGACAATTTGATAACGGGCTTCATCGTTACTGACTGATAATTGACTGAACTGGGTTATCACACCATAAAGAGTGCGTGAACCGTCTTGAGATAATAGTGAATTTAACGGATTAAGCGGATTAAACTGGGTTAAAGAGTTAAGTGAATCAAGTGGATTGGATTGTTTAAGTTTATCTAACTGTTTTAATGGCTCAGACTGTTTTAATGCATCTAATGGATTAGAAGAGGTTAAGGAATTAAGTGCATTAAGTCCTTGAGTTGCAAAATCGCTTAAACTGCTAGAATTAGCGGGGTTAAAACTCAAACGGGCATTTTGATTAAGAAATGACTCAACAGAAAGTTGTTTATCCGAGCTGGTGAAAGTAATTGTATAGTGCCAAGGCTGATTAAGTTGCTCATTACCCTCAACCTGTAGGATTGAAACCTCAGCAGATAAACCATCAATATTTAACGTATAACGATTATGACCGACTCCGTTAACTAAACCTTGCTTTAAACCCCGACTTAAACCATTACCCAATTGATTCACCAAATTGGTTAATCCTTTATCCATGCTATCCTCAATATATTTCATGTATATAGCAAATACAACTTTGTTTTACTGAACTATTTATTTATTATTATTTTTATCTGACCTGTTAATAATTATTATAAAAATTGCCAATAGTCAGTAAGGTGTTAAAAATTAGTCAGATCTAAAAATAATCTAAAAAAGAATATAAAATACACTGTTTAGGGTATTTTGCAACCTTTTTTTAAAAATTTTTAAATTCAAATTAGATGGATAACTTACTGATATTATTAATTATATTAATAAAATATCATTAAAAATTTGTTACTTAAACATGATCAAAAAAGGATTAGTAGAATTTGGCTTTTGCAGATTTTTTATTGAGTATTTTGCACCGAATTTTTATTAAGATTTGTAACTAAAAAATCATTTTTACTCAAACATACCCATAACCTGAAACTTTTTGACAAACATAACCGACTGCACAATTACCGAAAAATACTGATAAACAATAAATAAAATTTTAATGTAATTGAATCTTTGGATTAACGTTAATTTAAAAAATTAATTATATTAATAATTTATAATTTATTTTGTAAAAAATATTCAGGAGTGTATACCGTTTCATCATAAAGACACAATAATTCTAAATATGAATTACAATGATAAAAATAATTTGAATTTATGCATTCTTTATAACTATTTCGTTCAGTGTTTTTTTTAATCGTTAATCCTAAAAATTCATTTTACTGAAGCATACCCATAACCTGAAACTTTTTGACAAACATAACCGACTGCACAATTACTGAAAAATACTGATAAATAATAAATAAGATTTTAATGTGATTGAATCATTGATTAACTTTACTTTAATAAATTAATTATATTAATAATTTATAATTAATTTTGTAAAAAATATTCAGGAGTCTATACCGTTTTACTTTTTATTAATATCTGAATTTAATTTTAAGAATCGATAGGTTGATAAAAGACTTGTAAGGTGTTCATATTTTATGATGCAGTCTCAATACCATTTAGAAGTGAATGCCGTATGATAAATAACTCGCCATATATATAATTATCTTGTTTATAAGGTGAAATCCAAATCAAATATTAGGTGTAGACATAAAATTAAAATGGGATAGGGTTATGAATATTTTTTGCAAATTAAACCTAATATTAATTAATTTATGTCTATTTAGTTACAACTCGTGTAACTAAAATCGGTAGTCTCCATGTTCCACCAAGAAACCCGTTACATGAGCCAGTGGTGTTTTTTGCAGAAGGTACGAATTTACGCCCGTTCCATGTGAGTTCTTCATATATCCAACAGTCACCTAATCCTCGCATTTTACGGTCGCTTTTTATAACACCATTATTATATTCAGGAAATACATTGGTTACTACAAACTCAATTTTTTTATTGTTTATTTTTTCCTTAGGAATAACCCAATAAGCATCACTAAAATTATAAGCACCTCTTAAACACGAAGCTTTTAATAAATCGTTATTCTTATCTAATTTGTATAGATAAAAATGCGGTTTAAAGTTATCTTCTTCATCATCTAAATCATAAGAAAAACAGTCAGCTTCTTTTTCGTCACTATAGCGTGTTTTAAATTCAGGAAAAATTGCTATTACTTCGTCTAATGTTAGTTTTTTACTTTCATCGGACTTAATTACAGTACCTTTTTTTATGACCGGAGCAGGTATTGGCTTATAAACATGATTTTCGCTTTTCTTACCTGATTTTATTATTGCACCAATTGTACCGATACGGCCTTGTACTTCATCCATTTTTAACATTACCGCATTATAGCCTATATCAAATAACTCCCAATATCTGTCGCCTTGCTTGAAAAAAATTTCATTATCAGTTTTTTTTAATACTCTAAGGAGTGCGCTTAATTGATGAGGTTTTAATTGATAAATAGAATTGGGTTTCTTTATTAGTGTACCCAAGTCTTTATTATTAATAACTAGGCTGATTGGGTGATTCTTTAGTATTTGCTCTTTTTTGTCATCGTCTTCATATTTATAAGATTCGTATTTAAAATAACCACCAGTAATAGGTTGATTTGCACCAGCTTTGCGCTCGAGTAGAATTGATATATGACTATCACCATCATCTAACTCTCTACCAAAACCTGCCACACGACAAGTCAAGGTATTATCACAAACCATTTCCCAATTTATATAGTAAAACTCAACTGCCGTATTGGCATATGCGTAATGAACCAATGTGAATAAAAAAAATAATCCGACTAAAATACGATTAAACATAAACATCACCCAAAGAATATTGGACAATAATAAAGCTAAACAATTAAAATTTAAAGCATAATTTATAGATTGAATTGATTTTTTTATATTTGGCAGTTAATTAAAAAAGGTTACTCTATATTTGCAAACTTGTGCGTTTGAATACTGAGTAGCCACTTGTTGTCGTTGCGGTTTTGGTTAATCTTGCCAAGTAATTCAATTGTTTCAAACATATTAAATTCACCATTTTTTTCGCAAGGGGAAAGATAATAACGTTTTGCTTGAATATTTTGTTCAATATATTGGCAAAAAGGAAGAAAGTCCGCATGGTTTTCGGCAACAATTCGCACTTCACTTGCAGTTGGTTGTATGATTTTTTGATACCGTGCTTGATAGCAGAATTTAGGGCTAAGGGCGATATAGTCAATTAGAGGATCGACTTTACCTAATCCATTACTTTCAATAGCAATATAGTAACCAGCCTGTTTTAGTGGTAAAAGTAACTCTGGTAGCGCTTTAACCATAGTTGGTTCACCACCAGTAATAATGATGTTTTTGCTCGTATATTGTTTAACTTTCGTCAATAACTGCTCTAATGTAAAATGGGTGTATTGGCGAAAGTTAGTATCGCACCAAACGCAATTTAAATTACAACCAGCAAAACGAATAAAAATAGCAGGCATGCCTGTATTGTAACCTTCGCCCTGTAATGATTCGAAGATTTCAACAATGCGAAATTCTGTCATTTTTCGCTCCGATGATACTCACAGTATGACGTTGGGGTTTCCCAGAGTTTGATCATTGAGATGGGTAAATATTGTGACAGACAATCAAAAATAAATTTACTCATACCTTCGGCAGTTGTACGACAAGGAAAGGCGAAGATTTTGCGATTCATCTCTTTTAATAATGAAGCAATACGGCACTCATTTGGATTATTTTGATTATATAGATAAGCATGATCGAGAGGATCAACAATATGCTGTTTCACTATTGCTTTTAAATCAGCATAATCCATCACCATATCAGCGCTAGAACCGTTATCTATTAGATCCCCTTTAATTTCGACTAATAAGCGATAAGTATGACCGTGCAGGTTGTGACATTTTTTGTTATGCCCGTCTAACATATGACAAGCATCGAATTGAAATTCTTTAGCAATTTTGAACATGTATGATTCCTAGTTTTTTTTCGTGGGATGGATTACGAACCACGGTTAGACCACCTAACAAAATAGAGCGGCTAATATAATGGATTAATGCTTAATTGTCATCTTACAATTGTTATTCCGAGCAATATTTATTACACTAACGGTGTAAAATTGAACGTTTATATTTTGCTTATTTCAACAACAGAATATAAATTAATTTTATTGTCGATTTTTTGTAAAAAATTTTCATAAAAAACTCTTGAAATTTATCTTTCCACACTCATTTAGTAACCATGCAAATGGTTTATCTGCTTAAAGCATTTAAGCCAAATCTATTGCTCAGGAGATAGTTAATATGAGGTTAGATAAACTCACTAATAAATTCCAACAAGCTTTAGCTGATGCACAATCATTAGCATTAGGTAAAGATAATCAATATATAGAACCAGTCCATGTTTTATCCGCTATGCTTAACCAAGAAGGTAGCAGTGTCAAGCCTTTACTGGCAGCGGCTGGTGCTAATGTAGCAATGTTACAGCAAGAATTAAATCAAGCTATTGATCGATTGCCACAAGTACAAGGCGTGGGTGGTGAAGTTATTCCATCACAAGAATTTGTCCGCGTTTTAAATCTTTGTGACAAATTAGCACAAAAAAATGGCGATAGTTATATCTCGTCTGAACTCTTTATCTTAGCGGCTTTAGACGAAAAGGGTAGTCTTAGTGATATTCTTAAAAAATCAGGGATCACAAAAGACAGATTAAATCAGGCCGTAAGTCAAGTAAGAGGAAGTGATAACGTGAACGATGCCAATGCCGAAGATCAACGTGGTGCGTTGAAAAAATATACCATTGATTTAACCGAGCGTGCTGAACAAGGTAAGCTCGATCCAGTAATTGGGCGTGATGAAGAAATTCGCCGTACAATTCAAGTATTACAACGTCGTACTAAAAATAATCCAGTGTTAATCGGTGAGCCTGGTGTGGGTAAAACCGCAATTGTTGAAGGACTTGCACAACGCATTGTAAACCGTGAAGTACCAGAAGGATTACGTAATAAACGCGTATTGTCTTTAGATATGGGAGCTTTAATTGCTGGCGCTAAATATCGAGGTGAATTTGAAGAACGCTTAAAAGCTGTTTTAAAAGATTTAGCCAAAGAAGAAGGGCGCATTATTTTATTTATTGATGAAATCCATACCATGGTCGGTGCAGGTAAAAGTGATGGCGCAATGGATGCAGGTAATATGTTAAAACCTGCATTGGCCCGCGGTGAATTACATTGTGTTGGCGCAACAACGTTAGATGAATACCGTCAATATATTGAAAAAGATCCCGCTTTAGAGCGTCGATTCCAAAAAGTGTATGTGGCTGAGCCAACTGTTGAAGACACCATTGCTATCTTGCGTGGTTTAAAAGAACGTTATGAATTACATCACCATGTACAAATTACCGATCCGGCAATTGTGGCGGCAGCAACGTTATCGCATCGTTATATTTCCGATCGTATGCTTCCTGATAAAGCCATTGACTTAATTGATGAAGCTGCATCGAGTATTCGTATGCAAATGGATTCAAAACCTGAATCATTAGATCGACTTGAACGCCGTATTATTCAGCTTAAACTTGAGCAACAAGCGCTTAAAAAAGAGTCTGATGATGCGAGTAAAAAACGACTAGAGATGCTAAACGATGAACTTGCTGAGAAAGAAAAAGAGTATGCGTCACTTGAAGAAGAGTGGAAGTCAGAGAAGGCTGCTGTTTCTGGTACTCAGACAATCAAAGCTGAGTTGGAAAAAGCACGAACTGAAATAGAACAAGCTCGCCGTGCTGGTGATCTTAATAAAATGTCAGAGCTTCAATATGGCAAAATACCAGAACTTGAGAAAAGACTCGCATCAGCAACACAGCTTGAAGGCAAGACGATGAAGTTATTGCGTAATAAAGTCACCGATAACGAGATTGCCGAAGTATTATCTAAAGCAACCGGTATTCCTGTTTCAAGAATGCTGGAAAGTGAAAAAGATAAATTATTACATATGGAAGATGCGTTACATAAACGTGTGATTGGTCAAGACGAAGCCGTTGTTGCGGTAGCCAATGCGATTCGTCGTAGTCGAGCAGGATTGTCTGATCCAAATAAACCAATTGGCTCTTTCTTGTTTTTGGGGCCAACGGGTGTTGGTAAAACTGAACTTTGTAAAGCTTTGGCTAACTTTATGTTTGATAGCGAAGATGCAATGGTCAGAATCGATATGTCCGAATTTATGGAAAAGCACTCAGTAGCACGTTTAATTGGTGCGCCTCCGGGATATGTAGGATATGAAGAGGGCGGTTATTTGACTGAAGCCGTAAGACGTCGTCCTTATTCAGTCATTTTGTTGGATGAAGTTGAAAAAGCACATCCGGATGTCTTTAATATTTTATTACAAGTATTAGATGATGGACGCTTAACCGATGGACAAGGGCGTACGGTTGATTTTCGTAATACCGTTATTATCATGACATCTAATTTAGGTTCAGATTTGATTCAAGGTCAAATTGAGTTAAGCTATGATGAAATGAAAGCGTTAGTAATGACGGTTGTAACTAAACACTTTAGACCAGAATTCATTAATCGTATTGATGAAACGGTGGTATTCCATCCACTTGGTCAAGAAAATATCAAAGCGATTGCGAAAATTCAATTAGCGCACGTTGAAAAACGCTTAGATGAACGTGGTTACCAATTGGATATTTCTGATGCTGCGTTAGAACAACTTGCTAAAGTTGGTTTCGATCCAATTTATGGTGCAAGACCGTTAAAACGAGCAATACAACAAGAGATTGAAAATCCATTAGCGCAACAAATATTATCTGGTAAGTTAGTTCCAGGTAAAACCATTCATCTTGATTTACAAGGTGATGAAATTGTAGCTAAACAGTAATATTCATATCACTTGAAAAAACGACCTTAATATGAAGTGACCCCCAATAGTTGGACACTTTTATTAAGCGGCTTGTAAGGCCTGATTTCGATATTCAACCGGAGTCAGGCCTTTTAATTTGGCTTTAATCCGTTTGGTGTTGTAGTATTCTATATAGGTTTGATCAAAAACCATATTAAGTATTTGATTTACAGTCTCAGAACCCATAGTACTGCCAGTTTGCGGGTTTATTTTACCGCCAAGTAATATCAATTCGCGATTAGTGCGACTACTGAGTAATGATGCTATTTGCGGTAAATTGGTGACAATGGTTAATTCTAGGTCACTAGGGATATATTCTGCCATGGCTAAATAAGTGGAACCTGCATCAATAAAAATACACGTGTTCGCTTTGATTAACTCAGCACAATGCTTGGCGATGGATGACTTTTCGGCAACACTTTGTGTCATTCTTGTTTCAAAGCTTGCTGATTGTTTTAAATGACTGACTGCACCACCGTATACTCTTTTGCAGATTCCATCTTGCGCCCGTTTTTGTTAATCTCGACGAATGGTATGCTCTGAAACACCCAGTAATTTAATCAAATCAGCGCTTACGACTCTTCCATTTTCGTTTAACAACTGGTGAATATAAGATTGTCGTTGTTTAGGAATTGCATCGTAATCAATCATCATCTATAACTCCATCGACTAATTTACCTTTATCCCAAGCCATATTCTTGTGATATATATTGTCTTCGCCTATATAGTGTGGATTTTCAAAATCGATATTATTTCGTTTTAATAAGCAGGCATTGTATTCATTTTCGGTACATTGACGGCTTACGTTAGTATTAAAATGATGTGTCTGGCATTGATTTTTTTTATGAATATAGTGTTTATTCCTATAGTGATAAACACTATCAATTTGGATCATAATTTTTTGCTCATTTTCGTCATAATCATAACATTTTTTTGTGCCAGTTGCTGATTTGTCTTTGTTGTTGAAGTAGAGGTCACTTCCCCACAAGTTTGTCGCTTTGAACTTACCTTTGTCATTGAGATAATAGTCATAGTTATCGCCCAATCTGGCATAAGAATGATACTTTTTAATGGCTAAATCAGGTTCACCATCAAAGTTAATATCTTGCATGATAATACTGTTAAATTTGTTGTAACTGTAATTCAAATTTTGTATTTGTTGCAGTAGTTTATGATTTTTTTTATTGTAAACATTAATACCAACTAACTTAATTTTATCGTTTTTCTGCTTTGACAAAACGGCCGTAAAATAGAGCTTGTCTAGAGATTCTAATTGCAATAACTCAATCTGATTAAATTCTGTATTGGGTTGGTCGTTGATTACCAATTGTTTGTGTAATACTACGGAGTATTGTTGATGATTTTTTCCATCGAACCAATAACCATTTAATGTTTCAGGCAAAAATTTTTGGTCTTCAGCTTGTCCAATGTGCATGTTAATAAATTTAAAATAGTGACTTGAATCTTTAACTTTTATTTTATGCGCAATATTATCGAGATAGATATCTTGATTATCATATAAAACTAAACAGTTAGGATGATCGTCTTCAGTACATGAGCGAATATATTCACATTCAGCAGATAAAATATTAAGTTGTAGTTCAGGATCATTTTGATAAACCCAAACCCCTTTATTAACCTGATGTTTATTAACTTCATTTAATGAGGTTTCTAAATATAACCTAATTGGGTTGTCAGCAATGTAACCTTTATAAACATAAATAGAACTTAATGCAGGGAAAGATAGTATTAATAATAAGCTGAGCAGTAAATTTCTCATTTTATTCGGTTATTGATTGATTATTCTATTTTTTAACTATGCCCCAGTATAATGTCTTAAGTGATTTTGTACAGATAAATTCAAAGGTTAAATGTTAATGGTGATAGCCTAAGTCATACTCATCACGTTTATTGTTCTGATTATTATCTGTTATATCTCTATTAATGGATGTTAACTATTGTTAATACTCACTTAACTCGAATCCTAAATAATTTTTTATATCTAACACTTTATTTATATCCTTAAATATCTAATCCGCAATAAGCCATGTTTTTAGCAATTTTAGCTAAACTGATTGATTATCTTATGTTAGTAAAATAGTTCAGACTAATCTTTTTAATTAGTTAAAGTGCGGTTCCTCTTGTTGGAATAACAAATTGAGAAGTATCTATATTTTCTAATTTAAGTAAGGCAATTTTTTTATCAATTCCGCCTGCATACCCAGTCAAATTACCTTTAGCCCCAATGACCCGATGACACGGAATGATGATTGATATTGGATTATGACCAACTGCTCCACCAACAGCTTGGCTTGACATGCTTGCGGTATTGGTTTTTTGCATGATCTGTTTTGCGATGTCGCCATAGGTAATCACTTGACCATAAGGAATTTGGCATAAAATATCCCAAACTAAATGTCGAAAAGGAGTACCCTGTGGCGCTAAGGGTAGTGTTTCAATAGTCGGTTTTTTACCATTAAAGTAGTCGTCAAGCCACAACTTAGTCTTGTTAAAGATGGGTAGATTGGGTTGATATTGTTTTTGGGCATCTACGATTTGCCCAAAATATTTTTGACCTTCGATCCAAACCCCAACCAATTTATTTTGCTGACTAGCAAGCGTGATTAATCCCATTGGTGAATAATAGGTGTCTAGATAAAACATAGCTATCCTTATTAGGTAAATTATTAGGTAAAGGTGCACAAATTCTATTATAGCGACTTCTTATATTATGCCTATGGTTATTACTTTTTTTATTGAATATGTAAAAAGTATTAACTCTGACTATAATGTCTTTAACGACTTTTAAAATAACAATAATGTTGAAAGGATGGATTATGGATTCAAACACTAAACCTGCTAACTCGATGTCTCGTGTTGCTTTAGCCAGTTTTATCGGCACAGCGATTGAGTTTTATGACTTTTATATTTATGCAACAGCCGCTGCCTTAGTTATTGGACCGGTATTTTTCCCTGACAGTTCGCCATCTGCTCAGGCGTTACAATCTTTTGCTACTTTTGGTATAGCCTTTGTTGCCCGTCCAATTGGCGCCATTTTATTTGGGCACTTTGGTGACAAAATAGGGCGTAAGTCTACCTTGGTGTTTTCTCTTATATTAATGGGTGTGGCAACGGCCGGAATTGGATTATTACCTAGCTATAATGCTATTGGTTTTTGGGCGCCGTTTTTACTGTGTATTTTAAGACTTGCACAAGGATTAGGGCTGGGTGGTGAGTGGGGTGGGGCAGCATTGCTGGCAACTGAAAATGCTCCACAAAATAAGCGAGCATTGTTTGGCATGTTTCCTCAGTTAGGACCATCGATTGGTTTTTTATTATCTAATGGTGTGTTTTTGTTGGTCACTTTATCACTCTCCAATGAACAATTTTTACAATGGGGATGGCGAATTCCGTTTTTATTAAGTGCAGTATTGGTGATTATTGGTTTATATGTGCGTTTAAAATTGGTTGAAAGTCCCATTTTTGCCAACGCATTGCGCAGCAAACAGCAAGTTAAAGTTCCTGCGTTTAACATCTTTGTTCATCATTGGAAAGCTTTGGCGTTAGGTTCATTTTCAATGGTAGGTTGTTATACTTTATTTTATATAACTACTGCATTTTTATTGCAATATGGTACTAAATATCTGGGTATTGCTAAAGGTCATTTTTTAGGTTTTTTATGTGTTGCCATTGTCTTTATGGCGATAGCGACTCCAATTTCTGCACGCTTAAGTGATAAATATGGGCGTAAACCTGTGCTTGTTATTGGCTTGTTATTCGTCGCATTATCAGGCACAGTTATGACGCAGTTTATGGCAAGTGGTTCAGAATTATTGGTCTTGATCTATTTATCTCTTGAGCTGTTTTTAATGGGGGTGGTGTTTGCTCCTATGGGAGCTTTTTTGCCCGAAATCTTTCCAACCAATGTCCGTTATACGGGGTCTTCGGCCGCTTACAGTATTGGCGGTATTTTAGGGGCGTCTATTGCACCTATTATAGCCAATTATTTGGTAGCAAATGGTGATTTATCTTGGGTGGGGTATTATGTTGCCGTTGCTTCAATCATCAGTATTTGTGCAACATTACTCATAAAAGAGACTTTAAACAGTGACTTTACTCAATAATGATTAAAAATAAAAAGACTCACCAAGGTGAGTCTTTTTTTTGGTATTTAGTTCTTGTTACAATTATTTGCCAAGCGCTTTACCTTTTTCGACATAACTCATATCGCCCAAGCTTTCGACAATAAATTTACCGTCATCAGTATAACGAATTTTAGTAACACTTGCGTTACCTAATCCACCTTTGACCGGGGTATCAAGCCATTCTTCAACCATGGCTGTGATCGCCATACCGTGTGATACCACTAGTACATCACCACCACCATTAGCTTTGGCTGATTCAGCAATTACTTTTAACGCAGTTTGCATACGGGTTTTTACTGTTTTGTAGTCTTCTGCTTCACCTGATTTTTCAACAGCAGCAATTGCATCCATAATTTTGTTTAATCTGATTTTACCTTTTCCAAAATCTTCCATTAATTCTTTATGGCTTGGATAACCTAAATGTTTACCTGCTGGTCCCCACATATTAGGATCAAGGTCACCTTCATATACACCAAAGCATGTTTCACGAAGTGCTTCCATTTCATTAACGGGTAGTGATTGACCTTTTGAATCTAAAACAATGCGAGCGGTTTGGCGTGCACGACCTAAATCGCTTGAGTAAGCAGCAATAAAGTTCACATCTTTTAGACCACGTCCAAGTTGCTCGGCAACTTCGATTCCTGGTTTGGTTAATGGAGTATCTGACCAACCTTGTGCGCGGTGAACGTTATTGAACATGGTTTTACCATGGCGAGTTACATATAAATTCACATCCGCAGCAAATGTTTGAGCAATTGAAGCGGAAAAAATTACAGATAAGCTGACAAGCTTAATAAATTTTTTGATTTTCATAGTTTCGTCCTTTTGTTATAACAAATTAAATCGATAATCAATAACGGTTTCTGCAGATAATGATGGTGAACGCTGAGCACGACCATCTCTTAATTTTGGTGTAATGTCTTTACTGCTCAAAGTTTTATAAGACCAACCATAACCAAATTTTGCCAGAACCGATAGATTTTTAAATGTTCCACTGGATGGTTTCCAGAGGTTAAACACGTTGATTTCTCCATTTTTTAGGGTTTCATGTTTATAGTTAAATTCACCATAGTTTAGGAATAGACCTGTGGTGTTATCTTTAAAGAAATCATAACTTAATATGCTTGATAATACTACTTCTCCATCACGCATATAGTCAGCACCCGTAGCCGCCATACCGTTATAACGTCCACGATTGTTTTTACCTAGGTGACGTCCATAATAACCGATAGCGCCTTTACGATTAGCATCGGTATAAGCAATACCAAACTTGGCACTCCATTTTGGTTCTTTCCACTCAATATCCGCGCCATAATGCCAAGCCGAATCATCAAAATCGCGAACATTTGCTTTCATTTTGTCATGATTTTTAAGGGCAGTACTGCCGTAAATTTGTGAACCTAAGATAAGCTTATCCATTGGTTTATAAGAAAATTCAATCGCATGACGTTTAATATAATCTTTGGCTTCACCATATGAGTAATCAAGAGTGAGGGTTTTGTCTTTATAGGCAATACCAGCTGTTTTGATGTTATCAATTACGTGCTTTCTGTCTAAACTATAAAAATGCACTTTTTGGGATGATTCACGAGGAAAGGCGCTGTCAATATAGGCTAATGATAACGCTAAATTAGAGTATTTAACTACACCACTGTAACCTAAATAACTATAACGAGTTAAATGCTGTGATGAACTCATGACACCCATATCTTTTAAAGTATGCCAACCAGCTTTGCCATTAAAATTCACTTGTTCATTGCCTAATTTGATTTTTGCATAGCGTTGAGTAAATTTATTAAAACCATGGGCATTGTGTTTATTCGGTTTTTTACCAACGTTATAGAGTAAATTACGAGTAGCAAAGTAGTCACTTGCACCAAGTTTTATTACGTTGTCATAAGTGAAGTCAAAACCAAGTGTATCGAACAAATAACCAGATTTATAATTGAATGTAAATGCTTGTCCCCATGCACTATGGACTTCTTTAGGTTGGGATGCATTTTCTTTTAAATATTTCCAGTGGTTACGTGTTGAAAATTCAAATTTACTATCTTTAAAAAATGTTTCATCAGATAGGGATTTGGGTTCATAATGATGGGATGATTCACTAGCTAATACGGCATAACTGTTTATGCTCAATAGCGCCAATGTTAGATATTTTATTTTCATTGTCGTTTTCCTAACTGTTTATCCTAATTTAATAAATGTTTGGTATTTATGGGTTTTTTACTTTTACTAAACATTTAGGCTTTGTCTGCAAAAGCAGTATCGTCCTATCTTTCCACTTTAATTATTTTTTTAGTGATTGATTATTTCCTCCATCCTTATTACTTATTTATTCAAGGATAATTTACCTAAATCCACATACTCCATATTGCCAATTTCAACGACACTGTATTTACCATTTTGGTAAACGATTTTAACGACTGTTGCATTGGATAATGGTTTGTTTTTAATTGGATCATCGGTGAGATCGGAAATCATGGCTTGCATTGACATGCCAGATGAAATCGCCAAAATATTTTTTTGATGTTTTTCTTGTGCTGTTTTTATAATGGTATTGAGTGCATTTTGAGTACGCTCTTTAACTTGTTCAAAGTTTTCCGCTTCATGTTTAGGATCACTTTTCGCAATTGCATCGGTAAGTGCTGCCACTGGAATTTGACCTTCTACATAGCTTTTATAAAAGTTATTAACTGATTTATAGCCAAGTGACTTCATTGAAGCAGAAACCATTTTTGCGTTGGTACCGCCTTCAAACCCTCCATAAAAGACTTCACGTAATCCTTTGAGTTCTTGAATTTGGTAATCTTTGACACCTTTTTGTTGTAATAGTACTTGCATGGTTTCACGTTGACGCCCCGCATCGCTGGTGTAGTAGGCATCAAATTGGATTTGCTTATCTTTAAATCCTTGCCCTAAATAACGCGCAACTTCAATCCCTTTATCGGTTAATGGCGAATCCGCCCAACCTTGTACTAAATCATAAGTATTAAATAAAGTTTTACCGTGACGTGCAAAATAGATGGTAATCTCTTCATTATGAGTGTTTTCGTTATTCACAGTCGCTTTATTTGATTGGTTGCTGCACCCAGTTGTAAACGCTGTTATAACTAGTAGTCCTGCGGTTAATGCTATTTTTATTGTTTTATTTTTCATAATTAGCTCGTATGGCATTAAATTATTGGTCTGTTTGATCAATTAGCAGGTAAGGATAATTAATCACTTACCTGCATCATTATTATTTCAAGTTCGCCCCTCTGGATGAAATTACTGATTTATACCAATAAAAACTTTTCTTTTTATAACGCGTTAAAGTGCCCGTTCCATCTTGATTTAAATCGACATAGATAAATCCATAACGTTTAGTTACTTCCGCTTTTGAAGCACTGATTAAGTCAATTGGCCCCCAACTGGTATAGCCCATCACTTCAACACCGTCATTGATTGCCTCGCGCACTTGTACTAGGTGATCGTTCATATAATTAATACGGTAATCATCATTGATGGTGCCATCAGCTTCTAATTTGTCTTTAGCGCCTAGACCATTTTCAACAATAAATAACGGTTTTTGGAAACGCTCATAGAGCATATTAAGTAGATAACGGATGCCGATCGGATCGATTTGCCAACCCCATTCCGATGCTTTTAGATATGGATTTGGCACCATATCTAAGATATTACCTTTTTGGCGTAAAGAATCATCAGCGGTACCACAGCAGCTCATATAGTAACTAAATGAGATAAAATCGATGGTTTCTTTTAGATCTTCACGATCTTGATCCGTAATTTCTAACTCAATATTGTTCTCTTTAAAATAACGAGTCATATAAGTAGGATAATAACCACGAGCTTGCACATCACCAAAGAATAACCAGCCATGATTTTCTTGTAAGGTTGCCCAAACATCTTCAGGTTTTGGCGTGAGTGGATAAGCTAGTGCACCTAGTAACATATTGCCGATTTTGGCATCAGGAATAATTTGATGACACAATTTTACAGCTTGGCTACTCGCAACAAGTTGATGATGAATCGCTTGATAAATTTGTGCTTTGGTACTGTTTCTATCAAGACCAACACCTGTAAATGGCTCATGTAGAGACATATTAATTTCATTGAACGTTAACCAATGTTTTACTTTATCTTTATAGCGTTCAAAGACTGTTTTAGCATAACGGGTGAAGAATTCAATTACCTTTCGATCACCCCAACCGCCATACTGAGTGACTAAATAATAGGGCATTTCATAGTGAGATAATGTGACCAATGGCGTGATGTTATGTTTGAGCATTTCATCAAATAATTTGTCATAAAAAGCAAGACCTGCTTCATTTGGTTCCAATTCATCACCGTTCGGGAAAATACGCGTCCATGCAATGGATGTACGTAGGCAGGTAAAACCCATTTCAGCAAATAAAGAGATGTCTTCTGGGTAGCGATGATAAAAATCGATCGCGCGATCTTTAATACTAGTAATATCGTTTTTATTACGGTCTACAATGTCGCCAAATAAGCCATTTGGCGTACAATCCGATGTGGATAAGCCTTTACCGCCTTCTCGGTATGCGCCTTCAACTTGGTTGGCAGCAATTGCGCCGCCCCATAAAAAATCACTAGGAAATAGTTTAGACATGTATTACTCCTTATTTTCGGATTTGTTTAATGCTAGTAATGCATCGCCAGCTTGAATATCATCTTGCATAAAAATAGTTTGCACATCTTTATAGTCATCACTGTTAGTTATGATTATTGGGGTAGTGACTTCAAATCCAGCTTGTTTAATGGCATCAATATCAAAGCTGACTAACAGATCGCCTTTTTTAACTTTACTACCTGCTTCAACATGTGCTTCAAAATGTTGTCCATCTAATTTAACGGTGTCGATACCGATATGGATGAGTATTTCTGCACCTGAATGAGTTACAAATCCAATAGCATGTTTGGTTCTAAATAGAGATACCACTTCACCGTCTTCTGGCGCTAATGCTTGACCAATTGTTGGGATGATTGCCGAACCTTTACCCATTAGTTCACCAGCAAAAGTAGGATCATTAACTTGAGTTAATGGAATCACTTTACCTGTCATTGGGCTTGAAATAGTGATAGTTTCGACTTGTTTAACTTCATCGGTTTGTTTTTTATCTTCATTGTTTTGCGGTTGATTTTCATCGGTTGCTTTTTTATCTTTTGGTATACCAAACAGGTAAGTTACCGTTGTAGAAACACCGAATGAAATGAGAGAACCAAATACCACCGCATAGAATTTTTCATTAATTCCTGTTGGAGGAATTAATTGTAAGAATGAGAAAATACTAATAAAACTGAACGAATAGATAACCGAATGGTAATAACCAACAATACCACCGCCAATCATTGCTGAGATACAGCCGATCACAAATGGGCGTTTTAATGGTAAGTTAATTCCATAGATAGCCGGTTCTGTTACACCAAAAATGCCTGATAATACCGACGAACTGGCTAACGCTTTCATTTGTGGGTCTTTACTGCGTAACATGACCGCTAATACTGCACCGACTTGTGCAAATACTGCAGGGAACAAGATAGGCATCATAAAATCTTCGTTGTAAACGTTAAAATTGTTCATCGCGAATGGTACCATCCCCCAATGAATGCCAAAAATAACCATCACTTGCCAAAGTCCGGCTAAAATCATCGATGCAATTACCGAGTTAAGTTGATAAACGTAGATGATACCATCAGCCACAATATTACTTAAAAATGCTACAACAGGACCAATGACGGCAAACGTTAATGGTACGGTAATGATGATACCAAGCAATGGGGCAATGAATTTTTTAAATGAATCATGCATGATCTTGTTAAAATTACGTTCCAATAACGAATAGAACCAGCTAGCAATGATGATAGGGAACACTGATGATTTGTAAGGAATTAATTTAACAGGTATCATAAATAATGAAGTTTGTAGTTCAAATGCATCACCTAGCATGCCAACAATATTGGGATGAACTAATGCTCCACCTAATGCCATACCAACGTAGGGATTTCCCCCAAACTTTTTAACAGCTGAAAAACCTAAAATGACCGGTAAATAGTAAAATGGCGCATCGGCAATTGCGAACAAGTAGTTATAAGTTTGAGAATCTGCATTGACAATCTCTAATACTTGCAATAAAGCGATTACTCCCTTAAAAATACCTCCAGCGACAATTACAACTAACGCTGGAATAAAAATACCGGAAACTAAATCAATTAGTTTTGAAAAGAATCCCATTTTTTGATCAGGGGCAGTATTGGTTATATGATTTTCATTAAGATTGGTTAATTGCATTATGTCACTGAATACATCGGCAACATGATTGCCAATGACTACTTGAAATTGTCCACCGCTTTTTACTACAGTAATCACACCTTTTTGTTTTTTGAGTGATTCTGCATCAGCTTTACTGTCATCATTTAATACAAAACGTAAACGAGTAGCACAATGAACTAGACTTGTGATATTGTCTTTTCCACCAACTTTATTAATGATTGATTCGGCAAGTTCTTTGTTTTTCATTCCTTATCCTTATTTGTTTAACGCTTAAATAGCGCAAAAAAAAACCTAGATCTCTTATTACCAAGAGATCTAGGTTTTGCTTGCATAGTAATAATTTACTATGCAATGACAATCCAGTAAATGAGATATTTAGGTTAGCATAATTTTTTATGGTATGGTATGTCTTCTCAGACTGTGATTAATAAATTGTGATATATCTCACATTTATGATTTTTTTAATTCAGTTCTCAACCGTTCTATATGAATAGTTAAGTATAAACTTTCATCATCCGTAAGAGGGTGTTGATATTGTTGAATCAGATGTAAATCAATTTGTTTAGTGCATAAGTAAGCTTGATCATATTTTTGGCGAACAATTTCATACAGGGAAGAATCTTGTTGCGTTTGTGTTCCTTTACTTAATATTCGTTGCGCAAAAAATTTTAAATGTGTTACAAATCGTTGATAAGAGAGGCAATCTTCGTCATATTCAATGCGGAAATGATATTTAACAATATTAAGTATTTCGCGCATGATTTTGGTCATATTGACAATATTGGGCATGGTGCCATTTAGTTGTGCATTAATAATATGAAAGGTAATAAAGCCCGCTTCATCTTCCGGTAGTTCTATTCCAAGGCGTTTTTTTATGACGGATAATGCATAAAGACCAATTTGGAACTCTTTCGGATAGAATTTTTTGATTTCCCATAAAAAGCCATTAGGAATATCAAATCCTTGTTTGTGGCGTTCAATAGCAAAATGGATGTGATCAGTGAGTGAAATATAAATACTGTCTTGCAGTTTACTTTCCATAAATTCTTTAGCATGATTGATTATAATTTGAGAAGTGGTTAACACCTCCAATGGAATTTCAGAAAGTAATTCATTAAATTTAGGTAATATATCTTTATTATCTAACGAAAATTGTTTTTCAATCAGATTGATGTCGATTAAATCCCCTTCACGTTTTTTAAAACCAATACCTCGCCCGGTAAGGATTAACTCTTTTCCTTTATCATCCAGTGTAACAATTACATTATTATTTAATATTTTATGAACTTTCATTGAATTAAGGTTAATTTTTAAATTTTTTTATTATGAATTGCTAAATGAAAATGAAAAGCAGAAAATTAAAAAAGTGTGATTAATATCAAACTTTTGCCAGAATTTAGTTGCCAATAAATTCTTTTTCTATCAATGAACCAAAGTACCTATAAAAAAGCCCCGATTAAGTCAATCTTATCGGGGCGCAATTTTATGTTTTATTTATTCTTGTGCTAATAACTTATTCATAGTTTGAATAAATTTACTTGGATCACTTAATGAACCTTTTTCAGCAAGTAATGCTTGATCAAGTAATAACTCAACCCAATCAGTGAACTCACTTTCTTCTTGAGTATCTGCTATACGTTTCACCAGTTTATGATCTGGATTAATTTCAAACGTATATTTGATATCAGGTGCTTTTTGTCCAGCAGCAGCAAACAATTTGGCCATCTGTGTGCTCATTTCATCCGCTGCGGTTGTGACAACAGCAGGTGTGTTAGTTAAACGATGAGTTATTTTAACTTCCTTAACTTTATCACCTAATACTGTTTTGACTCTTTCAATAAATGGCTCAAGTTCTTTTTCAACTTGTTTTTGTTCTTCACTATCTTGATCAGCCAGTTTTTCAATAGATTCATCTGATTTACTTACTGATTGGAATTGTTTGCCATCAAATTCAGTTAAGTTGCTCATCATCCATTCATCAATACGATCGGATAATAACAATACTTCAATACCTTTTTTACGGAATAGCTCTAAGTGAGGGCTGTAATTTGCAGCACCATAGCTGTCTGCTGTAATGTAGTAAATCTTTTCTTGACCGTCTTGCATACGGCTGATGTAATCTTCTAACGATACAGTTTGTGCATCACTATCCGTGTGGGTTGAAGCAAAACGTAATAATTTAGCTATCGCTTCACGGTTAGCAAAGTCTTCACCTGTCCCTTCTTTTAATACTAAACCAAATTCACCCCAGAACTGTTGATATTGTTCTTTATCATCTTTGGCTAATTTTTCAAGCATTTGTAGTACGCGTTTAGTACACGCGTTACGTAAACTTTGGGTAATTTTATTATCTTGTAGAATTTCACGCGATACATTTAATGGAAGATCATTTGAATCAATTAAACCTTTCACAAAACGTAAATAGTTTGGCATGAATTGTTCCGCATCATCCATAATAAATACACGTTGAACATATAATTTTAATCCGTGTTTATTATCACGATTCCACATATCCCACGGTGCTTTAGCTGGAATATACAGTAAACTGGTATACTCTTGTTTACCTTCAACTCGGTTATGGCTCCAACTTAATGGATCAGCATAATCATGTGATAGGTGTTTATAAAATTCTTTATACTCTTCATCAGTGATATCAGATTTACTACGTGTCCAAAGTGCTTGAGCTTTATTAACTTTTTCCCATTTGACTTCTTTACTTTCTTCATCGGTAGTTTGCACTTCAACAGGTAATGAAATGTGATCAGAATATTTGCTGATAATGGAACGTAGACGCCAATCATCTAAAAACTCTTTTTCATCTTCTTTCAAATGTAAAGTGATTTCGGTACCGCGAGTTTCTTTATTATCATCTGAAATGGTATATTCACCTTCTCCCGCTGATTCCCACATAACGGCTTGGTCAGCTTTGGCGGTTGCTGCACGGGTTCTCACTGTAACTTTGTCGGCAACAATAAAGGCAGAGTAAAAACCAACCCCGAATTGACCGATTAATTGGCTATCTTTAGCTTGATCGCTTCCAATGGATTCTAAAAATGCTTTAGTGCCTGATTTTGCAATGGTTCCTAAGTTTTCAATGACTTCATCACGTGTCATACCAATACCATTATCAGAAATTGATAGGGTACCTGCTTCTTTATTTACCCAAATGCGCACACCAAGTTCGCCGTCACCTGCATATAAATCTGGGTTTTCTAATGCTTTGAAACGAAGTTTATCGGCTGCATCAGATGCATTGGAAATTAACTCTCTTAAAAAGATTTCTTTATTGGAATATAAAGAATGGATCATTAAATGTAGAATTTGTTTAACTTCAGATTGAAATCCACGAGTTTCAGTGCCTTGCTTACTCATTGACTAGTTCCTCTACTATATTTAGTTAATTCAATTCACGCTATCTGCTGCATAACGTTATTATCGACAAAACTATATGATTTTTATCGATTTATTATGCAGCTTTAGTCGTTAATATTTACTGAATAATATTAATATAATGGTTTGATTTATTGTTGTATTGCTATATGGGAATAAAAAATAGGATTTCAATACAAGTTAGTAAAATTTATTAATTGTTTGTCTGTTTTTTGTTAAATAAGGGGGGTAAAAAAGCCTTGATGGATATCAAGGCTTATAATATAGGTATTATATAATTTTGTTATTATTTAAATAAATCCATAAATAAGAATCAAAATCACCGCAACAGGAACAATAAATCGAGATAATACCGTCCAAATATTGAACCAAAATTCATTTAAGTTTAACTCTTCACGGATACGTTTTTGATTCATCATCCATGCTCCAAACACTACCGTACCTAAACCGGTAACAGGTAACATGATTTTACTCGTTAAATAATCCAGCAAATCAAAAATATTTTTATCAAATAATTTTACGTTTGACCATTCATTAAATGACAAAATACAAGCAATACCTAACGCCCAGATGAAAACACTGCTTACCACTGTTGCTGTTTTACGTCCCATATGGGTTTTTTCTTCTAATAGTTCAACTGTTGGTTCAAGCAATGATATTGAAGAAGTTAACGCAGCAAAAGTTAAGAAAATAAAGAATAAACAACCTAAAATAGCACCACCAGCCATATTACCAAAGGCAATTGGAAGTGTAACAAAAATAAGCCCAGGACCGGAACCCGCTTCTAAACCGTTGGCAAAGACGAGTGGGAATATCGCCATACCCGATAGCATTGCTACTATTACATCTAAAATCACCACAGTACGCGCGGTTGATAGTAAATTTACATCTTTACCAAGGTAAGAACCGTACGCCATCATTATGCCCATACCTAATGATAAGCTAAAAAAGGCATGACCT
This sequence comes from Gilliamella sp. W8136, assembly GCF_016101285.1. Taxonomy (NCBI): domain Bacteria; kingdom Pseudomonadati; phylum Pseudomonadota; class Gammaproteobacteria; order Orbales; family Orbaceae; genus Gilliamella; species Gilliamella sp. W8136. Next base: position 21,947 of record NZ_JACFQU010000013.1, read on the forward strand.
AATGCTGCTAAAATTGCGGTGCCATTTAGCGCTGACAGATTTGGGGTAAATAAGAATTTAAATGCTTGACCGAAAGATGGACCACTCACATAAGCGGCATAACCAACTAATACCAATAGCAATATGCCTAAGCCTGGCATCATGACTTTACATGAACGCTCTAAACCCGCGCCAACGCCCAAAGCAACAATAAGGGTATTAGCCGCCATAAAAACGGTATGCCATATTAATAGGCTGTTAACGTTGCCAAGAAAATTGCTAAAGATTTGACCAGTGCCTGCACCATCAACACCATTAAAAGTCCCTTTAATTGCTAAAAAGATATAATCGGTTGCCCAGCCACCAATCACACTATAAAATGAAAGAATTAAAAATGAGCCGAGTACACCAATAATACCCACCCATTTCCATAATTTAGATCGACCTTCTGAAACTGCGACATCTTCCATAGTATGAATTGGATTTTTTTGGCCACGACGACCAATTAACCATTCTAAAACCAAAATTGGTAAACCAATTAAAAACATAAACAGTAAATAGGTCAATACAAAGGCTGAACCGCCCATTTCACCCGCCATATATGGAAACTTCCAGATGTTTCCTAACCCAACAGCAGAACCAGCCGCAGCAAGCATGAATCCCATGCGTGAGCTCCACTGGGAGTGACTTTTTTTCATAGTACCTGTACTCATGAATATTTACCTTGCCCTCAAAATAATTATTTAATTGTCGCTTTAATTAATGTGTAACCATTACTTTATTAAAAGCATAAAATTGCAAATCATGCCATGAAAAACAAGGGGAAACAAGAAATCATTATAAATTTTAATGTGACTGTCTATTTTTACATTAGAATTATTTATTGTGATAAATTTTATTATATTGATTATATTAAGATTTTATTTTAAATATACTTATCACTCACTCATATTTTATTGATATTGCATTTAATTTTATTCTTTTATTCATGCCGGCCATGACATAAAATAGAGTCTGATTAATTAAATTTTTGGATAAATAAGATCCCATGACACAAAATATTGATTTCAATGAAATAAGTAAATTTTCTCAGTTAGCAGCTCAGTGGTGGGATCCAAATGGCAAATGCAGACCTCTCCATATTATTAATCCTTTACGTGTGGATTATATTAAACAACAGGTAGGTTGTTTAGAAAACAAACGAGTGTTAGATGTCGGCTGTGGGGGAGGCATTCTATCCGAAAGTCTTGCAAAATTTGGCGCTGATGTTACAGCGATTGATCTGGCAGATGAATCACTAGCAGTTGCCCAGCTTCATGCAAAAGAAAATAACCTAGTTATTAGTTACCAAAAGCAAACCGTTGAAGATCATGCTAAAGAACATCCCGCTCATTATGATGTAATTACTTGTATGGAATTATTAGAACACGTGCCGGATCCATTTTCGATTATCCAAGCTTGTGCAACGCTACTTAAACCGAATGGCAAACTCTTTTTATCTACTATAAATCGTAATCACAAAGCTAAATTATTGCTAATTTATGGCGCAGAATACATCGCTCGAATGGTACCAAAAGGGACTCATGATTTTAACCGATTCATTCGTCCATCAGAATTAATGAATTGGGTAGAGCAAGCGAAATTGGATGTTGAAGATATCATCGGCATGGAATATCACATACTTAAAAATGAATTTAAATTGGGACCAAACATTGATGTTAATTACATTTTGACAGCTCAAAAAACCTCAAATTTGTAAAATGTGATCTAATTCTCATTTTAGACATTTTTTCCATTATTTTTTTTATTTTCCTCTATAATCCCGAATGTTACCGATAACATGTCAGATTATTCTAGAGGAAATATTCATGCCGTTAATCATTATAGCTATAGGCGTAGCTTTATTACTTATCTTAATGTTGCCGCTGCGTGTCAATGGTTTTATTGCCTTGATTCTTGTTGCCTTAAGTGTTGGTATCATGGAAGGTATGCCCGTAATGGCAGTGGTTCAATCCATAAAAAATGGAGTAGGGGGAACACTGGGTAGCTTAGCATTAATTATGGGTTTTGGTGCCATGCTGGGCAAACTATTAGCGGATTGTGGTGGTGCACAGCGCATTGCAACAACGTTAATTAATACGTTTGGTGATAAAAAAATACAATGGGCTGTTACCCTAACGGGCTTTATTGTTGGTTTTGCCTTATTTTATGAGGTAGGTTTTGTTTTATTGCTACCGCTTGTATTAACCATTGCAGCAACCCTTCGTATCTCCCCATTATATATTGGTATTCCTATGGCGGCTGCCTTATCTGTTACTCATGGTTTTTTACCTCCTCACCCTGGACCAACGGCTATCGCCGAAATATTTAATGCTGATATGGGACGCACTTTACTTTACGGTACCATCATAGGTATTCCAACTGTAATTTTAGCCGGTCCTGTACTTGCCAAAATGCCTTTTATACGAGCCATTAATCATCCGATTGAAGACGGATTGTATAATTCAAAACAATTTACTGATGAACAGATGCCAAGTTTTGTTGTCAGTGTATTTACTGCTTTAATTCCAGTTGTACTCATGTCAATTCGAGCGGTATGTGAAATGACTTTACCTAAAGGGCATTTGATTCTGCCTTATGTTGAATTCTTTGGTGATCCAATTATCGCTACATTGATTTCAGTTATTGTCGCCGTGTTTACCTTTGGCATTTTCCGTGGTCGTTCAATGGCTCAAATTAATACGACTTTAGCGGATTCAATTAAAATCATCGCCATGATGTTATTGATTATTGGTGGAGGTGGCGCCTTTAAACAAGTTTTAGTTGATAGTGGCGTTAAAGTTTATATTGAAGAGATGATGCATGCATCTAATATATCACCACTTATTATGGCTTGGTTAATTGCTGCATTATTGCGATTAGCTCTTGGTTCGGCAACGGTTGCGGCATTAACTGCAGGTGGCATTGTATTCCCATTAATCGCTTCTACCGGCGTGAGTCCGGAATTGATGGTGATTGCGACTGGAGCAGGTAGCGTGGTGTTTTCTCATGTTAATGATCCTGGATTTTGGTTGTTTAAAGAATATTTTAACCTTAGTATCACCGAAACTATGAAATCGTGGTCATTGTTAGAAACGGTCATTTCGGTGTGTGGATTGGTAGGTTGTTTAGCGATCAATATATTTATCTAATTTACCGCATTTTTATTTTTTCCTTAGTGGATAATTCTGCTAAGGAATTTTTCTTAAATACCGCTGGTCTTTTTGCGCAAAAGTGAGTAGAATGCATCGGCAATATTTTATCAACAACTCAACTCAATGGTGAATATTGTCATGTCTCGTATAGTAAAAGAAGCCCTCACGTTTGATGACGTGTTATTAGTCCCAGCCCATTCCACTGTTTTACCGAATACTGCTGATATCAGTACGCAACTTACCCAAACCATTAAACTAAATATTCCAATGCTTTCAGCAGCAATGGATACCGTTACTGAGTCTGATTTAGCCATTGCACTCGCGCAAGAAGGTGGAATTGGTTTTATTCATAAAAATATGTCAATTGAAAACCAAGCTAATCATGTAAGACGAGTGAAAAAACATGAAAGCGGGATTGTACAAGATCCGGTAACTGTCTTACCAACAGCCACTATCAAACAAGTAATCGATTTAGCGAAAGAATATGGATTTGCTGGTTTTCCAGTTGTGACTGAGTCACAAGAATTAGTGGGTATTATAACTGCACGAGATGTTCGATTTGCAACTGATTTATCACTGCCCGTTACTGCGGTAATGACGCCGAAAGAACGTTTAGTTACGGTAAAAGAAGGCGAACAGCGTGAAATTGTGTTAAAAAAAATGCATGAACATCGCGTCGAAAAAGTGTTAGTTGTTGATTCGAAATTTCATCTTAAAGGTATGATCACCGTCAAAGATTATAATAAAGCTGAACAAAAACCTAATGCATGTAAAGATGAAAAAGGGCGCTTGCGTGTGGGAGCCGCAGTGGGTGCGGGGGCAGGAAATGAAGAACGTATTGCTGCATTAGTTGAAGCTGGCGTTGATGTGTTATTAATTGATTCATCGCATGGACACTCTGAGGGGGTGTTAGAGCGTATTCGTCAAGCTCGAAAAGCCTATCCTGATCTACAAATTATCGGAGGTAATGTCGCTACAGCAGAGGGCGCTAAAGCACTTATTGATGCTGGCGTAAATGCTGTTAAAGTAGGGATAGGTCCAGGTTCAATTTGTACTACTCGCATTGTTACTGGCGTGGGTGTACCACAAATTAGTGCAATTATGGATGCCGTTGAGATGGCACAAAAACACAATATTCCAGTTATTGCCGATGGCGGTATTCGTTTTTCTGGAGATATTGCCAAAGCCATAGCTGCGGGTGCTGCTTGTGTGATGGTCGGTTCTATGTTTGCTGGCACTGAAGAAGCTCCTGGCGAAATTGAATTGTTCCAAGGTCGAGCTTATAAATCTTATCGTGGTATGGGATCACTTGGTGCAATGGCCAAAGGATCGTCCGATCGCTATTTCCAAACGGATAATGCTGCTGATAAACTCGTACCAGAAGGTATCGAAGGGCGTATTGCTTATAAAGGTTTCTTAAAGGAAATCATCCACCAACAAATGGGTGGATTACGTTCTTGTATGGGATTAACGGGTTGTGCAACCATTGATGAGTTACGCACTAAATCGAAATTCTATCGTATCACTGGCGCAGGTATGAAAGAAAGCCACGTACATGATGTTTTAATTACCAAAGAGCCGCCTAACTATCGAGCAGGGGTATAATTTAATTATATCTCTTTTCTAGCGTAGTTTGATTTTAGGCATTTTAAATTAGGTATTGCCTATCATCATTAAAATTTTTCAAAACTAAAGGGACTTCTTAAGTCCCTTTAATCAATGGTATTACAACAGCGTATTTTTTATCTTTCTTTGTTTTAACCATGATTCATACTTAAATATTGAATTGAAGATAAAAAAATGAAACGGTATAGACTCCTGAATATTTTTTACAAAATATTCCTTATAATGCATAACATTGTCATTCAGTACAAATTCTTTTATTGCTATTGGTTTGTGTATTTTTAATTGATTAGTTGTCAATGTAACTTAGGCTATCTCATCGTTATCGTTTTAATGAAAAATCCTACCAAATTATAAGTTAAAAATTTAATTGATACTCACATATATAATTTTTGATATTCTGTTTTAAAAATTTAATAAATTTAATAAAATTAATAAGTTTTGGAGTTATTTTTTTTCGTAAATAATTTGATCTGTAATTAAATTACCTATAACATTAAGTAATAATCAGTATATTATAAAGATAAATGGAAATAGAAAATGAGAAAGTTATTATTTGTGTTAATTTCAGTAGTATTGTTAACTGGTTGTGGTGATAAAACCATTGATGCATCATCCCCAGAAAATCTAAAAAAATCGATATCTGATATGGTAAGTGAACTTGAAGGTGATCGGTTACAATCGTTTAATATTTCAATGGGTAGAATTATGATTAATTCAGCTATTGAAGCTGCGGGTGACGATAAAAAGAAACAAGCGATTATCAAGAACAAAATTAATGGTAAAACGGCTTCGGAAATTATTAAAATTGGTGAAAACGAAAAATTACCAGGAGAAGCGGACTAAATATTTTTGAAATTTCAAGATTGCAATATTTTAATACAAATTAACGAGATTTTTTAAATATAAAGATTTATTTTTTAAGAATAGTAATTTTAAAAATCGGTAATATAAATAATTCATTAGGTTAATATTAAATTTTATAATTATCAATAGGTTATTTTATAACTCTCAATAAAAGTTGCAATCTTTCCAATATTAACCAAATTCTTTGTCAGGTTCTTTCATTTCAATAAACACCTTATTATTCCAACCCAAAAAATAATAATTCAAAGTGCTCAGAATCATCTTTTTAATGGTAACTTTCATTACAAGAATTTCTAATAATTTTACTGAAAAAAATAATTAGAAATGTTTTTTTTATAAAAAAAAAATAGCAGCCATAACGACTGCTATTTTTTCTTTTTTTGGGGGTTTAAATAACCGTCTTTGATATGGTTATTTTATTGCCTTGGCTACGATTTCTTGTGCTTCTTTCTGTAAAGTCGCTAAATGATCATTACTGATAAAGCTTTCAGCATAAATTTTATATGCATCTTCCGTACCTGATGGACGAGCGGCAAACCAACCATTTTCTGTGATAACTTTTAGTCCACCGATTGGTGCATTGTTAGCGGGTGCTGTGGTTAAGCACTGGGTTATCTTTTCTCCTCCAAGTTTGTCAGTGGTTAACTGACTTGCATCAAGTTTAGATAGTTTTTGTTTTTCACTAAACGTTGCAGGAGCTTGAATCCGTCCATAATAAGATACCCCAAATTTGTCTTCAAGTTCTTGGTATTGTTCTTGAGGATTTTTGCCGATTTTAGCTGTCATTTCAGCAGCAAGCAAACAAAGAATAATACCGTCTTTATCTGTTGTCCAAACTTTGCCGTTTGTTCTTAAAAACGATGCGCCCGCGCTCTCTTCACCCGCAAATCCTAATTTGCCGTTATAAAGCGCATCAGCATACCATTTAAAACCCACTGGGTACTCTAAGTATGTTTTATTAAGGCTATTTGCTACGCGATCTATCATTGAACTGGTGACCAATGTTTTACCAATAGCAATATCTTTGTTCCATTGTGGGCGATTTTGGAAAAGATAGTTAACGCAAGTTGAAAGATAAGCGTTAGGGTTCATTAATCCTTTAGGCGTTACAATTCCATGACGGTCAGAATCCGTATCGTTACCAAATGCTAAATCAAACTTATCTTTTAACTCTAATAAACCCGCCATTGCCCATTGGCTGGAGCAATCCATTCTAATCACTTCATCATGATCCAAATGCATAAAACTAAAAGTCGGGTCAATTTTATTATTAACAATATTGAGGTTTATACCATATTTTTCAGCAATACGCGGCCAATAAGTGACACTCGCACCACCTAATGGATCGACACCTATATTTAAATTTGAGGATTTAATTAATGCCAAATCTAAAATATTTTCCAGATCATTAACATAATCTGTTTCATATTCTTTGGTATGAATATAAGATGAATTAAGTGCTTTTTCTAACGTAACACGCTTTACACCATTAAGGTTGTTTTTGAGTAATTCATTAGCGCGATTTTCTATCTGTTTCGTAATATCGGTATCAGCCGGTCCACCATTAGTAGGATTATATTTTATACCACCATCTTCAGGGGGGTTATGTGAAGGGGTAATGACAATACCGTCGGCAAGTTGTGATTGTTTATCTTGATTAAAAGTCAGAATGGCATGTGAAATAACTGGTGTCGGCGTATATCCCCAATCACGCGCGATAATTACCGTTTGCTCGTTTGCAACGAAAACTTCAAGCACAGATTTTAAAGCTAATTCGGACAGAGCATGTGAATCTTGACCAATAAAACACGGACCTGTGACATTGTTGGCTTTACGGTATTCGGCGATTGCTTGAGCAACAGCTAAAATATGCGCCTCATTAAATGTACCTTTATTTGCACTACCTCGATGACCTGAGGTGCCAAAAATCACTAATTGACTGGCATTTTCTGGGTTAGGGCTAATCTGATAATAATTATTTTTCAAAGTTTCAACATTAATCAAATCGGCTGGCTTTGCTAATAATCCTGCTCGGCTGTGATTTGCCATTTTATACTCCTTTTTCCAAAATTTTATATCCACATCCAAATTTATATTTATGTTAGCAATTGTTAGCTATTTAATATATATAGTGAATGTTTTATTTTATTTGTGCTGAAAAAATATTAATAACTTGGTTTATCATACTTTCTGAAATGCCCATATCACTCATTATTGATTCTAGTATATACATTTTTCTAGCCGTATTAGTATTACTAATAACCCAATAAGGTGTTCCGATAACTTCGCGAGGCTTGGTATTTTTACCTGATGTTTCTAAAGATTTTTTATCTTTTGCTAAATATTGTCGTTTACTACCATGTAAAGAAGTGGCCGCTATCGAAAAAAGGGCGGGATTATAGTTATAAAGTGCGCCAAGTAGTAATATAAAACGGCTAATGATTGACTTTTCGTTAATAAACAAATCACTATCTAATAAATCATTAAATAATGTATATTGAGTTTCAGGTTGAGAAACAATGTTAGTCTTAGCTTTAACGGGTTGATTTATTTTTAATAAACGTCGCAAAATACTGGATGCATCTTCACCAATATGTTTTGTTTGTGATGCGATAAAATGGTATAATTCTTCGTCAATTTCGATAGTTTTCATTATGTTAGTTATGCCTATTAAATTAATTTACTGGACTCGTTTGCATTGCAAAGTTGTCGGGTTAATGTAAATTGTTGTTTACTTCATTAGACAAGCAAGTAGCATTTATTGATTAGGCTATTGCTTTTTTAGTTTCTGTTATTAGTTTATATTATGACAGGCGGATATCATAACTGATAATATTAAATGAAAAAATAACCGTTTCATATACTAATTGTATGGTAGATAAACTATTGAGCTGAGTATAACCCAACTTGATAATAAATAATATTATCATTTGATAAAATAATGAAAAGCATATTGTCGTTTTTGTAAAAGAATATTATGCTTAAAAAGTGTGAGCTTGCTCATGCTCAATAATATGAGGAATAAATTATGAAAAAAATTGTCACAGCAGCTATATTAGTTTCACTTCTCTCTGGTTGCACCAATAGTGATATATATTCAGGTGATGTTTACACAACTGATCAAGCAAAACAAGTTCAACAAGTTAGTTATGGTACTGTCGTATCTGTACGTCCAGTCAAAATTCAAGCCAACGCTACAAATGGTAAAAATGAAAACGTTGTCGGCTCACTAGGTGGGGCTGTGATTGGCGGTGTGTTAGGTAATACCATTGGTAATGGTACCGGTAGAGCTTTAGCGATTGCGACAGGCGCTATTGGTGGTGCAGTAATTGGCAGTGCAATTGAAGATAAAACTAGCCAAACAAATGCTGTCGAATTAGAAATTGAGCGAGAAAACGGCGGTAATATTGTTATCGTGCAAAAAGGCTCTCCTAATGAATTTTATGCAGGCCAACATGTTCGTTTAGTAAGTAATGGTAAACAAATAAGCGCCTCTCCACGCTATGGACGTTCTTATAATAATCAATAGTTTTAACAACTGTTAGTCTTAACTTTCGCTTGCTTGATAAGTGAGCGAAAGTTGAAGTTTAAATTTGAGTTATGCTATTAGCATAATAATCTCTCCAAGTTAACCATTAATTACTTCTCTAAAAATTTCCCATTTCAATGCAATTTCTAAATCAAACTCTAATCTAAATATAAAATATTTGCCTGTATAATCACTAACAGATAAAATCAGTTGGTGCAGTTAACTATTAAAAGGAACAATAAAGCAATGCGTATATTACATACTATGATTCGAGTTGGAGATTTACAACGTGCTATTGATTTTTATACTCGTGTAATGGGAATGAAACTATTAAGAACCAGTGAAAATACAGAATATAAATATTCTCTCGCATTTGTTGGTTATGGTGATGAAACTTCCAGTTCAGTTATAGAACTTACCTACAATTGGGGCACAGAGCTATATAATCATGGTGATGCTTTTGGCCATATTGCCATTGGTGTGGATGATGTTGCTAAAATGTGTAATGATGTAAAACAAGCGGGTGGTAAAGTTACACGTGAAGCGGGGCCCGTTAAAGGTGGTAAAACTATCATCGCTTTTATTGAAGATCCAGATGGTTATAAAATTGAGCTGATCCAAAATGATCAGGCGGATAAAGCATTAGGTAACTAATTTTATTGACTCATAAAATCGCCGATTCATATCGGCGATCGACTAATTTTTTACATCAACTTTTTTACATCAACTAAGGTTTATAGTTTTGTAAAATTACTATTGTGACTCCTCTGCAACACTCTAATAATTAATGCAAATAAATATCTAACTTTATTTAGTGATTTAGTGCAGATCGATAATTAATTATTCAGCAAGCAATTCCTTGAGTAATTGTTGATTGGCTAAGGCTTGTTTTGGTTGCTCTAAACTGGCTGCGTTGATAATAGAATTTAATGCATTTAAAGAACATTCAAAATCATCATTAATGATAATGTAATCATATTCATTATAATGTGAAATTTCAGCTTGGGCTTTTTGCATTCTTTTATTAATAACAGTTGCATCATCTTGGCCACGTTTAATTAGGCGATTTTCAAGCTCTTTGAGTGATGGCGGTAAAATGAATATGCTTTTTGCTTGTGGCATTTTTTCCCTTACTTGTTGTGCTCCTTGCCAATCAATATCCAAAAATACATTAATACCTTGTGACAAACTTTGTTCAATCTCAGCTTTAGAGGTTCCATAATAGTTTTCAAACACATGAGCGTATTCTACAAATGCTTGCTCATCAATTAATGACTCAAAATGTTTGTGATCGACAAAATAGTAATGTGTGCCATGTAATTCTCCTGGTCTTGGATTACGCGTGGTATGAGAAATAGAAACTTTAGCAGGATGATGATCTTTTTGCTCTAAGTAAGCTCGAATTAAACTTGATTTACCTGCACCACTTGGCGCTGAGATAATAAATAGCGTTCCAGTATACATATATTTGATTGCCACTTTAATTAATATTAAGTTATTTTATTGTCATAAAAACGAGTTTGGCGATATTATAACAAACTTTAACGATAGTTTTCTCATATTATTATGCAGGCTATTTAGTTGGTATAAGTTTATGCTAAGTTAAAATTAATTAAAAAAATATACTGAAACGTATGCTTAACCTGAAACTTTTTTACAAAAAATTATAATTATTCATTAGTGGTACAGTTATTATATTAAGGAAAGAACATGTCATTAACATTTAAAGATGGTGTTTACGCTTGTATCCCAACTTTATTAGGTTACATTGGTATCGGTATTGCTGCTGGTGTTGTTGGCAAATCTGCACATTTATCTGTATTAGAAATCACGTTATTGGCCGTAATTATTTATGCTGGAGCATCACAATTTATTGTTTCTGGATTAATGTTAGTTGCTACACCTATTTCAGCTATTATTTTTACGGTATTTTTAGTCAATTCTCGCCATTTTTTAATGAGTATGGCAACCGCACCGACTTTTCGAAAATACTCCTTACTTAACAATATTGGGATTGGTAGCTTATTAACCGATGAGAGTTTTGCCGTGGCAATGAATGCAATCGCTAATAAAGAGCCTATTAATGCTGCATGGATGCATGGACTAAATTTAACCGCTTATATTACTTGGATTTTATCCTGTTTCATTGGTGCCCTAATTGGTGAGTGGTTACCCGATCCAACAAAATTTGGGTTAGATTACGCTTTAGTGGCTATGTTTATCGGGCTTTTGTATTTACAGTTAATTGGCGATAAAACTAAACGTTTAAGAAATCGAGTTATTGCGATGTTAACGGTGAGTGTTTTATTGGTACTGTTATTACGATTTATTTCTTCTGAAATGGCTATACTTATCAGCACATTCGCAGGTTGTTTTATGGGCGTTGCAATGGAGCGTAAAGCATGACCACATATAGTTTATTAATTATTTTAGGGTGTGGACTTGTTACTTGGCTGCCGAGAGTAATTCCATTTATACTAGTACGAAAAGTGCAATTGCCTGAAATCGTTATCCGATTCTTATCTTATGTACCTTTATGTATTTTAACGGCTCTTTTTGTGCAAAATCTTTTTATTGCCAAACAAGACGAATTTCCTGTTTTTAACATTGAGTATTGTTTAGCGGCTATACCAACTACGTTGATTGCCATTTTGACTAAAAATTTAATGTGGATTGTAATTGTTGGTATGTGCTCTATGGCGGTCATTCGGTATTTCTTGGTTTAATGATAAATAGGAACAAAAAAAGACAGGGCAAACGCCCTGTTTTTTTATGTTCTTTCTTTCAATTCTAATTTGTTAATTGTTCTGAGGATTTTATCTGCTTCAGCCGTTTGCCCTAATTGATTAAGATAATTTGCCATCGCTCTTTTATAGGCAACATTATTAACAATCGCCTTAGGTTGTGAATTCCACCATTTTATTAAGGCTAATGGATCATTATCGGTTGATAATTGCTTGATACGACTTACATAGGCAACTTGTTTAAATTGGTCTAATTGCGACTCACTAAATGCTTCTGCTTTATACATAGCTGGCATAAGGTCAATGATTGCTTGATAATCTTGTGTATCATAATAGATTTGATCAGCAAGCCTTAACACTTCTGGATTACGAGGTTTCTCATTTAATAAAGTTTCAATTGTTGCTCGTGCTGCATCATATTCACGGTTTTTAATTTGCAAACGGATTTGCACTAACTGAAAAGCAAATAATTCGTTCGGTTGACAATGTTTAGCTGCTTGTTCTAACGATTGATTAGCTGGAATTATTTCATCATTGTCAATTTGCGTTTGGGCAGCAAGTAAGAACGATAAAGCTGTATTGGTTGAGGCTTTGGCACTCTTCATAAAAAATTTACTGGCTTGTTTATAATCCCCTTCAAGTAATGAAAGCTGTGCTTGCTCAAGTCGTTTAGCTGATTTTCTAGGTGATTTTGAGCGCAACCAGTTGCCCAACATTGTTTTGGAATTAAAGATTTTCTCAAAGAACCAATAGCAAATGTATAAACAAAGTAAACCCAGTAATTCTAAGATCACAAAGGATATAAATGACATACTGATTTTATAATTGGCGACCTCAAAAACGGCTGAGCCTTGATGACCTTGTAATAATGGCCCTAGAAAAAATCCACCCACTAGCACTAAGAAAATAATTAATATTTTAAGCATCATTATTCTCCTATTTTGCCAACATTAAATGAACACGAGTTTGCATCAGTTTTTCTAACTCACTGGTACTTTCGAGTTTGTTAGGTACAGATTGGTCACTAATCGATTGGTTGAGCAAATTGTCAAGGTCATTTAAGAAAGCTTTAACGCTTGGTGCGTTACTATCAAAATAAGCACTCACCCAAAGTAAAGCATCACTAAGTGCTCTTTGATAGATTAAATCTTGATGTCGAGGTACTGCTTGAGCAGCAATTAAAAGACGAAAACGAATATTTTCTCGAAGATAAAGTGATTGTTCTAACGTCAATGGTTCTTTAAAAATTTGGCATCTAAGCATCTGTTTTTCATCTAAGCCTGCTTTAGACAAACAGGTTTTGAAGTTATTTTCTTTTTCGTCGAGGTTTTCGATGGTAATGAATTTAGCCATAAAGTTTTTTGTATTCGTCATTAAATTACTGGACCAATCTGAAATTGACGAAGTAATACTTTGCTTATCATTATGATCCTTATCAGAATCAGCTTCTGAATTCACGCCTTGCGCACTGGTCGTATGGGTATTTGATGGTTCTGTTTGGGTTGAGGCAATGGCATCATCATGTTGCGTCATGCCTAAATCTATTTGTTTATAATTACCAACTAAGGGAAGTTCATTGAGTGATTCTGAAAGTCCAACCAAATTCATGATAATGCCATCATAATCAATAAAACTCACCTGAGACAGTGAATTAATATCTTCAGTAATTGCTTGTCTTGCCGGTATTAAACTCGGATCATTTGCTTGTGCAAGACTTGCATCAGCATTTTTTAACAATAACCGAGCGGTCGCATAATCTTGCTCATTCCAGATTTTTCTTCCAGCTAAATGTACTAAATAATTAGCTTGAGAAATTAGCCAGACGTTGTAATTTGCTGCCGACATGGACGATAAGCGTTCATTAAGGTTATAAATATTTTGCTCATTGAGTTTTGATGCATCATTAATCTGATTAGTTAATTGTTGTTGTGCTTTTTGTTGTTCAGTCAATTGATCATCAACTCGTTGCTCTAATGTTGCAAACTGTTGATTCTGTTTGTTTACCGCTTGCGTAATATTGTTTTGTAAATCGTGAATAATACTATCTTTGGTGGTTTGCTTTAAATTAGCTAATTCAGTTTGTAAACTAGCAATCGTCTTTTTTTGGTTTTCAACTTGTGTATGACCGTGATAAAAAACAAAACCTCCAAGACCAAGAGTTAGCGCAATAGCTAAAAGGGATAGTTTTGATACAGGTGCTTTATTGACATTATTAGATGATGCAACTTTTTTTTCAACTGTTGGACTAGATTGGGCGGTTGTTGATGTTCTATTATCTTCTTTCATAGTCTTTTTCGCTTTATCTAAAGTAGTGATAGTGGAAGATTGGCTAAATGAAGAGGTGCTGATGGTAGAAAGTGTGGCATTGGCACCATAATATCGTAATGGCATAACTGACCTCATTTAGCATTGATATAATTAACAATATTATGACATAGAGTCATTATAGTTTTAAATAAAATTTGCTATTTGAATTAACAAACGACCATAATAACTTTTTTTAGCCTTGCTTTGCTATTACTTTCAATATATTAAAATTTTATTCGACAAAATTTTTTTAAAAATAATTATCCTTGCCATTTAAGCGATAAGCATTTTTCAACTCTATTAGGTTTATTATAACGAGGCAGGGAAGTGTTGTTTTACAGCATTAAAAATAGTTTGATTATCCGCACTTTTTACCAATAACACATTTTGCCATGTTAACTCTTTAGCTTTTGTAAAAATTCTTTGGCTGGTTACCAGTAAATAACTTTGCTTTTTGTGTTCATCACTGCTATAGGATTCAAGTTGGTTTAGGTGTTCAATACTGGTAATAATAATGAGTTGTTGTGAGATATGCTCAGATAAGATATCAGGTTGATAGGTTATGGGAGAGCGAGAATAACACTCAATCAATTTTACTTTGGCTTGGCGAGACCTTAGCGTTTGTGCCAGTAATGGTCGACCTGAATTACCACATAAGATTAAAATATTTCGTTGTTTTACTGATTGTTGTTGAAGTAACACTAATAATCCTTCACTGTCTTCTCTATCAGGATAATTAACTTCAACTTCAGTGAATTGCTTAAATAATTGTGCAGATTTTTTGCCTATTGCAAAATAACTAATGTTTTTTGGCAAGGTCAAATGGGTAAAACACTGATTAATGGCATGAGTTACTTGGGGGGAAACCACTATCACGATATCTTGGGGTAATAGCTGGTTTAACTGATGCTGTAACTGTAGAATGTCACGACCTTGTGAAATTTTAAAAAATGGCAAATGTTGCGCAGGTAGATTGGCTTGGTTAAATAACTCACTTAATTTTTCACCTTCCGGAGAGGGTCTGGTTACAAAAATCATGCGTCTAATAATTCCGTTAAAATTAAATCTGCACCTTGATTTAATAACTGTTTAGCAAGCTTTTCACCTAAAGATTCGGCTTCGTTTATAAAACCTGTTATCTGTTGTTTAATTATTTTCGAACCGTCTACACGACCCACCAGACCTTGTAACGTTAATTCATCATTATTCAGCCGGCAATAACCCGCAATAGGTACTTGGCATCCACCTTGTAAAGCGTTATTCATTGCTCTTTCGGCTTGGATACAAACTCGACTTTTTTTATCGTCAAGAACTGAAATAATGTCCAATATTTGTTTATCGTCAGTGCGACTTTCAATACCAATTGCGCCTTGTCCAACAGCGGGCAACATTAAATCTGTACCTATGTATTGAGTTATTCTATGTTCTAAAGATAAACGTTTTAAACCGACTGACGCCAGAATTATGGCATCATATTGCCCATCATCCAATTTATTGAGGCGTGTGCCTACATTACCTCGAAGATCTTTAATTATTAAATGGGGATAATGACTGCGCAACTGACATTGGCGCCGTAAACTTGATGTACCAACAATCGCACCTTCAGGTAAATCATTTAGACTGGCATATTTATTAGCAACAAAGGCATCTCGAACCTCATCTCTTTGGCAAATTGCTGCTAGCATCAAACCCTCAGGGAACTGAGCGGGAATGTCTTTGATTGAGTGAACCGCAATATCTGCTTCATTATTTAATATTGCTTGTTCTAACTGTTTAACAAAAAGACCTTTTCCGCCAATTTTTGATAATGGACTATCAAGTATAATATCACCTTGAGTCACCATTGGAATAAGTTCAACCGTTAAATCTTTATGTGCTAATAATAGATTTTGTTTAACGAAATTAGCTTGCCATAACGCTAATGGGCTTTTCCTTGTTGCAATACGAATCTTCAATTCATTTTCCTAATTTTATAAATGAGGCTTTTTGTTTGGTTAATTTGTTATTTTTATAGCACTAAGGATAATTATTGATAATCAATCCTTAGCACAGTTGTTGTTATACTTTATGATCAGTAAACATTATAACTTATCGACAAAACTGGTCGCAAAACCAATATAATTAGCAGGTGTTAACTGTTTTAAACGTGCTTTTTCTTCCTCAGGTAAATCCAACGATTCAATAAACAGTTGCATACCTTGAGCATCGACACGTTTGCCGCGAGTTAGCTCTTTTAATTTTTCGTATGGTTTTTCAATCCCATAACGGCGCATCACAGTTTGTATCGGTTCAGCTAACACTTCCCAATTACGATTAAGTTCTTCAAGCAAATAGCTTTGATTTACTTCAAGTTTATTTAATCCTTTTAACGTTGATTGATAAGCAATAACGGCATAACCAATCCCAACACCTAGATTGCGTAAAACGGTTGAATCGGTAAGATCACGTTGCCAACGAGAAATTGGTAATTTACTACCTAAATGGTTCATGATCGCGTTAGCAATGCCTAAGTTACCTTCTGAATTTTCAAAATCTATTGGATTGACTTTATGTGGCATTGTTGATGAACCAATTTCACCAGCAACGGTTTTTTGTTTAAAATGATTTAATGAAATATAGCCCCATACATCCCGATCGAAGTCAATTACAATGGTATTGTAACGGGCAACACAATCAAAAAACTCGGCAATATAGTCATGTGGTTCAATTTGTGTGGTATAAGGATTCCATTCTAATCCTAATGAGCAAACAAATTCTTCACTCAATTTATGCCAGTCCACTTGTGGATAAGCAACCATATGTGCATTGTAATTTCCTGTTGCACCATTAATTTTACCTAAAATCTCAATCGATTGGAGTTGTTTAAATTGACGTTGCAGACGATAAGCAACATTGGCGAACTCTTTACCAATTGTAGATGGTGTTGCCGGTTGTCCATGTGTTCTGGAAAGTAACGGTAAATCTCGATACTCTTTTGCTTGTGAAGTAATTTTATCAATTAGTTGTTGCCAATAGGGTAGTAAGACCGTTTCTCTGGCTGTTTTTAGCATCAACGCATGCGATAAATTGTTAATATCTTCGGATGTGCATGCAAAATGGATAAATTCATTGATAGCATGCAGTTCTTCGTTACTACTGACTTTTTCTTTTAAAAAATATTCAACCGCTTTCACATCGTGATTGGTGGTTCTTTCTATCTCTTTAATTCGCTTCGCATCTTGCTCATTAAAGTTTTCAATGATTTGATTAAGGTGCTCAGTAGCTAATTGGCTTAATGCTGGAACTTCAGGAATATTTTCTTGAGATGCTAATTTTTGTAACCAACGGACTTCAACTTGAACACGGTATTTTAATAAACCATATTCGCTAAAAATGGTACGTAATTGTGTTGTTTTCTCTCCATAACGGCCATCAATAGGCGAAAGGGCAGTAAGTGCAGATAATTCCATCGGTTTAACTCCGTTACTATTTTGAAATATCGAATATAAAATATACGTTAATAAGGTGTATTAATTGTTTGTAATAGCTGTTGCGCTGCATCACAAATACGTTTGCGCTGAAACAAAAACTGTAAACGACTACCACCGACTTGATACCATAGGATGGCCGATCGAATACAGCCCAAAAGTGCAGTTCTGACTTTAGCCTGCACAAAAGCATTCTGTAGAAATTTGGCTTTACCCGTTATCTGTATTTTGGTGGATATAGGGCTGACAATATCAGAATAAATTCCAGCTAATGAATAGGATAAATCTTCAATATTATCACCAATTGTTTCATCACTTAAATCAGGATAAAGACTGGTAATGTGTTTTAATCGTTGATCTATCTTACTTAGTGAATCATTATTTTTTAGTAATTTACTGGTTATATTTAGAGAACTAAAAACATAACGCATTATTTCCATCTGTTCTTTTTGTCCAGATGAAAGTAGCTCAATCAGTGTTTGTAACCCAATTTTAATGTTGTAAATACCATTATAAACATCTAATGTTGTGTTGGGTGAGGTGATAAATACACTTTTTATCGAGCGTTCGTATAATGTACTATTACAGATTCCTGAATTAGCTAATTGCGGAATTAATAATGCACTTTGCGCAACACCTGCAAGTGCAATAGCAATATGATGATACTTGCTGTCCATTTTACAACTCCTGTCTACCTATGATTCGCTCTTCAATGATGCCGCCACCAAGACATACTTCTCCTTGATAAAATACGGCTGATTGTCCTGGCGTTACTGCAGCAACAGGATGAGTAAATATCACTTCAATTTTATCTTCTGATAAAGGATTAACTTGGCAAGCGATATCTTGCTGACGATAACGTGTTTTAACGGTACATGTAAAAGGTTTGCTGACAACTTGACGATCAACCCAATGTAATTGGCTAGCAATTAATCCATCAGAAAATAATGCAGGATGGTCATGTCCTTGTGCAACAATCAATTCATTATTTTGTAAATCTTTATCTACCACATACCAAGGTGTATCATCAGCTTGTTTTAAACCACCAATCCCTAAGCCTTTACGCTGTCCTAATGTGTGATACATAAGTCCATGGTGCTTTCCAATTATTTCACCATCTACCGTGCGAATTGCTCCCCCCTTTGCAGGTAAATAGCGCGCTAAAAAGTCACTGAATTTTCGTTCTCCAATAAAACAGATACCTGTAGAATCTTTTTTAGCCGCCGTTGCTAAACCTAATTGTTGGGCGATTTCACGTACTTTCGGTTTTTCCAGTTCACCTACTGGAAATAAGCTTTGCTTAATTTGAGCTTCACTTAGAGTGTAAAGAAAATAACTTTGGTCTTTATTGTTATCCACACCTCGCAATAATTCAACTTTGCCATTACTTTCACGTTTGCGTACATAATGACCTGTTGCGATATAATCTGCACCAAGATCTTCTGCTGCATATTCAAGAAAGGCTTTAAATTTGATCTCTTTATTACATAAGATATCTGGATTTGGCGTGCGACCTGCTTTATATTCAGATAAAAAATGTTCAAAAACATTATCCCAATATTCAGCAGCAAAATTGATAGTGTGTAATTTGATATTCAATTTATCACAAACGGCTTGAGCATCGGCTAAATCGACTGATGCGGAACAATACTCTTCGGTATCATCTTCTTCCCAATTTTTCATAAATAAGCCAACAACATGGTAACCTTGTTGCTGTAATAGATAAGCTGAAACAGATGAGTCAACGCCGCCAGACATGCCGACAACAACTTTTTTGGGTGTATTTACATTTGACATAATAACAAAATAGTAGACTTAAGGATTATGATAATTTTACCATACCTCAATTAAAAAGCATAAAGTTATACCCACAACAGTTTATTTAATCGTGACTGTTTTTTGCTAAAACATAGGGTAACCTCAAACATTTTTACATTTTTTTAAACTGATTTTAAAGTTTATATGAGAGAAAAAAACGAATTAATAATTTTTTTTATAACTCAGTCGAGTAATTAGCGACTGAGTTATTAAGATATTATATATACCTTTTTTATTAAAAATCCTTTAATAAATAGATGACATGCCCAATGATTTCGAAATTCTGTGGCGAGTTTTTATCAATCAGAAGCGTTGGGTACTTAGGATTATCACACAATAAAGCTAAATTAGTTCCTTGGTTTTGTATTCGTTTAACACAAATTTGGTCATCATATTGCACAGCATAAAGATAACCATCAATCGGTTTACAATATGCTTTATTAATGATCAAAATATCATGGTTGGATATAGTCGGATCCATACTGTCACCTTTAGCCCAAATTGCAGTCAAATCCTCAGTTTTACAACCTTGATTTTTAATCAAGTTTACTTCAAAAGGGATAGAATCAATTCGTGATAATGGATTGACATTTTTATTTAGGTCATGAAAAGGAATACGAATTGATTCTGTCGCTATAGAATCGCTAAGTAAACGACATTCTCCTTTTCCTGTCGCTAACCATTCAATAGGTACATCACATTTTTGGGCAATAATTGCTAATCGATTTAAAGATGGATAGGTTTTACCAGATAAATAATCTCGAATTACAGCTTCTGACATGCCAACTTTTTTGGCAAAAGCATTACCGGATAGTCCTTCTAATAATAAAGTTAATCTATTTTTAAAATTTATTACGCCAGTTTTTGTTAAAATGCTCGTTTTTTCGTGCTCACTGAGCGTTTTAAAGTTGTTTTCTTTCATTTTTTATTCCATTTTACAGATTTTTTTTGTTTTTATGGTTTTGTTTCGTTTTTTTATGTGTTATTCTTTTTATGGTAACATTTTACCACTTAGTATTGTAATGCCGATAATCATTACAATAGCAAAGAATTAACCTGAAGAGGATCTCATAATGAGCGAACAAGATCAAGATTGGTCACCATCAAGAGTTGTCGGTGAAATTAAAATTAGAGGTGGAAACTTAAGAGCACTATCAAGATCAAGTGGCTTACAAGCTGATACTTTGAGAAATGCTTTATATCGACATTGTCCTAAATATGAAAGAATTATTGCTGAATATTTACAAGTTTCTGTTGAGACTATTTGGCCTTCACGTTATAACATTCAAGTAAAATAATTATTTTTGATACTACATCAATTTAAATTCTTCTTTCAAAAAAATGACGCCTTTTCAGGCGTCACTATTTTATTTTTTTGCTTGTTCTGCTGCTCGAACAATTGCTGCAAAAGCATCTGCTTTAAGTGATGCACCACCCACTAAAGCACCATCAATATCTGGTTGTGTAAATAATTCTGCTGCATTTTTATCATTTACTGAACCGCCATATTGAATAATAACTTGTTCTGCAACTTTAGCATCTTGTTTTGCAATATGATCACGGATGAATTTATGAACCGCTTGAGCTTGGGCTGGAGTCGCAGATTTGCCAGTACCAATAGCCCAAACAGGCTCATAAGCAATTACTGCGCCGTTGAATGCTTCAACACCTAATGCATTTATTACAGCATCAATTTGGCGTGCGCATACTGATTGAGTTTGACCCGCTTCATTTTCAGCTTCAGTTTCACCGATACAAAGAACCGGTACTAAACCAGATTCTTTTAATACACCAAATTTTTTGGCAATAAACTCATCTGACTCTTTGTGGTAAGTACGACGTTCTGAATGGCCGATAATTACATGAGTGACGCCCACTTCTTTTAACATTGTCGCTGATACTTCACCTGTATAAGCGCCAGACAAGTTAACATCTACATCTTGGGCACCTAAAATAATATTAGAACCACCTAATTGATGTTTAACAAAGTCTAAATAAACTACTGGTGGGGCAATAGCAATATCACACGCTGCTTCTGTTGATAGTTCTTTTCTTAAACCCTCAACTAAATTTTTAGCCATATCTATACTACCATTGAGTTTCCAGTTACCCATAACGAGAGGTTTTCGCATAATTTTCTCCAACTTAAGTTTTAAAAAGGTGTTGATTTTAGAATGAATTCGTTATAATGATAAGTATTATACATCAAATAATTTGAGCTTGAGGAAAAATATGACATTAGAAATTTTAAATCAGTTAGAAAATAAAATTCAGCATACTGTTAATACTATTACAACATTACAAAACGAAATTGCGACTTTAAAACAAGGCAATCAAGAATTAGAACAGTTGATCAATGACAGTTCAGACGAAATGAAAGCGTTACGCGAAGAAAATGAAAAGCTCAAACAAGATCAACAAGTTTGGCAGCAACGTATCCAAACTTTATTAACCAAAATAGGTGAAATAACACAATAAA
This sequence comes from Gilliamella sp. W8136, assembly GCF_016101285.1. Taxonomy (NCBI): domain Bacteria; kingdom Pseudomonadati; phylum Pseudomonadota; class Gammaproteobacteria; order Orbales; family Orbaceae; genus Gilliamella; species Gilliamella sp. W8136. The sequence continues at coordinate 43,954 of NZ_JACFQU010000013.1, forward strand.
TCACGCTATTTATAAATGCGGCTTATCTTGCGATTGTTTTTTATTTCATTAATAGAATTGTGAAAATTAACTATAATGCGAGAAGAGTTAAAATCGTTGTGGATTGCTCAGACTATTCATCTAATTGAAAAAGAATCTGGGCGATTTGCTGATCAAGATATTAATCGACAAGTAAGAGTGGCTCAAACGTCACTGGTTAATCGTATCGTTATGCGTGCGGTCATGCTATCAAAACAAAATGGTTTGTATGCAGCGCAAAAAAATTTATTAAGAGCAATAAACCTTTCCTTTCTCATATTTATTTTTCTTTCTATTATTTGTGGTGCATCATTGGCTTTTAGTACATTAAGTCAAAATCCAATTAATTTGTATTGGGCACTTTTTAGTTTACTAGGTCTTCATTTAGTCACTTTATTTATCTGGTTAGTCTCTTCTTTTTTGTTTACTAATTTAGGTGGTAGCTTTTTAGTTTATTGCTGGTTATGGTTAGCAAAAAAGTTCTCCCAAAAAAAGACGGTACAACAGCTTATTCCAGCTTTTATTGAGTTATTTGGTGGGCGTATTCGTTGGTTAATTGGATTTGTACTTAATCTTTTTTGGACAGTAATTTTAAGTAGTGCCTTAATAGTGCTTATTGCCTTATTTTCAACAAAACATTATAGTTTTCAATGGAAAACAACATTACTTAGCTCAGATACAATTATTAGCTTAACTCATTATTTAGGTTGGTTACCCTCAAAAATAGGGTTTATGATTCCTGATGATAATATTATCAGATTAAGTGAACACGCGCTAAATGCTGGAGAAATACGTTTTGCTTGGGCAATTTGGTTGCTCGGTGTTTTCATCGTTTATGGTTTAGTGATTCGATTTTTATGTATGATAATTTGCGGGATTAATTGGTTGGTAAGTTGTCGACGAATTAAATTCAATACCCAACATCCCGATTATCAATTATTAGCCAATGATCTACAACCTATATTGTTTCATGTTGAAGATGAAGATAATAAAGATAACGTTAAATTTGAACAATTAATTTCGCATTTGACTCAAGAGGGAATAGGTACTTTCTTGGTGGCAATTGATGTGCAAGAAAAGTGGAATCCACCCAATTCAGTAACCTTTTTAGGTTTTTTAAATACCCGTGAACAGCGCCGTAAAATTCTTGACTATTTACAATTAACACCTGCTAAAAAGTTATTAATCGCGATTGATACGGATAGGGCTCCCGATCGGGGTATGTTAAATTTAATTAATCAACTGACAAGTAAATCGCAACAAAGTCGGATTTGGTTTATCAATCAAGGCAAACAATTTAATAATTGGCAAGCGTTATCGTTACAATCTGCTTTACCAACGTGGTTAGGCGAGGAATTTTAACATGTTAACGACATTGAAATTAGCTGTGGTTGGGCATGCAAATGTAGGAAAAACATCATTATTACGCACTTTAATCCGTAATAGTAACTTTGGTGATGTATCAGATAAACCAGGTACAACAAGACATGTCGAATCAATTACCTTACCTGTCGATAATCAAAACACCATTATTTTTTATGATACACCAGGTTTAGAAGATAGTTTGGCACTGTATGATTACATCGATCAATTAACACCTGCTAATAATAAACTTGATGGTATTGATAAATTAACATTTTTCTTACACAGCCCAGAAGCCGAAAATACTTTTGATCAAGAAGCTAAAGTAATCAGACAATTATTGAAAAGTGATGCAGCTATCTATGTAATCGATGTGCGAGAGCCAATTTTAGATAAGTATCATGATGAATTAGCTATATTAGCCAGTGGAGCCAAACCGATATTGGCGGTATTAAATTTTACCGCGAGTATGCAACAAAATGAAAATGAATGGAAAATATTACTTTCTCGTATCGGTATTCATGCTATCATACGGTTCGACGCAATCGTGCCGCCCATAGATGGTGAAGAACGATTGTATAAAAGTTTATCTTTGCTAATTGAGCCAGCAAAATTGATTTTAGATCAATGGTTAACTAAAATTACGCAAATGCGTGAAACTCGCAATAAAAAGGCTAATTTGATTATTGCTAAAGCTTTAGTTGATGTAACAGCTTTTTACAAAATGGCCAAATCTGATGATAAACAAGCCATCGTTGATATGCAAAATCAAGTAAGAAAGCGAGAACAGTTGGCAATAAATGAGCTGTTAAAACTCTTTGAGTTTAATTCAGCTTTAGAAAGTGAAGAATGTTTGCCTTTGTTAAAAGGTCGTTATAATGCAGATCTATTTAATATAGATGCCCTAACCACAATGGGCATGCATTTGACGAAAGGTTTTGTGTCAGGTGCTACAATTGGTGCAAGTATTGATTTAGTTACCGGAGGCATTACGCTTGGTTCTGCAACGCTCATTGGCGGTGCGGTCGGTAGTTTGGTGCAAACAGCCAAGCATTATGGTTCTAGAATGCGATATCAGCTTTCTGGTTATAATAAATTAAGTGTTGATGATGTTATTATTTGTTACCTTTCTTTACGACTTGTTAGTCTAAAAGAGAGTTTAAATCATCGCAGCCATGCGAACACTTGTCCCATTAAATTGTCTAAGCTAGAGACTCAAGAATGGAAAAAAGGCGTTTTACCTAAAAGTTTGAAAGTAGCAAGGCGTTATTCGCATTGGTCGACGTTAAATAAAGGAACAAAAAGAAATGACAAAAAAAGACAATCGACAATTGAAAATGTTGCCGAACAACTTTTTTAGTATAAAAAAGCGTTTTTTCATAACATTGCTGTTTTCTATGTTTATGTCATTTGGTTGTAGCAGTACGACAACCGCTACTGTGAATACGAGTTATAGTACTAAATCAGCAAAAGTGACTAAACAAGATGCTCAGATGTTAGCCAAAATTGATTCCCATTATAAAAAATGGTACAAGACGCCCTATCGTTATGGTGGTATGACTTTAGCTGGTAGTGATTGTTCTGGTTTGGTTGTTAATTTTTTCAAAAATAAACTTTCTAAAACTGTACCAAGAAGTACTGCTGAGCAAGCTCAATTAGGTTATAAAGTGACTAAACCTAAACCAGGTGATTTAGTATTTTTCAAAACAGGCCGAGGCGGTAGCGGCTTACATGTCGGCATTTATTATGCAGATGGTAAATTTTTACACGCTTCAACATCAAAAGGTGTAATTTATTCAAATTTGAATGATGACTACTGGAAAAAACGTTACTGGATGACGCGACGAGTGACTGGCAGTTAATTTAGAAACCTGCTTGTCTATTTATTAGACTCAAAATAGTGATATCTAAAAAGCTCTCTAAATCGTGTTCAATTTAGAGAGTTTAATTTTGTCAATAATGACATTTTTTAAGAACACTTATGAAATCAAATTTTTCCTTTCTCTTTTAATTCGCGCATAATGTTAGCAACATAAAGCATTTCGCCTGGTGTACCGAGTGAAATACGACACCATTCCGTAGCAGGAGGAAAATCCCGTCCAATCAAAATAAAGTTATTTTTCATTAATTCCCGATATGCTTTTAAATCAATCGGACTTTTATGAAACATAAAATTGGTTTCAGATTTTAAGTAGTGTAAACCTAAATCTGATAAGACGTTTTCCATGATTTGACGTGAAACATCAACGGCTTTTTTAGAATAGGTTAAAAATGCTTGATCATCCATAGAGGTTAACGCTGCACAAACGCCACAATAGTTAAGCTTTTCGCCTGCTACATATTGGGCGATGTTATTGATATTTTCGGCTGAACTAACTGCATAACCTACACGTAAACCTGCCATAGCATGAATTTTTGAAAAAGTTTTCAGCAATATTATATTTTCGCAACCTTGTCCAATAAGGTAATCGACTGATTTGTATGCTGGATCGTTAACAAACTCAGCGTAGGCTTCATCAATAATAAAAATAGTATTTTTAGGTTTGCTTTTTATCCATGATTCTATCTCTTTAGTTGCAAAAACAGTCGAAGTTGGATTGTTAGGATTAACTAAATAAACAATCGATGACCCTTTATGGTTCTCAACCGCTTTTTGTATACCTTTGAGATCGATTTGCCAATCTGGTAAACTTAGTACTTTGTTGATGCGTAAATTGAAAATTTTACCAAAATGTTCGCCGTCACCGTAGGTAAGTTCCGGGATAACTAATTGGGTATCTGGTTTAACATAGGCAGCAATAGCGCTACGAATTCCCTCTGAAGAACCTGCTGTCAATAAAATTTGAGATTCATCTACATTATGGTGTTTAGCTAACCGTTTATTCAATAATGGCATTTCTGCTTTAGCATAACGATTGGCTTTAGGAACCGCATTAATTGCTGCTTGTTGTGCATTAGGTGACATGCCAAGGGCATTTTCATTAAAATTGAGCCTGACTGGATTGTTTACATCGGGTGTAACTACTTTATCAAGCATCGGTAGGGTATATGAAATTGTATTTTTTACTTCTTGGGCATAGGCTTTAGATAAAAATTGATTGATTGATAGCCCAGCTATCGCTGCACTTGAAAATGTTATTAATTTTCTTCTATTGATATTTATATTAGACACCATGATTCACCTCATGTTTTAGTTGATCCTTATGTGGTCAATAATCATCCATGCAAAAATAATACCAAGTTACAAAATTAATTAATCTTATTGATTTATAATAATAAAATAATAAAAGAAGAAAGCTGGCAGTAGATGTTTATTAAAAAATGCACAATATTGATGCTTTATTGCACAAAAAAGGTGTATAAAAAGACCAGTTATTGTTTTTAGTAATAACTGGTCTGTTTCATTCTTTATAGAAAATGCATCATTTGTACTTAACTATCAGGTGGGGTTTCAATATCCGAATAGCTTGATAGCATTTGTAAGAACCTATATTTTGATGCGACCATTTTTGTTGAACGTGCATGTAGTATATTAGCAACAGTCGGTTCTAAGGTTTCTAAACGTCGGAATCGTTGTTCTTTAAGTAAAATACTTGATAGAGCTTCACTATTTGGTGATTTTGAATCTAAAACTAATCCCGGTTTTCCTTCAGCCGCACGGCGAGGATCATATCGATAAAGAGGCCAGAACCCAGATTTCACTAAATCTTTCATCTGTTCGTGGGATTTAGCCAGATCATAACCATGTTCCTCACACGGACTATAAGCAATGACAAGTGATGGCCCATCATAGGCTTCCGCTTCTTGTAATGCTTTTAATGTCTGGTTTAGTTGAGAACCTAAAGCCACTTGAGCCACATAAACATGACCATACATCATAATGCTAACACCTAAATCTTTACGGGCTTTATGTTTACCCAAATCCGCAAATTTAGATACGGCGCCCATAGGTGTTGCTTTGGACTGTTGACCACCCGTATTAGAATAACATTGAGTATCTAATACTAAAATATTGACGTTATCGGTTAAACTCATTACATGGTCAAGTCCGCCAAAACCAATATCATAAGCCCAACCATCTCCACCAATTGCCCATACTGATTTATCAATCAGATAGTTGGCGTCTTCTAATAACTCTTTAGCTTCGACAGAATCAATGTGTTTTAATTGCTCTCGTAATAAGTCAACTTGCGTTCTTTTTTCAGCGATGGTTGCATCAGAAGATTGCAAAGTGATGGCAATTTCTGGCGAAATCTCGCCCGCCAAATGATCAAGTAAACGTAAGGCACGTTTTCTATGTTGGTTATAAGTGATACGATAACCTAAAGCAAATTCAGCATTGTCTTCAAATAAAGAATTAGCCCAAGCAGGTCCACGACCCGAGCGATCGGTAGTATAAGGTGTTGATGGTAAATTGCCCCCATAAATAGATGAGCAACCAGTTGCATTAGCAATAGCCAGATGGTCGCCATAAAGTTGTGTTAATAATTTAATATAAGGTGTTTCACCACAACCTGCACAAGCACCCGAATATTCAAACAATGGTGTAATTAATTGAGAAGTTCGTATATCTATACGCTCAAGTGATTTGATATCACGATCTGGTAATTGAGAAAAGAACTCATAATTAACTCTTTGTGTGTCAAGGTTATCAATACGAGGCTGCATATTGATTGCTTTAATATCAAAGTTGTTACGATCACGAGATGGACACACCTCAACACATAAGTTACAACCAGTGCAATCTTCCGGAGCTACTTGCAATACATAACGTTGACCTTTCATATCGCGCGCTTTAACTTCTAGCGATTCTAGTGTATCAGGGGCATTAAGCATTGCATCCGGTTCGACCACTTTGGCTCGAATGGCTGCATGAGGACAGGCAACTGCGCAATGGTTACATTGCGTACACAGTTCTGATTTCCAAATCGGGATCTCTTCAGCAATATTACGTTTTTCCCATTTAGTGGTACCAGTTGGCCAAGTGCCATCTGGTGGGAATGCCGAAACCGGTAGACTATCGCCTAAACCTGCTAACATAGTTGCAGTAACGGTTTTTACAAAATCTGGCGCATTGTTTGGTACAATAGGAGGCATTGATGGACTACTTTGATCCACACAACTAAGTGGAATTTGTTCAAGCGAAGTGATGGCTAAATCTAACGCTTTCCAGTTATTTTCAACCAACTCTTGACCTTTACTACTGTAACTTTTGGCAATGACTTCTTTTAACTGTGTGATGCTAAAATCATTTTTGAATATATCCGATAGATGAAAAAAAGCAGCTTGCATGACTGTGTTAATTCTGGCTCCTAAATTACATTCACGCGCAATTTTAGCTGCATTGATAATATAGAAATGGGCTCTTTTCTGAATTAATTGTACCTGCACTTCTTTAGGTAACCGATGCCAAATTTCATCTTTGCTATATGGGGTATTAAGTAAAAAAATACCGTCATCTTTGAGTTTATCGACAATCTGATATTTATCTATAAATTGGTCTTGATGACAACCAATAAAATGTGCACTGGTAATCAAGTAAGGCGAATCAATTGGATCTAAGCTTACACGTAGGTGAGAGGTAGTTAATCCACCTGCTTTTTTGGAATCATAAACAAAATAACCTTGCACATAAAACGGCGAACTGTCTCCAATTATTTTAATATTATTTTTAGTTGCCGAAACGGTGCCATCACTTCCCAACCCATAAAACAGGGCTTCTAGTGCTGATTTTTGCGGAATTGATTTATCTGGTAGTGGTAATGATAGCCCAGTAATATCATCATAAATACCCACCGTAAAGCGTGGTCTTGGTCTTTCTAAACCAAGCTCGTTGAAAATGCCAAGTACTGAGCGGGGATCAAACTCTTTAGAGGATAATCCATAACGTCCGCCAATAATCTGTGGCATAGAATTACGTTCACCACGAGACAAGCTCTCAGCAAAAGCTGTCATAATGTCCAAATATAAAGGCTCTGCTTGTGCTCCTGGTTCCTTTGTTCTATCTAATACGGCAATTTTCTTAACACTATCTGGAATCACGGAAAGTAAGTGTTGAGCTGAAAATGGACGAAATAATCGAACAATTACCACACCAACTTTTTGATTTTCTTTAAGCAGATAATCAACCACTTCTTTACTGGTGCTGGCACCAGAACCCATAATTACAATAATTCGTTCAGCATCACTGGCACCGTAATACTCAAAAGGTTGATATTTTCTTCCAGTTTGTTTTTCAAAAGCGGTCATAGCATCAACAACGTGCTGATAGGCATTATCATAATAACTATTTATAGCTTCTCGACATTGAAAATAGGTATCAGGATTGGCAGATGTACCACGGATCACCGGTTTATCAGGGGTTAATGCTCGTGAACGATAAGCTTTAATTGCTTCATGTGGTAAAAGATTATGAATATCTTCATCTGATAGCGGATAAATCTTATTAACTTCATGTGATGTTCTGAAACCGTCAAAAAAATGGACGAATGGAATTCGGCTGTTAAAACTGGCAATTTGAGAAATTAATGCCAAATCTTGTGTTTCTTGTACCGAACTAGAACAAAGCATAGCAAAACCGGTCTGTCTAACAGACATAACATCAGAATGATCACCAAAAATTGACAAGGCATGCGTAGCAACAGTACGCGCAGCGACATGCAAAACAAATGGTGTAAGTTCCCCTGCAATTTTATATAGCGAAGGGATCATCAACAATAATCCTTGTGATGATGTAAATGATGTCGCTAATGCGCCCGTCATTAATGCACCATGAACAGTAGAAATGGCTCCTGCTTCGGATTGCATTTCAACTACTCTTGGAATATCACCAAAGACGTTTGGCTTATCAAATTCTGCCCATGTGCTAGCTTGTTCAGCCATTGAAGAGCTAGGAGTAATTGGATAAATAGCAATGACTTCGTTTGCACGATAAGCGACGGAGGACACCGCGCTATTAGCATCTGATATGATCATTAAAAAAACCTTGTAATTTATAGTGTTACGACATTACTTAATTATTATAAATTTTAACTATTGTACCAGAAAGTAAGATAGCTTTTAGTTATTTTTATATTAAATTTTTTATAGCGAGTTAACTAACTAAAAAAATTGCTAAACAAATAAAAATCATTTATTTTTAGTCTTCAAAATAAACTTGGTTGTAACTAAATCAAGAATAAGGATTAATTGACGATAATAAAATATAAAAAAGGAATTATGGAAATGATTACTGAACAAGAGAAATCGAACTGCGGGTGTCAATCTGATGGACTAGCCATTTACCCTGTACGTTATACAGCTGTTCCAACTTACATTAACCGCCCCAAGCCGTCATGGGCAAATTTAGAAGGGGTAACTGATATCCCTTTAAACGATGACTATCAATATCATATACGTCGTATAAAAGAAGGATTCATTTATGTTTATTCACCTTTATTTCTTTATGTGGATAAACAATCAGCTACTATAGACGATCTAGATCAAAGTTGGACTATTTACAAAGTTGATGATCAAGGTAGGTTAAAAAAGCTATCTAATCTTCATCAGGCTCAAAATAGTTATAACCAATCTATGGATTATCGATGCCCAACCCTAGAAAAATATCCGAATATTGTTTCTTTTATCACCATTCCTGATGCCAAGTATCATGAAAAGGTTTACATCGCTTATAGTGAGCTTGCATGGACTGAAGAATTGTTGCTTGAATGTACCAAAGAGCCGTTACCTAGAATGCAAGAAATAAATATCAAACAATGGCTTAGTCAACAACAGCATTCTAGTGCTACAATTGCAACCGAGCAATCACTTAAGCAAATTTTAGATTACGATTTTGAATTTATAGAGCAGAAACTGCTACCAGATAACCAACGTGGCAATGGTATATATCCTGAAATATATGAAACAGAACAACAGCGTAAAGATAAAGCGATATTCTATAAAGAGATCACTAAAATAAATACTAACAGTTCATATCCTCATCCTCATTATGATCCATATCCTTATAGTAATAACAGTCAAATAATGGGGTATACAACAAAACATTCATTAAAATACATTTTTAGGAAAGATAATTTAAAACTTAACAGTACACACCAATATTGGCTTCCTTTCAAAAGAACACCCATTATGGTTGCACCAGGCACCGATACTCGAAAAATATTTTTAGAAGAATATCAGAATAATTTGCATACTTTACTAAAAAATATGAAATCCTATAGTGCTCAAGACGGAGCTCCAATGATCCTAGCGATTGAAGATGCCCTAGGTGTTGCTCAGGATTTAAATGAATATTATAACGATATTTATGGACATTTTGGTCAATTTCAGCAGGAAGCTGAAATGGAGTTAGATGTAAAAAAATGTATGGTTAAAATACGCTCTTATGTTGCGTCTAAAGTTGCCCAAAAAGATTATGATTTTGCTGCCTATAAGGATGAATATTACCAATTAATAGATAAAAAGATAAATATTGACGATCACGATTATCAAAAAACAATTTATAATCAACGCTTTAATAAAATGCAACCGTTAGGAGCATATTATGCTTCAATTACCCCCCGAAATATCAATTCCAAAGAACAATTAGCACAACTTAAATCACCAATAAAACGTCAATTTTACGAAATGGTTCATTCCTACATTATCCTAGTGAAAGATTACTTTTATGGTAAACCATTCGGACACCGTTACTATCAAAAATTTATGAATTATCTTAAGTTTAATCGCTATAAAGCCGATGATTATTATATAACCAATCATTATCGTTTAAATGATCATGAAAAAAGAGATTATTATCAAGATTCCATTTACGGAAAACTTATTAAATATTCTTCTTTTGTTGTTGATGCAAGCCCTGAAGAAACTAAACAAACAACACTTATTTTGCATGACGTTTATCAAGAGTTAGTAAAGGATTATGAAACTAATCAAGAAGAATTAAAAAAAGAGTTTGATCAACAAGTAGATAAAGCTCTTGAAAAGTACACTCAACGCTTGGATAGTAAAGATTTTGATGTTATTTTGAATGAACTTAATAGTGAAGTGGATCGAATTGCTAATGAGCGAGCTAAGCAGTTAATAAGGTGGCTTGAACAGAGTCATTATTTAATAACAATCAATGATTTATCTTATGAAAATAAAATTGAAATTGATGGTAAAGATGAATTATGGAAAAAATATAAGGCTCAAATTGATAAAGATATCGAAGAAGCACTGAAGCAAGACGAAATCACTGAAGATGAGTTAGAGCATTTTAATAGTTTTAATATCAATGGATTTTATTTTCAAGCAATATATGCTCGCACAACACATGGTTTGGAAAATTGTGAAACTGGACGGCAATTTAACCAAAAAATGTCCGACCCCGAAATTTTGAAAGATATTGATTTTAAATCAGACGTCTATATTAAACTCCGTAAAACCCATTTCGCCCTTCTTGCCTTTCAAGCTTATTTTGGTGATCATGATAATATTATGGATGTGATTAAAAATATTCGTAATATGGTTGATCAAGAAAAAGAAAAGGAATATAAGCAAAAAGCAATAGAAATGTTAACAATTAAAGGTTTGGCCTCTTTTACCTTGCAAGTGCGTAAGAGTTCATTAATTTACGAATATATCTATGAACTCAAAAAAATTCAGCAAAAAGCCAACTTAAACTATATTACGCTTGATACCAGATATGGTAAAAATTTTTTTGTAACACGTTTTTTTTCTGATTACAATTCTGCTGGCATGACCCAAAGTTTTTATTTATGGATGTATGATAATTTAATTAAGAAATGTAAAGCCATTGGTAATGGTCTGTTTAGTATGGGCGCTGTGATTGCTGAGGCAGCGATCTTATCCTTAGCAGGCGTTGTGTGGAAAACCAGCACGCTATACGCCCATTTAAAATATGAACTGATTGAGGCATTAACTACCTTTAAAAGTGCCTGTTTTACTGGAGTAGATATTGGTGGTGGATTTAAATTAATATCCACTGCCTATTCGGCCGAAGTTAAAAAATTAATAAAGGACATACGTGATAGTTTAAATCAAGTTATTGAAAATATTGATAAACGATTTTATAAACAATTGATTGAAATTGAGCATGTCTTTAAAAAGACTTTAAATATCACCATGAAGATCTTTCCGCATACACCGCGTAAAGAATTTACTCAAAAGCAACTTTATGCCAGCAATGCACGCCTCGCTTTTTTAGTCGGTGCTTTTGAAGTTTATAACTGGCAATATGTGATGGACAAAAAGCCAAATATTTTTGCTAACGATGTTGACATTTTAACTGAGCAAGCCACTGCAACCGGTTCATTAATAGCAGCAGGCGCTGATTTTACTGCATCAGCCTGTCAAGCATTGGGTAAACGTTCGTCAGTTTTTGTTTATTCTAAATTGTCATTTGGAGTATTTACTGGAATAGTAAGTTTTATTTCTTCGGGTAGAATGTTTAGAAACATTTGTCAAGAATATGAATTAGGTAATAACGCTTCGTTATTTTTTGCAGGAGTAGCAGGTTTACTCTATTTGGGATCAGGTACTGCTTTTTCACTGTTGGGTATGAGTTATAAATATGCATGGGTACAAACTTTATTAGAAAGTAAACTTCCTTTAATAGCGGATAAAATGGCTAGACGTTTTGGCAGTAAAGGTGTGCAAAAAGCATTTAATTTATTTGCTATGCGGGCAATTTTGTTTCGTTTTGCTGGGATTTTGGGGTTAGTGGCTTTTGTATTGGAATTGCTCTACGACTATTTTGCGGATGATGAAATTCAAGTATGGATCACCTATTCTTCTTTAGGAATACGCAAAGGTGACTTAAAATTTAGAATGACTTTCGAACAACGAGCAGCATTTGAACAAATTGAACAGCTAGTTGATAGGATCCAACAAGAAACAGGCATTAACCTGTCAAAAGTGGATAAAAAAGCCATAGAAAATATTAAACAGGATTATGAAGATATCATATTAATTAGTCAAAATAATTTACTGAAATGGTTAATTTAAAAATAAAGGCACCATGTGCCTTTTTATTTATCTTCCAGCGGTGGATAATCTGTCCAATATTCATCAAAGGATAATTCACCCATCTTAATAGCATATTTTCGCCATAGTTGGGCTTTTTCTATATCCTGTATTTCACCTTTATAGAAATGACTAAGAAAAGTCATCATTTTATAATAACCTTGTATCGATTGTTTAATTAAAAAACGTTCTTTTAACGGAGTAATTTCGCCAATGGTTTCACCTAAAACAATTGACCAAGTCGGTCTCGGCCAAGTTTTAATGGGACCAGAACCTTTGTGAAAATTTAGTCGATAAATATTATTAAAGAATTGAAATTCTTCAGTTATATAGTCTTCATCACTTGAGTTCTCTATTTCAAATTGTTCCCTATGAGGTGTTGTATTATCTTCGATTGTCATTTTTAAAGAATATTTTTTATATTGTTTATCTGTTTCAATACGCCTGATGACATCCCACAAAATATCATCAGGTAAAATACGATAAGCTTGCTCTAAACTGGCAAAAGCTTTGGGTACATCTTGATTTGTTCCTAATCCTTGCATATACATAAAAGCCAATGATTTTAATGCCGGTACGCAGTTTTGTTTCGCCGCCTTTTGATAAAGCTCAAACGCCTGTTTTTCGTCTTTTGTAACACCGATGCCAAAAAGATAAAAATAAGCTAGATTAGTTTGCGCAAGAGCATGTCCTTTATCGGCTGCTTTTTGATACCATTCAATGGCTTTGGTCAAATCAGGCTCAACCCCTTGTCCATATTCACTCATGGGATAAACAGCGCGTGAATAAGGGTCAGACGGTAACTGAAATTCGTAAGGGGCAAATTGTGCTTCAATATAAGGTAGGTCAGGGTCGGTATTTTTACCATTTTCATCAAAATAGTAATTGCGAGGTGGTTTACCACCTGAGCCATTTTCATAAATATAACCAATACTATTTTGTGCATCTAAATTACCTTGTGCAGCGGCTTTTTCAAACCAACTTAAGGCAATCGGAAAGTTATTAAACTCATCACGGTACATGGCACCTAAATGGTATTGTGCACTTGCCAAACCTTGTTCGGCTGCTTTTTCGAACAATAATCTGGCCTTAGTGTGATAACCTTTATGCCATAGCGCATCTTGATAATAAATTTCCCCCAATTTATCTTGCGCTGATGCATTGCCTTTATCGGCAAGTTGTGTGCAGATAGCAATATTTTCTGGTGTTTTATTTAACCGTAAACAATTGGATTGAGTTTTAGCATAAGCATGACAAAAAGGTAGGCACAGAAGTGGAATAAATAACAATGATAATGGCGCGCGAGTAAACATCCTAAAAACCAAACTTTTTATATTATTTTTAAGCAGTTTAGCATTAAAAGAATAATAATTAAACATATTGTGAATTTAAATTTCAAATAAACAATTATTTAAAATAAATATTAGATTAATCACATTCTGTTAAACGCCAATAATCATTTAATACCAACTTAATCCAAACAGGGAACAGTAGTTTTATATCTGGTAGATAATAACGGTTAAATTTTAAAATAAGTTATAAATAAAGAAAGCCATTTTAATAAATTGAACAGTTGGTTGATAGGATCCAACAAGAAACAGGCATTAACCTGTCAAAAGTGGATAAAAAAGCCATAGAAAATATTAAACAGGATTATGAAGATATCATATTAATTAGTCAAAATAATTTACTGAAATGGTTAATATAAAAATAAAGGCACCATGTGCCTTTTTATTTATCTTCCAGCGGTGGATAATCTGTCCAATATTCATCAAAGGATAATTCACCCATTTTAATAGCATATTTTCGCCATAGTTGGGCTTTTTCTATATCCTGTATTTCACCTTTATAGAAATGACTAAGAAAAGTCATCATTTTATAATAACCTTGTATCGATTGTTTAATTAAAAAACGTTCTTTTAACGGAGTAATTTCACCAATGGTTTCGCCTAAAACAATTGACCAAGTCGGTCTTGGCCAGATATCAATGGGTCCAGTATCATTGTGAAAATTTAATTTATAAATATTATTAAAGAATTGGAATTTTTCAGTTATATAGTCCTCATCACTTGAGTTCTCTATTTCAAATTGTTCCCTATGAGGTCTTGGATTATCTTCGAGTGTAGTTTTTAAAGAATGATGATTATACATTTTAATAGTTATTATTTCCCATAAATTATCGTCAGGTAAAATACGATAAGCTTGTTCTAAACTAGCAAAAGCTTTGGGTACATCTGGATTCGTCCCTAATCCTTGCATATACATAAAAGCCAATGATTTTAATGCCGGTGCGCAGTTTTGTTTTGCCGCCTTTTGATAAAGCTCAAACGCCTGTTTTTCGTCTTTTGTAACACCGATGCCAAAAAGATAAAAATAAGCTAGATTAGTTTGCGCAAGAGCATGTCCTTTATCGGCTGCTTTTTGATACCATTCAATGGCTTTGGTCAAATCAGGCTCAACCCCTTGTCCATATTCACTCATGGGATAAACAGCGCGTGAATAAGGGTCAGACGGTAACTGAAATTCGTAAGGGGCAAATTTTGCTTCAATATAAGGTAGGTCAGGGTCGGTATTTTTACCATTTTCATCAAAATAGTAATTGCGAGGCGGTTTACCACCTGAGCCATTTTCATAAATATAACCAATACTATTTTGTGCATCTAAATTACCTTGTGCAGCGGCTTTTTCAAACCAACTTAAGGCAATCGGAAAGTTATTAAACTCATCACGGTACATGGCACCTAAATGGTATTGTGCACTTGCCAAACCTTGTTCGGCTGCTTTTTCGAACAATAATCTGGCTTTAGTGTGATAACCTTTATGCCATAGCGCATCTTGATAATAAATTTCTCCCAACTTATCTTGCGCTGATGCATTGCCTTTATCGGCAAGTTGTGTGCAGATAACAATATTTTCTGGTGTTTTATTTAACGGTAAACAATTGGATTGAGTTTTAGCATAAGCATGACAAAAAGGTAAACACAGAAGTGGAATAAATAACAATGATAATGGCGCGCGAGTAAACATCCTAAAAACCAAACTTTTTTATATTATTTTTAAGCAGTTTAGCATTAAAAAAGAAATAGTTAAAGATTTGATAAAAGAGGAATAATTAATTAAAAATTTGTTTGATAAGATTAGTTAGGCAATTAAATCACACTATAAACAATGAAATTTTTAACCTAATATCAACTCCTTTTATTTAAATGAATAGGGCGATTAATACTTTTTGTGTATGATTCGATATAAGTGTTATCCATCATAATAATTTTGATGGATAACATAAAAGTTAACTTATTCAATCACAACACGATCAGCCGATGTTGAATGTTTAATTTCACCTAATAACCACGCCTTTTCACCGTGCTGATTAAGTATAGAAATAGCTTTATCTGCCAGTGATTTTGGTAAAGCAATAATTAAACCAACACCACAGTTAAATGTGCGGTACATTTCATGACGACTTACATTGCCTGCTTTTTGTAGCCAATCAAATATTGCTGGCCATTGCCAACTTGCTTCATTTATTATTGCTTGAGTATTATCGGGCAGAACGCGTGGAATATTTTCCCAAAATCCACCACCAGTAATATGCGCGATTGCATGTACATCTTTAATCTGAGCAATTAAATCAAGAACAGATTTGACATAGATTTTAGTTGGTGCAAGTAAATGATCAGCAAGTGGTTTCCCGTCGAGTTGTTCAACAGCAGGATTAACACCACTCACTTCAATAATTTTTCGTACTAATGAATAGCCATTGGAGTGTGCACCACTTGATGCTAATGCAATTAATACATCACCATCTTGAACTTTAGTACCATCAATCATTTGCGATTTTTCAACGACACCCACACAAAATCCTGCTAAATCGTAGTCGTTGCCATGATACATGCCTGGCATTTCAGCTGTTTCACCTCCGACTAAGGCACAACCTGATTGTTTACACCCCTCGGCAATGCCTGTAACTACCGTTGTGGCAACATCGACATTAAGTTTGCCCGTTGCGTAATAGTCGAGGAAAAATAAGGGTTCAGCACCTTGAACGATGAGGTCATTGACACACATGGCAACCAGATCAATACCGATTGATTCATGGCGGTTCAAATCCATTGCCAAACGTAATTTAGTACCAACGCCATCTGTACCAGATACTAAAATGGGTTCTTTGTATTTTTGTGGAATAGCACACAGTGCGCCAAAGCCACCTAGTCCCCCCATCACTTCTGGACGTTTAGTTTCTTTAACAACTGATTTGATGCGATTAACCAGTTCATTGCCAGCATCGATATCGACACCAGCATCTTTATAACTGAGAGATTTATTATTTGACACAGTGAGCAATCCTTACAGTAGAAAAATTGCTTTTTATTTTAGCAAGGATGAAATTTGTTGGCGATGAATTATTTAAAAAATAACGAATTAATTCAGTTTGCTAATTATTTTCAAACCAGCTTTCTAAAATAATGACAGCAGAAGTAGCATCAACATGCCCTTTTTCAAGGGCACGATAGCCACGAGAAGCAAAAATTCGTGATTTTGCTTCAACCGTCGATAAGCGTTCATCTTGCAATTGAACTTGATAACCAAACCGTCCATGTAATCGATTAGCGAACTTACGGGCTCTGGCGGTTAACGGTTGTTCTGTACCATCCATATTTAACGGTAAACCTACTACTAATAAATCAGGTTGCCACTCATTTAAGATTTTTTCAATAGCTTGCCAATTAGGTATACCGTCACGAGCTTTGAATGAGCAAAGAGGACTGGCGGTTCTAGTCACATCCTGACCAATAGCAGCACCAATACTAAAGGTGCCAAAATCAAATGCAATTACTGTCGCCATGGGTTATGCATTACCCATTTGGTGCGAAATTGTGTTCATATTGACACCCAAAGATTCGGCTGCTTTTTGCCAGCGATTTTCAAAAGGAACTTCAAAAATAATCTTAGCGTCAGCATCAGCAACTAACCAGTCGTTTCTGGCAACTTCATTTTCAAGTTGTAACGACTGCCAACTAGAGTAACCTAATGCTAATAAAAGATCTTTGGGTTGTTGACTTGTGCCAATTGATTTTAATAAATCAAGGGAAGTGGTTATCATTACATCGTCAGAAATTTGAATACTTGATGAAAAACCGGTTTGCGGTGTGTGTAATATAAAGCCTTGTTCTTCTGCAATAGGACCTCCTGCAAAAACAGGATATTCAAGTTCTGCGCAATTTTTTGATGCAGTAATTTCAAGGCGACTTAGTATCGTTGAAACATTCAGTTCAATGATAGGTTTATTGATAATAATTCCCATAGCACCATCGCGGTTATGCTCACAAATATATACTACAGAACGGCTAAACAATACATCGCTCATGGTCGGCATAGCGATTATAAAATGATTTTTTAAATTCATATGCTCACATCTTTAATTGTTTATAAAGCACATTTACCAATTTTAACATTATGCTCAATATCGCAACGCAATAAAAGTTCTGATTCATTACTTTCTTCATTGATTGATTCGGATATGATTTCGAAGTTTTGTGAAAGAAAAAAGTTAATCGCATCAGTATTTTTCTTATAAACATGCACAAAAAGTTCATTATAGCGTTGTTTAGCTTTATTAACTAAAGCTTTGCCTGTACCTTGTCGACGATAATCTTGTTCAACAAACAAACCTGAAATATAATTTTCAGTTATGCCAATAAAGCCTTTTATACCATCAAGATCTTGAACATAAACAGTTGACATTGGGATCAACATTTCTACGATATCAAAATTTTGTTTGAAAAAATTACTATCAATAAAGTTATGTGCTTGTTCATTACCTTGTAACCATATTTCCATAACTTTATCTAAATCGGTACTTTTAAATTCTCTAATCATTTTTAACTCAACTTATTTAATCGACGTTCAATGGCATCCATAAGCATGCCAGTAATTGAAAGATTTGGATTTTCTGCTTCAATTTCACGAACACATGTAGGGCTAGTAACATTAATTTCAGTTAGTTTATCACCAATGATATCCAGTCCTACAAATAATAACCCTTTTTCTTTTAAAGTTGGAGCAACACTTTTAGCAATATGCCAATCACTTTCACTGAGTGCTCTGACTTCACCATGACCACCTGCCGCTAGGTTACCTCGTGTTTCACCTTTCTGTGGAATTCTAGCTAGGCAAAAAGGGACAGGTTCGCCATCGACCACTAAAACTCGTTTATCACCATCTGTGATAGCGGGTATATAGGTTTGCGCCATGCAGTAACGTGTATTATGTTCGGTTAATGTTTCAATAATCACGGATACATTTGGATCGCCTTGTTTAATCCTAAAAATTGAGGCGCCTCCCATACCATCCAAAGGTTTTAAGATGATATCAGAATATTGTTGATGAAACTCTTTAATATGTTGTGTTTGCCGAGTAACTAATGTTTCAGGTGTAAATTGTGCAAACCAAGCAGTAAATAGTTTTTCATTACAATCACGTAAGCTTTGTGGTTTATTAACCACTAATACACCTTTTGCTTCAGCACGTTCAAGAATGTACGTTGCGTATATAAATTCTGTATCAAAGGGTGGATCTTTACGCATTAAAATTACATCAAGATCACTTAACGGTATAGTTTGTTCTTCGGTAAAATCAAACCAATGGGAATGGTCGTTATAAACCTTTAATGTCTTTGTTGTTGCGTACGCTTCGCCATTACGTAAAAAAAGATCATTCATTTCCATATAAAAAAGTTGGTATCCACGTTTTTGTGCCTCATGTAGCATAGCAAAACTTGTGTCTTTCTTAATTTTGATATGACTAATTAGATCCATTACTATACCAAGCTTAATCATGGTAACTCCTTACTGACGTTATTGGTTTTATCGACATTTATGATGATAACATATATTAAAGTAATACTTGTTAAAAAGTATATTTGAAACATTATGATAGAGTATTACCCATTATTATAAGTAAATTGGTAACTATCATACTCGTTACTGGTCTAGATGCAAATAAACATTTATTACCTTATTTCTATTTCATTAGCCTAAATCACCTAAATGTACTTGTAAGGCTGTAATAGCGGTAAGTGCTGCTGTTTCAGTGCGTAATATACGTGGACCAAGTAGTATATCAGTAAAATCATATTGATGTGTCATATTGATTTCAGCATCGGACAGACCGCCTTCGGGACCAATTAGTAGACTAATATCTTTTTTATCATAAGGTAAATGCTTAATACCATGTTGCGCTTTAGGATGTAAATTTAATCTTAATTGACTTGTTAAACTTGCACACCAATTTTCCAGTTTCATCACGGGATTAACGATAGGTATCACGTTACGACCGCACTGCTCACAGGCTGAAATCACAATTTTCTGCCATTGTTGGACTTTCTTATTCATTCTTTCGTCATCCAACTTAACACCACAGCGTTCCGATAAAAGGGGAGTGATAGTGTTGACGCCTAATTCTACGGATTTTTGAATGGTAAATTCCATTTTTTCCCCGCGCGAAATCACTTGACCTAAATGAATATTTAAAGGCGATTCACGATTATCTAAAAATGTTGTGGCCGTTTTTACTGTGACGGATTTTTTATTTATTTCATGAATAACTGCTGGGGTGATGTGGTTTGAACCATCAAATAAGATGATTTCTTCACCTGTTTTCATTCTCAACACCCGTATAAGATGATTAAAGGCATCATCATTTAAAGTAATAAGGCTATTTTGATTGATGGTAAAAGGTTGATATATACGAGTCATAATTACTAATTTCTTATAATATATTGCAATAAATTATAGCGTAATTTATCAATATTCGGTAATCTCTATTTAATACAGAGCAGCAATCGGAACTAACTATGAAAATTAATAATAAAGACAGAGTGTTAATAGAAGGTCTTACTGTCCTAACAACCATCGGTGTTTATGAATGGGAAAAGACCATAAAACAAAAGTTAATACTGGATCTTGAAATGTCATGGGACAACCAGCCTGCGGGTGAGAGTGATGATGTTACACTGTGTTTAGATTATTTTTTGGTAAGTCAATCGATAACCAATTTTATTCAATCGACTCAATTTGAACTTATAGAATGTGTCGCTGAACGTGTAGCGCAATTGGTGATACAAACGTTTTCAGTGCAATGGTTAAAAGTGAAAGTTTCAAAACCTGGCGCAATTGCTAATGCGAGTAATGTGGCCGTGGTGATAGAACGCTCCGCTAATTAATCTAGGATTTTAATCGATGATAAACAAGCAAGAAGCTAATAAAAAAGTACATCGTTCAACCAAAAAATTTGAGAATCATGAACCGTTTACCATCAATTTTGTTAAAACATGGTGGTGGTATCAAAGACGTAAAGTGCTTGAGCCAAAAGGAGGGTATGAAGCATTTAATCAGGCTTGGTGTGAGTCTATCGATCTCACTTTACCTAACGATAGAGTTTGGTGGATAGGTCATTCAACCAATTTAATTCGTTTAAATGATAAGATGATTTTAACCGATCCTATTTTTTCTAAGCGAGCTTCACCTTCACAATTTACTGGACCTAAACGATATAATTCACCAGCACTTAGTATCGATCAATTGCCTAACATTGATTTTATAATGATTTCGCATAATCATTATGACCATTTGGATGAATATAGTATTCGTCAATTGGTCAAGCGTTTTCCTAAAATCGTCTTGGTTGCTCCTTTAGGATTAAAAGATAAGCTTTTGAAATGGGGTGCTAAGCAGGTTTTTGAACTTAATTGGTATTATTCAATCACTTTTGATTGTCTAACTTTTACCGCAACACCCGCTAGACACTGGAGTAATCGAGGTCTTTTTGATATTAACAAATCGTTATGGTGCGGTTGGATAGTGCAATCAAATGTAGATATTCCCAATAAAACTAAAACCGTTTATTTTATGGGAGATACTGGCTATTCACCGCGTTTAAAAGAGATAGGTCAACGTTTTACTTGTATTGATCTGGCATTAATTCCAATAGGTGCTTATGCTCCCCGTAGATTGTTACAATCGCAACATATCGATCCTGCGCAGGCTGTGCAGTTGTATGACGAACTCAATTGTCATGAAGCGATTGCTATTCACTGGGGAACATTTGAATTATCTGATGAATCGTTAGATGAGCCTGCGCAACAATTATGTGAGCATCGAGCTGATCGTTATTTTCATCTATTAAAAATAGGTGGCAGTTTAGCTATTAATCATCATAATTCTGGATTAAAATGATTTTCAAATGTTTGAATTCGAAACTGTAATTCAGTTTTTGATTGAAAAAAAGGGGGCATAATGAAATTAGCAACGCTTGGATTAACTTGCATCATCTTAAGTTTAACTTTAGTTGCATGTGGCGGGAAAAATGATCAAGGGAAAAAATATCATTGGTCAAAGGCACATGGCGTATTAGAAGATTGCAAAGGTATGATGAGTAAATCACAACAATGTGAAAATAATTCAAATAATCAGCAGTTCCTTTTTCAAGTAGATAGGTATTAGTATGAGTGCATGGCTTATTTATGCTTTACTCTCAGCAATTACCGCAGCGGGTGTTGCGATTTTAGGTAAAATCGGTTTACAACAGCTTGATGCCAATACAGCCACAGCGATTCGTGCCGTTGTTATGGCCATTTTTTTGGTTGGTGTGGTTGTAGTACAAGGAAAACTTAATCTTGTTAGCACCTTTTTAAATGATAAAAAAGCATTGTTAATCATAGCACTAAGTGGTATTGCTGGCGCTCTATCTTGGTTGTTTTATTTTATGGCAATTAAAGAAGGTAAAGTATCGCAAGTTGCGCCAATTGATAAATTAAGTGTGGTTTTTGCAGTCGTATTTGCAGCAATTTTATTTGGTGAAAAAATCTCATTGTTAGCTGGAATTGGTGTGGCAATGATTGCTGCTGGTGCTATTTTAGTTGCACTCTTTTAATGACTAAATAACATTAATCATACACTATTTAAAAAGTGTATGATTTTTGTTAATAAGTTAACTTCTATATTAGATTGGTGAAATTACTTAAGTAGAGTATTAAATAGTTCAATCGTCACCAGTTCGCCTTTGTTTACATTACCGCGTTCTTGTTCGAGAATAATAAAACAGTTAGCCTGATTAAACGACTGTGTAATATGTGATCCTTGTTGGCCAGTAGAAACAACTTCTAATTCTCCTTGAGCATCAATTTGCAATCTTCCTCGTTGAAAATCTACCCGACCAATACTCTTTTTAAGGTTGGTGGCTGCTTTTACTTGGAAACAAAAATCAATATCGGTTGTTTTAAGCCCAGAAAGTGTCAAAATCAAAGGCTGAACGAGTTGATAAAAAGTTACCAAGGTTGATACTGGGTTGCCCGGCAAACCACAAAATAATGCATGACCAATTTGTCCAAAAGCAAAAGGTTTACCTGGTTTCATGGCAATTTTCCAGAAATTGATCTGTCCTAAATCTTCTAAGGCTGTTTTCGTATAATCGGCATCGCCCACCGAAACGCCACCACTGGTTATGACAAGATTTGCTTGGTTTGATGCGGTTACTAAAGCTTGTTTAATTTGAGTCGGATCATCAGGAATAATTCCAAGATCAATGATTTCACAGTTGAGTTTTGTTAATAACAATTTTAAAGTAAAGCGATTACTATCATAAATTGCGCCATTGCCTGATAAGGGCATTCCAATTGGTGTTAGTTCATTACCCGTTGAAAAGATAGCTACTTTCAATTTGTTAAAAACGGTGACTTCGCTAATGCCTAATGTTGCAAGGGTTGATAGGGTTGGTAATGTTAATTTAGTACCTGTGGTAACCGTTATCGAATCTTTTTTTACATCTTCACCACACCGACGTATGTTATCACCCGCTTTAATTTCCTTTAAAAAACGAATACCTAAATCGGATTGTTCTGTATGCTCTTGCATTACAACCGCATCTGCGTCAATCGGGACAGGGGCACCTGTCATAATGCGTAAACAAGTACCTTCAGACCATTGTAAATTACTAATATCGTCACCCGCAAATATTGCACTGGCTAAAGGTAATGTTTTTGTTTGTTGAATATCTGATAGTCTGACTGCGTACCCATCCATTGCTGAATTATCAAATCCTGGAACATTAATTGGCGAAATAATTGGTATGGCAGCAATTCTATCTAAAGCGTCAAATAATGAAACCTTTTGGTTAGTCAGAGGTTTTGCTTTAGTCGCGATTTCTAATATATTTTGTTTAGCTTGATTAAAAGTAAGTAACATTGACGAGTGCTTTCCTTATGTGAATAGTCCATTAGTTTTGACAAGAAGTTTCAGGTAAGGTATACGTTTGTGTAAAAATTATTATTATATTAAATCTTAATGAGAACTTAATATAACAGTAAATATAACAGTAAATATAACAACGTCGCCAAAAGGCGACGTAAAGTAGATGGTTATACATTAAATAAAAAGTTCATGATATCGCCATCT
Organism: Gilliamella sp. W8136; assembly: GCF_016101285.1. Lineage (NCBI taxonomy): Bacteria > Pseudomonadati > Pseudomonadota > Gammaproteobacteria > Orbales > Orbaceae > Gilliamella > Gilliamella sp. W8136. Next base: position 67,809 of record NZ_JACFQU010000013.1, read on the forward strand.
TGTACGATATAATCTTTTCCTTCAGAACGCATTTTTCCTGCTTCTTTAGCACCTTGTTCACCACCATATTTGATAAAATCATCAAAAGCAATGGTCTGTGCTCGAATAAAGCCTTTTTCAAAGTCGGTATGAATTTTACCTGCTGCTTGTGGGGCAGTATCTCCAACTGATATAGTCCATGCGCGAACTTCTTTAACACCTGCGGTAAAATAGGTTTGTAAATTAAGTAAACTGTAACCAGCACGAATAACGCGATTTAAGCCTGGTTCAGTTAATCCTAGATCTTGCATGAACTCATCACGATCAGCATCATCTAGTTCAGCCAGTTCTGCTTCTATGGCTGCACATACAGGAACAACAACAGATTTTTCTTGAGCGGCGATGGCTTTTACCTTTTCCAAATAAGGATTATTTTCAAATCCATCTTCATTAACATTAGCAATATACATGGTTGGTTTTAATGTTAAAAAGCTCAAGTATTTAACCGCATCAAGCTCTTCTTTACTTAAATCCAATAGTAATAGTTTTTTACCTTGTTCTAAATGTGGTAAGCATTTTTCAAGAATTTCGAGTTCAAATTTAGCATCTTTATCGCCACCTTTAGCACGTTTTTGTAAACGTGTCATTGCTCTTTCACAAGCTTCTAGATCGGCTAACGCAAGTTCAGTATTAATAATTTCAATATCTTCAGCTGGGTCAATTTTGCCTGCAACATGAATGATATTTTCATTTTCAAAACAACGAACAACATGGCCAATGGCTTCAGTTTCACGAATGTTGGCTAAAAATTGATTACCTAAACCTTCACCTTTTGAGGCACCTTTTACTAAACCAGCAATATCAACAAATTCCATAGTAGTAGGTAAGGTGCGTTGAGGTTTGACAATTTTAGCCAGCTCATCTAAACGTGGATCGGGCATTGGTACTACACCAGTATTTGGTTCGATAGTACAAAATGGAAAGTTAGCTGCTTCAATGCCTGCTTTGGTTAGTGCGTTAAAAAGAGTTGACTTGCCAACATTTGGTAGTCCGACGATACCACATTTAAATCCCATACTGTTTGTTACCTTTTATCAATAAATGTCTTAAATATAAGAGGTAATTATATACTAAATCATGCTATTTATGCCAATGTTCTTATTGACGTGTTGGTAATAGATCTATATCAAATGTTGATATCGGTTTTAACTTGTTACTTTGCTTAAATTTATTAAAAGTGACAAGTAACGCATGACTTGTTAATTTATTCTTCCAAATTTAAACCAATTTGATAGAGTTGATTCTTTTTAAGTCCATAAATTTCAGCAGTAATCGCAGCTGCTTTTTTTAATGGTAGCTCTTTTTGTAATAATTTAAGAGTATTTATGGCTTTTGGATCAATATCCTTATTACTTTCTGTATACCCAGCCACAATTAAGACAAATTCACCTTTCTGACGAGATGCATCTTGATTTAACCAGTCGATAAGTTCATTGACTGGAAAACTAACAATGGTTTCCCATGTTTTAGTCAGTTCTTTAGCCAACACGATCTGCTTATTGGCACCAAAAATAGTTTGCATATCCTTAAGGGTCTCTAATAAGCGATGCGTTGATTCATAAAAAATCATGGTGCGAGGCTCAGTAATTAATGAGGCTAAACTATCTTGCCGTGCTTTGCTTTTAGCAGGTAAAAATCCTTCATAAATAAATTTGTCGGATGGTAATCCAGCTACTGATAAGGCTGCAATGGCGGCACAAGCTCCTGGAATCGGAACTACTTTTATATCATTTTCACGGCAAGTTTTTACTAAATGGTAGCCAGGATCATTGATTAATGGCGTTCCGGCATCTGAAACCAAGGCAATAGAGAGACCTGATTGAAGTTTTTCAATCAGAACGTGTGCTTTTTCTTGTTCATTATGATCATGTAAGGAAAAAAGCTTAGCTTTAATACCCAAATGCTGTAATAATAAACCGCTATGGCGCGTATCTTCAGCAGCTATCAAATCAACACGTTTAAGTGTGTCAATTGCTCTAAGGGTAATATCATCTAAATTTCCAATGGGTGTTGCAACAATATATAGAGTCATTAATTTGAGTCACATTAAAATTTCACAGAAAATAGAATAAATCTACTGTACGAACAAGCATTTTATTGTATATACTCACCACTTTCAAAAATAAATTCTATTTTCCGCTATTTATTATAATAGTTATAATAAATAAACATATTGCTAATTAGATGTTGACTATTTGTTGTGCAATCTATTAATAATCGAAAAACAGAGGGTATATTTGTGCGAATTTAGTAGAAATTCAGTGGATTGTAATTGATTTAAATTGTATCCTTAACTATTTTATTATAGCTAGCATAATAAGGAACCGATATAATAGCTTTTTATATCAGAAACGATAGAATATGCTCTTAAAACAATATTAACGAATGAAAGGTGTTGCTTTGAAAAAGATTCTTACGCTAACTTGTTTAAGCTTGGTCATTACTGCCTGTACTCAATCCAATCCTGCCCAAATTGAAGATATTTCGGATTTTTCTGGTGGTTCATCAAAAACAGGTTACTCTAAACCTCCTGTTAATATTTCTACTGGAAGTGGTGTTTCTCCATCTTCAGTACCATCAAATACCAATTCAACACAGGTACCTAAACCAGTAACGACGTCAAGTTCAAATAATGGTGATGCAAACAACAATACAAACAGTAATGTAAACAGCAATAACGGTGTAATTATTACTAACGATCGTGTTTCATATAACCGTAATTATGACGAAATTCCTAAGGGGGGGTATCAAGGAGATACTTATACTGTAAGCCGAGGCGACACATTATATTATATAGCTTGGGTAACGGGTAATGATTATCGCTCTTTAGCGGCTAAAAATAATATTAAGAAACCTTACTCTGTTTCGATTGGACAAGTATTAGATGTAAGTGGGGGAACCACTGTTGTTACACAACAAGTAACGAGCAATCAAACAACCCAACAAGTGGCGGTTACCAATCAAAAATCTAAAGTACCGGATACTAAAACTACGCCAACAACTTCAACTACAACTACAACTACAACTAAAACTCCTACACCAGTACCGACACCGGTTTTAACTACTACCACTACAACAACCACTACAACATCAGGAAAAAATAATAAAACATCGAGTGTTGTTCAGACAACTCAAACGGTAACCGACTCTGTGAATGATACTACAAATAATGGAAAAACAAATTCGTCAGATACTGGAACTTCCAAGACTAAAGTTGCAAATATTACATGGCAGTGGCCAGCAAAAGGCAAAATTATTGAAAAATTTTCTAATGCAAGTAAAGGTATTGATATCGCTGGTGGATTAGGTAATAAAGTGATGGCTGCTGCAGATGGTCGCGTGGTTTACTCAGGTAATGCATTACCGGGTTATGGTAATTTAATTATTATAAAACATAATGATGATTACTTAACTGCATATGCACATAACCAGTCGATTTTAGTAAAAGAGCAACAAGCCGTTCGAGCTGGAGAACAAATTGCAACTATGGGAGCAACGGGTACCTCTTCAGTAAGATTGCATTTTGAAATTCGTTATAAAGCAAAATCCGTTGATCCATTAAAATATCTTTCAAAAAATTAGTATTTATTAATTGCAAAACAGTTAATGTATGGAATTTACGAGTATTATAAAGATTATTTAATTTAACCAGTTTTATTCTACGTAACAAAGGAGTTAGACTCATGGCAGTAAAAAAATTAGTTCTTATTCGACATGGAGAAAGTGTTTGGAATCAAGAAAACCGTTTTTGTGGTTGGACTGATGTAGATTTATCTGACAAAGGTAATAAAGAAGCAGCCGAAGCAGGTAAACTACTTAAACAAGAAGGTTTCCAATTTGATTACGCTTATACTTCTGTATTAAAACGTGCGATTCATACTTTATGGCATGTTCTTGACGAAGTTGATCAAGCTTGGTTACCTGTTGAAAAATGTTGGAAACTAAATGAACGTCACTATGGTGCACTGCAAGGTCTAAATAAAGCAGAAACTGCGGCTAAATATGGTGATGAGCAAGTAAAATTATGGCGCCGTGGTTTTGCAATTACACCTCCTGCGCTTGAAAAATCAGATGAACGTTTCCCTGGTCATGATTCACGTTACAGCAATTTACCTGAATCAGAATTACCATTAACAGAAAGCCTAGCGTTAACCATTAAACGTGTACTTCCTTATTGGGAATCAACAATTGCGCCACGTGTTGCTAAAGGTGAACGTGTAATTATCGCTGCTCATGGTAACTCTCTTCGTGCTTTAGTTAAGCATTTAGACAACATCAGTGACGATGATATTATCGAACTAAACATCCCAACTGGTGTACCATTAGTGTATGAATTTGATGACAACATGAAAGTTATCAAACATTATTACTTAGGTAATGCTGATGAAATCGCAGCAAAACAAGCCGCGGTTGCTAATCAAGGTAAAGCGAAATAATTAATCTTTAAGCTTTAAAAAAGGTAAGTTAAGTAACTTACCTTTTTACTATCTGAACTATCTCTTTTATCCATTAACTTTATTTCTGAGAGTCTTATTTTGTCGAAAATTTACTATATTTATGCCGTAATGAACGCAGGTAAATCAACCGAGTTATTACAAATTGACCACAATTATTTAAGTAATAATATGCAAACTTTACTGCTTAAATCTTCGGTCGATACCCGTGATTCGGCGGTTGAAATTGTCTCACGTTTAGGATTGCGAAAAAAAGCATTACAGCTTGATGATAATAGTGTTGATGAAATCATTGAATTGATTAAGAAAAATAATTACGCTTGTGTATTAATTGATGAAAGCCAATTTTTATCGCAAAGCACTATCTGGAAGTTGTCTGATGTGTGTGATGAATATGGTGTACCGATGATGTTTTTTGGTTTAAAAACGGATTATATGGGACATTTATTTGAAGGTTCAAAAACATTATTAGAAATTGCCGATAACTTTAGAGAACTAAAAACAGTTTGCTGGTGTGGAAAAAAAGCAACCATGAATTTACTAGAAGGAAAAGATGGGCAAATTGTTAAATATGGCAATTCAATTCATTTAGGAGACAGCGAGTTCCATTCAGTTTGTCGCAAACATTGGAAAGCGGGACAAATAAGACCTAAACAATAATCTTCTTAATATTTCACACTTATTCAATCAAATCATTTTGCTACATTTATTATTTGGTTTTGTAAAAGTGTGAATAACCTCTCATTTTAATGATTTTTCTTTGTCGATTTTTGGTTATTTATGTCATATTGACTGAAACGATTCAGTGTTGTTTTATTAATCATGAGAGGAATTACCATGAAAGTTCAATTAGTTTCATTAGCTACAATACTTAGTTTGGCGAGTTATAGTGCCGATGCAAAAGAATTTATATTAACAGATGTTGATAAAGGTCTTGCTAAAGGTAACTGGTCAATTTCGAGTAAAGATTTAGGTGTAAAAGAGCATAAATTTACCATCAAAAACACAGTTCTTAAAGGTGGTAAACAAGATGGTGCAGAGCTTTTAACGATAGCTAGTGATAATCTTACAATTAAATTAAGTCCTACAAGAGGACTCGGTATTTTATCTGTTGATGGTGATGGCATCCGTCTGGGATGGGACTCTCCGGTAGATGAAGTTGTCAACCCTAAATACATTAATTTAGAAAGTCGTGGTGGATTGGGTTGGTTAGATGGTTTTAATGAATTAATGGTTCGTTGTGGTTTTGAGTGGACAGGTCATGCGGTACAAGCCGATGGCATGATATATACGCTTCATGGTCGAGCACAAAATACCCCTGTATCAAAATTGATCGTTAATGTATTAGATAAAGCACCTTATACCATAACAGTGAAAGGATTAATTAAAGAAAATACTTTCAAGAAAAGCAATCTCGAAACTTGGGTATCGCTTAGCTACGTACCCGGTAGTAAAGATTTCATTGTTCATGATGTTGTAACCAATAAAGGTGATTATACTCGTGATTACCAAATTATTTATCACAGCAATTATGGTACGCCGATTCTAGAAGAGGGTGCTCGTTTTGTTGCACCAGTTAAAGAAATTTCACCATTTAATGATTATGCTAAAAAAGGCTTAAAAACATGGCAAACGTATTTAGGTCCAACTAAAAACTTTGATGAGATGGTCTTTAATATTTATCCTTATGCCGATGATCAAGGACAGACTCAAGTGATGGTTACTAACCAAGCAGGTGACAAAGGGGCGGGTATCTCATTTAATACCAGTCAATTACCTGTTTTTACTTTATGGAAAAATACCGATACTCTTAAACAAGGCTATGTAACAGGTTTAGAACCTGGAACCAGTTTTGCCTACCCAGTTACAATTGAGCGTGAACAAAAACGTGTACGCCAATTAGAACCAGGACAAAGTACCGAATTTACTTTGGTGTATAGTTTGTTATCGGATAAACAAGCCGTTGAACAATATGAAGCTCAAATTAAGTCTATACAGGGCGACCAAGAAACCAAAGTTGTTGAACGACCAATGGCAAAAGAATAAGTCTTGTAATGCAACTAACAGGGAAGTTGGTTGTTATATTCTTGTTGATTATTTCGTAATCTATTATTGTGTGTCAAATAACTCATCTTTTTTACTGACAGATTTTGCTATTTTTTTATAAAAACGGTGTTTAATACTGTTAAATAGCATAAATTATCTCATTAATGCTCAAATCCAGTGAACCACACAGATACTTGCTTGATAGCTAGGTGTTATATCGGTATGATTAGTGACATTCGATTATTTAAAATCAATTTTGAGATTAATAACCGTTGAATGCAGCTTGAATTGTTAGCAAAAGTTGTCTGATTTAACATTGATTAAAATGGAAGAGATTATTATGGCAAATCCAACTGGATCTTATGATTTGCGTGATGCAATTAATCAACTTGCACAAATCCCAAATCAACTGGTTACCACTGACACTCCGGTTGATCCTATGGCTGAGTTAGCGGGTGTTTATCGTTTTGTTGGGGCAGGGGGAACGGTTAAAAGACCTACTCGAATTGGTCCTGCAATGATTTTTAATAAAGTAAAGGGATTTGATAATTTTAAAGTCTTAATTGGATTACTTGCCTCGCGTAAACGAGTTGCACATTTATTTGGTTGTGAGCCAGACAAACTCGCTTTTTTACTAAAAGATGCAGTAAATAATCCCATAGCTCCGATAACAATTCCTCGTGAACAAGCAGTTTGTCAAGAAATCGTGCATAAAGCGACTGATCCTGATTTTGATATTCGTAAACTCGTACCCGCACCCACTAATACCGAAGAAGATGCCGGCCCATACATTACCCTTGGCATGCTCTATGCGAGCGATCCAGAAACAGGTGAAAGCGATATAACTATTCATCGAATGTGCTATCAAAGTAAAGACGAAATTTCGATCTACTTTGTCCCCGGACGGCATATAGATGTGTTTCGTGAAAAAGCCGAAAAGGCAGGAAAACCTTTACCTGTCTCAATTAGTATTGGTGTCGACCCCGTGATTGAAGTGTCTGCATGCTTTGAACCACCAACTACACCAATTGGTTTTGATGAACTTTCTATTGCTGGTGGCATACGTGGACGTGCAGTTGAATTAGTTGATTGTTTAACAGTTAATGCAAAAGCGATTGCTAATGCCGAAGTCGTCATTGAAGGTGAAATCTTACCGAATGTACGAGTCGCTGAAGATCAAAACTCTCACACAGGTAAAGCAATGCCTGAATTCCCGGGTTATACAGGTCCTGCGAATCAATCACTACCTGTTATCAAAGTGAAAGCAGTTACTTATCGAAAAAATCCAATTTATCAAACTTGCATCGGACCAAGTGAGGAACATGTTAATATGGCGGGTATTCCTACCGAAGCCAGTATTTTACAAATGGTCGAAGCTGCCATGCCAGGTAAACTATTAAATGTTTACGCACATCGTTCTGGTGGAGGAAAATATTTAGCCATATTACAATTTAAAAAATCTGTTCCTTCTGATGAAGGTAAACATAAGCAAGCAGCTATTTTAGCTTTTGCGGCATTTTCCGAATTAAAACATGTGATACTTGTTGATGAAGATGTTGATATTTATGATACTGATGATGTACTGTGGGCGATGAATACTCGTTTTCAAGGCGATATTGATATCTCAACAATATCAGGCGTTAGATGCCATCCGCTTGATCCATCTCAACGTCCAGAATATAGCCCGTTTATTAGGCAATTTGGTAGTTCGGCAAAAGTAATTTTTGATTGCACGGTGCCTTTTGCTTTAAAAGCAGAATTTGAACGAGCCCATTTTAAAGAAGTTGATATAAAACGTTTTCTGCCAGATTTTGAATAAAATAGGAATGAATATGACCGTAAAGCGACTAGTAATTGGAATTAGTGGTGCAACAGGTTTTGCTTATGGTATTAAAGCTTTAGAGCTTTTAAAACCATTGGATATTGAAACACATTTAGTAATTTCAAAAGCAGCACAACTAACGCGCTCTTACGAAATCCCTAATATGAGTTTGGCTCAGATTGAATCATTGGCAGATAAAGTTTATTCCGTCAATAATGTTGGCGCAGCGATTGCCAGTGGTTCTTTCAAGACTATGGGCATGCTGGTCGCACCTTGCTCAATGCGTTCTTTAGCTGCAATTGCTCAGAGTTTATCGGATAATTTATTAACTCGTGCTGCCGATGTCGTACTAAAAGAGCGTCGCCGATTGGTATTAATGATAAGGGAATCCCCACTGCATTTAAGCCATATAAAAAATATGGAAATGGTGACTCTTATGGGAGGTGTAATTTTTCCACCAGTACCTGCACTTTATCAGCATATTGACAGTATCGATGATATGATTACCCACAGTGTCGCACGAGTGCTTGATCTGTTTGATATTGATATACCGTCACTACCTCGCTGGGGCGAAGATATGCATTTAAATGTTAAGCCAGAATAATGTATGTCAATCGATCCCAAAATTCTTAAGTTTATTAGAAAAAACCATGTATTATCGCTGAGTGTCATTACATCGGATAACTTGCCGTGGGCGTGTAATGTGTTTTATGTATTGGATGAAAAGCGGTTAAATCTCTATTTTTTAACTGAGTTAAAAACGGAGCATGCCAAGGCAATGCTAATTCAACCGCAAGTAGCGGGTACAATTGCCGTTACACCTAAAACCGTCGCTCAGATTCAAGGCATACAATTTCAGGCTCAAGCAACACAGTTGCAAGGTGAGCAAGCTAAAGATGCTTATAATCAATACTATCGTGCCTTTCCTTTTGCCAGAGTAATGAAAGCACCCATCTGGTCGTTACAGCTACAACAGATAAAAATGACGAACAATCTTTTAGGCTTTGCCCATAAAACGCATTGGCAACGAAAGTAAAAGCTGATAAATTACTAATGAAATCTTAATTGCTCAATATTAAATTTGAATAAACTTTTTTCTTGGTATGTTTTATATAAATTTTGCAGACTATTTTGTTTCACTTCTGAAATGATGGAATAAAAACACCTAATCAATCATTGTTTTTGCTAACTTTACGTTATAAATAAAAACTATATCGATATATAAATATATTATTTAACAGAAAAAATAGAGTTTTGTATTATACTTACCAACCTTATTATTCTATTATCTAAAAAAACAATGCATAAACTAGCCAATCGACTCGATCATTTTTCTGATTCAGTTATTCGTAGGATGACGCGAATTGCTAATAAATATCAGGCTATCAATTTATCACAAGGTTTTCCTGATTTTGACCCACCAAAACAGCTTATTGATGCGCTTAAGCAAGCCGCTGATAACGGGCCTCACCAATATGAAATCACATGGGGATCACAAGAATTTAGGCAACTGTTAGCCAAAAAACAGCAAAAATTAATGAATATCGATATAAACCCAGATGAAAACGTATTAGTTACGTGTGGCAGTACTGAGGCAATGATGTGTGCGGTGATGACGGTATGTAACCCAAAAGATAAAGTTATCATCTTTTCGCCTTTTTATGAAAACTATGGTGCGGATGCAATACTGTCGGATGCAACGCCCATCTATGTACCACTTATTCCACCGACTTTCGAGTTTGATAAAAAGCAGCTCCGCGAAGCGTTCGAGCAAGGTGCTAAAGCATTAATTTTATGTAATCCGAGTAATCCTTGTGGTAAGGTATTTACTCAAGATGAGCTTGAATATATCAGTCAATTAGCAATTGAATTCGATGCTTATGTTATCACTGACGAAGTGTATGAACACATGGTCTATCCACCGCATAAGCATCTCTATTTAGCGAGTTTTCCTGACATGCAACAGCGCACGATTAGTTGCAGTTCATTATCTAAAACTTATTCTATTACAGGTTGGCGTCTAGGCTATATCATTGCGGACAAACGCATCATTGATGGCTGCAAAATGATTCATGATTTTCTTACCGTTGGTGCTGCTGCGCCATTACAAAAAGCTGCTTGTGCAGGTCTATCATTAAGTGAGGAATATTATCAGCAACTCACCGAGACTTATATGGCTAAACGTCGCTTATTTTTACAAGGTTTAGATCAGATAGGCTTATCTTATTATGAACCGCAAGGTGCTTATTATGTATTGGTTGATATTTCTGGATTGAATCCATTTACCACCGATTTTGAATTTTGTGAATGGTTAATAAAAGAAGTTGGAGTAGCGGCTGTTCCTGGATCGGCTTTTTTTAAACATCCAGAATATCGCTATATTCGTTTTCATTTTGCAAAACAAGAACAAACCTTGATTGCAGCTTTAGATAGATTATCAAAAATTAAGGAAAAATTAACATGTTTAAAAAACTAATCACGGCAACAATAGCCATATTTTCGGCCATGTTGTTATTAACAAGTTGTGGCGAAGCTAAAAAGGAAAATCAACTCACCGTGGGCGTAGCAGCAGGTCCATATGGTGATATGTTTAAACAAGCGATTGCACCAGGATTAGAAAAAAAAGGTTACAAAATTGAAATCCGAGAATTCAGTGATTATGTACAACCTAATCTGGCTTTAGCCAATAAAGATATTGATATTAATTTATTCCAACATTTGAGCTATCTTGAAAATTTCAAACAAGCACGTAATTTAGATCTCTTAGCTGTTGGTTTTGTACCAACAGCTGGGGCGGGTATTTTTTCGAACAAGATCACCGATTTTTCGCAATTAAAAAAAGGTGATCAAGTCACCATTTCAAATGATGTTACTAACGAAGCAAGAGCGCTAAGAATCTTACAAGCAGCAGGTTTAATTAAGCTCGATCCTGCGGTTGATAAAAATAATCTAACACCAAAAAACATTATCGAAAATCCATATGAATTAGAAATTGTACCCATCGAAGCGCCACAAACGCCTAGATCACTGGATAATGTTGTTTTATCCGTTGTAAATGGAAATTATGCGATCGGTGCAGGTTTAGATCTATCTAAAGCACTTTACACAGAAATCCTTGATAAAGATCATAAAAACGTCATTGCCATTCGCACTGAATCAAAAGATACTTTAGGTAAAGACATTATAGATGTCCTGAAATCAGACGAATATTTACAAGTGATCGAAGACAAAAACGGTATTTTCTATACTTTCCAAAAACCTGATTATCAATTATTTTAACTATGCAAAATACACCACTGAAAAATACACCATTGATTCAAGTAAAAAATGTATCTGTGCGTTTTGAGGCCAAAGATCAGATCATTGATGCAGTAAAAAATGTTTCGTTTGAGGTTAATCATGGCGAGATATTTGGTATTATTGGCTCCAGTGGTGCAGGTAAAAGTACCTTAGTTCGCACTCTTAATCGACTTGTTGATCCTAGCTCTGGACAGATTATTGTTGGTGGCACAGATATTCAGACGTTAAAAGGGCGACAATTAATGGCCTTTCGTTTTCAAGTCGGCATGATCTTCCAAAATTTTAATCTAGCTTCATCAAAAACGGTTTATGAAAACATTGCCTTTGTACTAAAAGCTGCAGGTAAAAAAGGGGAGGCTGTCAAAAATAGAGTAGAGGAGTTACTTGCATTAGTGGGATTAAGCGACAAAGCCAAAGCTTATCCTGCTGAACTGAGTGGTGGACAAAAACAACGAGTCGGCATTGCCCGTGCATTAGCTAATGAAGCAAAAATACTCTTGTGTGATGAAGCTACCAGCGCACTCGATCCGACTACAACCAGTGCCATTTTGGAACTACTTAAACAGCTTAACCAAAAATTTTCCTTAACCATCGTACTGATTACCCATGAAATTGATGTCGTAAAAAAAATCTGCGATCGAGTTGCTGTGATGTCTCAAGGTGAAATCGTTGAAATGGATAACACTTTCAATTTGTTCGCCAATCCCAAACAGCAATTCACCCAAAATTTTCTTAACATTGATGAAAATACTCATTTGCCTGAACCTATAAGACAAAATGTCAAAGGTAAATTGGTTCGACTTCGCTATATCAACGAAAACACCACTCAACCTATTTTGTATCAATCTGCTTATGAAACGGGTGTGGCTTTTAATATATTGCATGGTTTTATCGAATATTTTGACCAACAAGCGCTAGGCAATCTAGTTATAGAGTTAATTGGTGAACCCAATAATATCCAACAGCTTATTGCAAAACTGGAACATCAAAGTGTGATCATTGAGGAAATAAAATAATGGTAAAACTGACAATCGCTGAAATAATGGAAATGCTATGGAAAGCCGCAGAAGAAACGTTCATTATGGTGAGTTGGTCATTACTAGCTGGGCTTATTTTTGGTACCCTAATTGGATTACTTCTATTTTTATTATCCAATCCATTTTTTCTAAAAAACAGGGTGATAGGGAATGTGGCTAATTTTATTATTAATGCAACGCGCTCCATTCCTTTTTTAATTTTGATGGTAGCCGTTCTACCACTTGGAACGTATATTGTCGGTACTACCGTTGGTCCAAAAGCGGTAATTGTCCCGTTGGCAATAGCTGCAATAGCATTTTATGCTAGATTGGCGGAAAACGCCTTTAGCCAAATTGACAAAGGTGTTATTGAAGCAGCCATTGCTAGTGGTGCCTCACACACTCGAATCATCTTTGGCATATTGTTTCCTGAAGCGTTAGCACAGCTAATCCGCCATGCTACAGTCACGACCATATCACTCATAGGTTTTAGTTCAATGGCGGGTGTCGTTGGTGGCGGAGGTATCGGCGATTTAGCGATTCGGTTTGGTTATCAGCGTTATGTCACCGAAGTTCTTATTATCTGTATTATCATTTTAATTATTGTTGTCATGTTAATACAGTATCTAGGTGATAAATTAGCTAACCACTTTGATAGAAGTCACAAATAATTGGTAAAGCAACATGAAAAAATTAACGGATATAATTGTTGATTCAGATCGAATCATTACTAAAGATCATATACCTCAATCTCACTTAACTGATGGGCTTAAATCACATTATGGGCAAGCTGAAATTTTGGTTTATCCTAAAACTACGGATGAAGTTGCACAACTTGTCAAATATGCCAATCAAAATAATCTAAAAATTACAACACGTGGAGCGGGTACCAATCTAGTTGGCTCAACTATTCCTAATGGTGGTATGATTATCGACTTATCGTTAATGAACGCCATTATCGAACTAGATAAATCTACCTTTACGGTAACGGTACAATCAGGCATCTTATTGCAAGATTTGCAACAGTTTGTTGAAAAGCAGGATCTTTTTTATCCACCGGATCCTGGTGCAAAAAATGCGACCGTTGGTGGCAACATTAGTACTAATGCGGGTGGCATGCGTGCAGTTAAATATGGTGTTACGCGAGATTATGTGCAAGCGCTTGAAGTCGTTATGGCAGATGGCACAGTATTAAATGTTGGTAGTAAAAATATCAAAGATAATACCGGCCTGTCATTAAAACATCTTTTTATCGGCAGCGAAGGGACTTTAGGTATTATTACCCAATGTACATTAAAATTGATTGCTAAACCAAGTGTCTTTGAAACATTAATTATTGGATTTAACACCATTGAACAAGCCGTTACCAATATCACGACAATATTACAGACATTAACACCCACTGCACTGGAATTTGTTGAACGTCAAGTGGCGCAGTGGGGAGAACGCTATTCAGGGTTCCAATTTCCACTGCCAGATTCTAAGGCCTATTTAATCATTATGCTTGATGGCGCCAACAAGCAACACATTGTTCAGCAACGCCAACAGTTATTAGCGAATTTAGGCGATTGCAACTATTTTATTGCCGAAACGATCGAACAAGCCAATCAAATTTGGACCGTTCGCGGATCATTGGTTCGTGCTGTTGAGGCAGTTACAGAACAAGATCCGATTGATATTGTCGTTCCGATTAATCGTATTGCCGATTTTATTAATTACACGAAACAGTTACAATCCCAATCAGGTGTTCGTATGCTCGCTTTTGGTCACGCAGGAGACGGCAATATTCACTTATGCATATTGCGTGACGGACGAGACGAAAAGCAATGGTCAGAAGCACTCGAGCAAATCCATAATGCCTTATATCAAAAATGTCATGAGTTAGGTGGACTACCTTCGGCTGAACATGGTATTGGCACTGCAAAAGTAAAATATTTTAACAATGCCATTGCCCAAGAAAACCGTCAATTAATGCAGCGAATAAAACAGCAATTTGATCCTAATAACATTTTGAATCATCAGGTCTATATAACCCAACTTTAAAAGTGCTATTAACATATAAACTATAAACTAACAGATCATAATAATCTGTTAGTTTATTGCTTAATGTCTAGTTGATTAAATTAATGGTCTATTTTACTAAAACTGATTAACAGCTCTCTACAAAATAGTGCATAATGCGATTATCTTGTGTTAATTCAGGATGAAATGAACAGACTAAAATATTATTTTGTTTAGCCATTACGCAATGTTCATCAATGAAAGCGAGTTGTTCTACATGCTCACCTGCTTTGGCGATATAGGGAGCACGAATAAAAACAGCAGGGATTTGCTGACCGATTAACTTAACATCTAACTTTGTTTCAAAGCTGTTAATTTGCCGACCAAAACCATTACGCTCAACATGAATATCGATTAAAGCAAGCTGTTCAACTTCATTATGGGTAGTGGTTTTTCCGCATAAAACTAATCCTGCACAAGTCCCTAAAATACCTTTACCTTGTTGAGCAAATTGTCTAATTGGTTCAAACAGTCCATTTTGTCTTATCAAACGGCTAATGGTTGTTGATTCTCCACCAGGAATAATCAGACCATCTAGTTCAGCTAATTGCTCGGGATGTTTTACTGCGATAGCTTGCACGTTATCTAAACTATTTAGCATAGTGATGTGTTCACTAACTGCTCCTTGTAAATTGAGCACACCAACTTTTTTTAACCGCTTGGAAGTTAACGATTGCGTCATTACCAACCTCGTTCTTGCATGCGTTCGGATTCGGTAAGTTTACTGATTTCTATTCCTTTCATTGCTTCACCTAAGCCTTTCGATAATTCCACTAGACGTGGGTAATCATCATAATAGGTTGTAGCTTGCACAATTGCCTTAGCAAATTTTTCAGGATTTTGTGATTTAAAAATACCAGAACCGACAAATACGCCATCCGCACCAAGTTGCATCATCAAAGCTGCATCGGCAGGAGTAGCTACGCCACCCGCAGCAAAATTGACGACGGGTAATTTACCGAGTTGCTTAATTTGTTTTACCAGTTCAAAAGGTGCACCAATTTCTTTAGCAAAAGTCATCAACTCATCATCAGATTTACTGACAACCATACGAATTTGTTCATTGACTTTACGCATATGGCGCACCGCTTCAACAATATTACCTGTACCAGGCTCTCCTTTGGTTCGTAACATTGATGCACCTTCACCAATACGACGTAATGCTTCGCCTAAATCACGACAACCACACACAAATGGTACGGTAAAATTACTTTTAAGTAGATGATATTGTTCATCGGCAGGGGTTAATACTTCACTTTCATCGATATAATCAACGCCCATTGATTCTAAGATGCGAGCTTCAACAATATGCCCAATACGTGCTTTTGCCATGACAGGAATTGTCACTGCATTCATTACCTGTTCTACTATTGTTGGATCTGCCATTCGGGCAACGCCTCCAGCTGCTCGAATATCCGATGGTACACGCTCTAAAGCCATAACTGCAACCGCCCCCGCTTGCTCGGCAATTTTTGCTTGTTCGGCATTAACGACATCCATAATAACACCACCTTTTTGCATTTGCGCCATACCACGTTTAACGGTTTGCGTTCCTGTAACTTGATTCATGCTTGCTCCTAGTAAAGTTCTTAATAATAAAATGTGAGATTAGGTATCTATTATTCAGAAATATAAGAGTGGAATAAACGGCCAATTGGACTATAATCAAACCATCCAATTTTATTTTGTATTCGGTTAAATTTAGGCAGCATTAAGTATATTTTTAGACATTGCTTATAATGCCATTATTTCAATAGATCATCTTTGTTTTGCAATATTTAATGCAATAAAGCGAATATTATCAATGAGATAAATGGCAAACAAAATAAAATTATAAAATTTATTTCTTAGGACATAATTTTTTAATGGTAACAAATGTATATTAAAAAAGTCGAACCCTAATCACACAAAATTGCGATGGCATTAAAAGACTTAACCATTTAATACCAATTTTAAAAACATTAAAGTTATCACTCCGATATAAAAAGAGTAAATACATGTGGCATAAACAAAAACTTGTTCCCTTTGAAGGGCCAATTTTCAAAAAAGTTATCCAACTGATTGAGTACTATATCGAACAAGGGATTTTGATTTCGGGTGAAAAGTTACTTTCAGAGCGTGAATTGGCTAAACAATTGCAAGTAAATCGTTCGACAATCGTACATGCACTGGATTTTTTAACTGAACGCGGTGTATTAATTCGTAAACGTGGTAGTGGTACTTATGTAAATAATCAGAAATGGGGGATGCAAGTTTACTCAACGATTAATTGGCGTTTACCTGGGCATTTCTTCTATCAAAACAAACAAACATTGTATCAACAAAAAATTGATAAACTACGGAACAGTAAAACTCAAATATATGATCTTGCTAATGGAGATTTACCCACTGATTTAATTCCCAAATTACAATTACCTAATATATCCTCCCACGAATTAGTGATGCACGAAAAACAGAGTGATCAGTTACAGTTGGGTTTACCCTCACTTAAAGAACAGATTGTGCACTATATGAAAGCATGTTTTGCTACGCAAGTTGACAGTGATGAAATCTTAATTACTTCAGGTACTCAGCAATCATTGTTTTTAATTACGCAAGGTTTACTCAAACCCGGAGATGCGATTGGCATTGAGTCTCCTTCTTACTTTTATTCGTTACCCTTATTTCAAGCGGCGGGATTACGTTTATATGGCATAGAGTGTGATGCTCAAGGCATCATGCTGGAGAGTTTAAAAAAAGTGGTAGAACAACATCAAGTTAAATGGTTGTTTTTAAATCCTGTTTTTCAAAATCCGATGGGATTTGTTATGAGTGATAAACGAAAAAAAAGGATACTTGATTTTTGTCGATCACAATGTATTGGAATCGTCGAGGATGATGCTTATAGTAATTTAGCCTTTAGCGATAATTTAGCAATCTCACCGATTAAAAAGTTTGATAGTAATGATCAGGTTATTTATTTAGGTTCATTATCTAAATATATTGGTCGAAATATTCGAATTGGTTGGATGATTGCGCCTCGAGCAGTTATCGAAAACTTAGCTAAAATCCGTCAACATATTGATTCAGGGTTAAGCATTTTACCTCAATTATTAGCAGAACAATATTTACAAAACCACTATTTGGCACATCAACAACTGCTACGTGAAAAACTAAAATACAGATCAGAGCAATTAATGAATTGGCTAAACACCAAATTTAATGGTGAGATAACTTATCAACCGTCCTTAGGTGGTTTTCATTTGTATGCAAACTTACCTGTGACAAATACGGCTCAAGAACTAATGTTTTTAAATCACCTATTGTCTCAAGGTATTATTGTTGCACAAGGCTCAGATTTTGGGGATAGTTTGGGTAAAGTCAGATTAAGTTATGGACATTTCATTCAGAATCTGATTTGATGAACAAACTCAAGTTATTTTATTTGTTAGTTATTATGGAAAATTTAAAAGTATCATCATTATCGATTAATAAATTATTACTTGTTGCCGGCACAGGTTGGTTGTTTGATGCAATGGACGTTGGGTTATTATCTTTTATTTTAGCTGCGTTAAAGCAAGATTGGGGGCTTTCACCTGCTCAACTGGGATGGATAGGTAGTGTTAACTCTATCGGCATGGCGGTGGGTGCATTTGTATTTGGTATTTATGCTGATCAAAAAGGACGTAAATCGGCTTTTTTATTTACCTTACTCATGTTTAGTATTGCCAGTGGCTTAAGTGCCTTTGCATGGGGACTGGGTAGCTTACTTGTATTACGTTTTTTTATTGGTATGGGATTAGGTGGCGAATTGCCCGTTGCATCTACATTAGTTAGTGAAAGCGTTGCACCAGAGGTACGTGGTAGGGTGGTGGTATTATTGGAAAGCTTTTGGGCTGTAGGTTGGGTACTTGCGGCATTGATTGCTTATTTTCTTATCCCGCTTCCAGCCATTGGTTGGCGTGGCGCTATGATAATTTGCGCAGCTCCTGCTTTTTATGCGCTCTATTTACGATTTAGCTTACCGGATTCACCGACCTACATACAGTTAAATTCCAATGCCAAAAAAGATTCCATTCTTAATAAAGTACAGTCATTATTATCAACAAAGTTTCGTCGTCAAACATTAATGCTATGGATTGTTTGGTTTTGCGTAGTGTTTTCCTATTATGGCATGTTTTTATGGTTGCCTAGCGTTATGATGATGAAAGGCTTTGGTATGGTTAAAAGCTTTGAGTATATTTTGTTAATGACTCTTGCCCAGTTACCTGGTTATTTCACGGTGGCTTGGCTAATTGAACGTGTTGGGCGCAAATGGGTGTTAGTTACCTATTTACTTGGTACATTAATAAGCGCATATTTGTTTGGTTTGTCTGAATCCGCTAACCAGTTATTATTCTTTGGTGCATTACTTTCGTTCTTTAATTTAGGTGCATGGGGTGCGATGTATGCTTACACACCAGAACAATACACCACCAATATTCGGGCAACGGGTGCCGGCATGGCGGCATCAATTGGCCGTATTGGCGGTATCTTAGGTCCATTAATGGTTGGGTTATTAATGGCAAATAATGTATCAATCAGTACTATTTTCGGGCTTTTTAGTTTATCGATCTTAGTTGCAATTATCAGTATTATATTTTTAGGTTATGAAACAAAACAGACTGAACTTAAATAATTACAGGTAATTTATAACAATATCACCAATCCTAGAAATAAATTGCATTGTGTGGTTTTTATCTTACTGGCTAATAAACTACACAGTGCGTTTTATAACCTGATGAATAACTATAATATCGTTTTTTAACACATACATTCCTTATTATTTCATTGATTTGTCTTAACGATAATGAATACTTTGGGGCAAGATCGTGTAATTGCAGGTAATTCCACATCTGATTATAATCATTTAGATATCTTTAGAAATTTAAAAGGGGACAATTTTGAAACTATCAAAAAAAGCTTTCCATTATTTAGGTATTATTGCAACAGCAGCTTCGTTATGTATGTATATTTCTTATATTCCACAAATTATTGATAATCTTCATGGGTTAAAATCTAATCCAACTCAACCATTAGCGGCTGCAATCAACTGTTTGCTTTGGGTGTTTTATGGATTATTACGAGAAAAGAAAGATTGGCCAATTGCAATCGCTAATTCTCCTGGTGTCATATTTGGTTTTATCGCATTTCTAACCGCATTATAAATTCTAATAATGATAATGTGACAATCAATCTTGGTATTTGATTTTCGCTGTTTAATTAGAAAAACTTATTCTAACAATTTCAATAAATAACAACATAACGGAATCATCGCAGTAATTTGTTTACTTTAAACCTACCGATTTTAAAAGGTATAAAGTTTATCAATTGCATGTATTAACTATTTAGATTTCTTATTTACTATTTGGAATTTTACTGCGTTTTAAATACCAATCATGTTAAAGCAACAATCACAATATTAATATTGGGCTGTTGCTTTTTTGTTGAAATTTAGACGATAAAAAGCTTTTTTTGTACAAGAAAAAAGTAAAAAAACACTTGCTTTTTTTAAGGGAATAAAATTAAAAAATGAACTGGTTAATTTTTAACCTAGCAAAAATAATAATATAAATCAATTTAGTAAAGAGTTATCAACAGGTTTGTTAAATACTTATCAAATAGTATAGTGAATAATTTTGGCGATATAAAATTAAAAAATTTTTATGAATGAGTGATATTTGTCCATTGTAAAGGCTTTAATATAATATTATAGTAAAAATGCCAGTGATATTTTGATAATGATTTGAAGTTTAGAAAAGATGGCATTTTTATCCGATGTAGTTGATGATACTTACCTGAAAAGACCAGCCATTTTGATTAAATAGTTGTGAAGTAGGTAATGATGAGACAAAAGGAATGAATATTATGACTGAGATAAATTTTTCAGATGACTTAATAAAAGAATTTATCTACTCCGTATACCGTAAAGAAGTATTGTTAAATTTAGAAGGAGTAGTATTAACTGAAGCTGACCGTAAAAAATTGCATGAAAAAAGAGATTTTGTGAATAGTTTATCGGAAGATGAATTAAACGATATTCGTTCTTGGATTCTGAATCGATTAAAATTATTGGAAAACCAACACCAGTAATCATTATTTCATTTTTTCCTAAATTCGGTTTATCTTCATTCACTTTTATGAAGTAATTACTTACAACAGATGTAGACAGATTCACCAATAGTTTTATAATGTTAGTAGTTTTATACTAAAAGGAAAGGAAATGAAAAAGTTAGTCTTGGTTCTTTTATTAAGTTTACCAATGATGGCTGTAGCGTCTAATTGTGAGGACATTAGTAACAATATAGCTGAAAAAATAAAAAATAATGGTGTTGATCCTTCTAAATTCCAATTGAAACTCATTCCAGTCGAACAAGCCGATCAACAAACTGAAGGTAAAATTGTCGGATCTTGTGATCGTGGTCAACAAAAGATTGTTTATGTACGCTTTAAAGATATACCCGTAGCGACTGAAACAACCGAACAAACACCAACAACCCAAAACCAGAACCCAAAAACTCAATCTGATACATCAGAGCAACAAGAAGCAGCTCCACTCGCTACAGAAAATCAGGAACCCCAAATTGAGTCAGAAAACAGATAACCACTTTTAATAAAATAGATTGAGTAGGCTCAATAAGTAATATCTGCAACGTGACTGAATAAGCTTACTCAACGGCAATAAGAAAAATAAAGATTAATTTTTAGTTAAAAATAAATGAATAAATAGCAAGTAAAACCTAATAATAAATAATTACTCATGTAAAAGTTTTGTTTATTATTCTGGATATCTATTTAATAGGGGTGCTATAGGCTGAAATTATACCAGCAGAACCTGATTCGTTTAATACCGAAGAAAAGGAGTTAAAACAGGCTTTTTCTGCAAGTCTGCTTTACTCATCAGTAGCTGAGTTGTAAAAGAAAGGAGCTGTTATGTCATCGTTTTACTCACTTATCCAATCCTGTCAAACTGATTGGGATCACTATATTCAACATGAATTTATTCAACGATTAGGTAAAGGAATATTAGATATAGCCTGTTTCCAGCACTATTTAAAACAAGACTATCTATTTTTAATCAATTTTTCACGCGTTTGGGGACTTGCTGTTTATAAAAGTCATGATATTTTAGAAATTAAGCAATCCTTAAATAGCTTAAAAACGATTGTTGAAGTCGAACTCGATTTACATATTGAATATTGTAAAAGATGGCGAATAAATGAAAATGAACTCAACACGCTAACCGAAGCCAAAGCAAATAAGGCATACACGCAGTATGTGCTTGATGTTGGATTGCAAGGTGATATTTTAGACTTACATATTGTATTGTCTCCTTGTTTAATCGGTTATGGTATGATTGCCAAATGGTTGAGAAAACAACTTTGGTATGATGCTAAAAATAACCCATATACCAGTTGGATTAAAATGTATGGAAGTAAGGCGTTTCAACAGACAATGCAAAATGAAATTGCATGGATTGATCAACGTTTAATAAATATCGATACGAGCCGATTTGAACAGTTAACGACAATATTTAAGCAGGCTACTCAACTTGAAGCTAATTTTTGGCAAATGGGATTAGATAGAAGTTTTTAGTAAAAATCATACTTTACCATTTAAGGTAAAGTATGTTGACTGCTAACTAAAGCAATTCTGAATAATTTTGTTTGGTTGAATCATCCCAAACGCTAGCTTGAACTTGACCAATATGCTTTTGTTGTAGAAGTAACATAACTAAACGGGATTGACCAATTCCACCACCTATGGTTTGTAATAGTTCTCCATTGACTAAAGCTTGGTGCCAAGCAAATTGCAAACGATCTTCATCACCAGTGATTTTCAATTGACGTTTTAATGTTTCAGGGTCGACACGAATACCCATAGATGAAATTTCAAAGGCACTGTTTAAAACAGGATTCCAAACTAAAATATCACCATTTAACCCTTTAGAACCCATTTCATTATCGCTACTCCAATCATCATAATCTGGAGCACGCACATCATGTTTTTCGTTATTTGCCAACTTACCGCCAATACCAATTAAAAATACAGCGCCAAGTTCCTTAGTTATCGCATTTTCACGCTCTTTAGGGGATAAATTTGGATAACGTTTTAACAGTTGCTCACTGTCCATAAAGGTAATTGATTCAGGTAAAAAACGGGAAAGATGATATTTTTCGGATACTGCTTTTTCAGTCGCTTTAATGGCTGAATAAATTTTTTCAACCGTCTGTTTTAAATAAGTTAGATTACGATCTTCTGGTCGAATTACTTTTTCCCAATCCCATTGATCAACGTAGACAGAATGAATAGGCGATAAGCGATCTTCATCAGGACGCAGTGCTTTCATGTTAGCATATAAGCCTTCACCAACAGCAAAATGGTGAGCACTTAAAATTTTACGTTTCCATTTAGCAAGTGAATGCACCACCTCAAATTGGGCATCATTAATCGTTTTTACTTTAACTTGCACTGCATTTTCAGTTCCGGATAAATTATCTTGAACACCATCACCAACTTTACTCAGTAGAGGGGCTTGAACTTCGATTAATGATAAATTTTCCGCTAACTTATCGGCAAAAAATTGTTTTACAAAGCTAATTCGCTGCTGTTGTTCTTTAAATGATATCTGCATGTTTCATCTCTAATTATTTGTAATTTGTGCAGGTAAATTAAACTAGAAAATAAAAATTTGCAAGACACAATCAGCCAAATCACAAATAGTGACAATAGTGATCAACAATTTATAGTCAGTTTACTAACAAATGATAGGTATTTCTATTTTGTCAAAAAGTTTCAGGTTAACTATACGTTTCAGTATAAAAACAATAAAAAATTTAAATTAACTTTATGTTTATAAAGAAAACATAATATTAGGTCAATATAAGTATTTACTTTTAAAATTAAGTAATAGATATGAAATAACAGCCTTACATAATGGTTTTTACTAAAAAAATATAGTTGATTACTTTAAGATTGCTGAAATCATGTTAACTAAAAACGAGTATATGAATCATAAATTATGAAAATTTTGTAACTAAGATATACAAACAAATCACTCTAAAAATAGAGTAATTTTAATAACAACAAAGCATCAAAAACATCTCAATAAAATTATATAAAAAAACAGCAAAAAAGTTGATGGAAATTTTCAACAAATCATTTTAATTAATAAACAATAAGTTATAATACGTTTCCCTGTATACATAAGGATAAGCCGGTTAGCGGTACAACATATAACGTATACACTATCATGTTCCCTTTATAAACAGGAATAAACCGGCCTTTTAAAGTCTTTTAAGAGTAAGGAGATACACAGAGATAAACCAAAATAGCAACAACAATCGCTTTAAATATAAGTAATAAGTGCAGAAGAATAGTAAGAGTTAGTGAAATTATCAATTTTATTCTTGATAGGCATTTAAATAACGAGACGTTAGAACAGATAACACAAGAGTTTATAAAAAAGAAGAGGTAAAGTAATGATGAAAAAGATAATATTCTGTTTTGTTTTATTTTTTATGTTAGCCGCATGCGGTGAAAAAACTAATTTTCAAGGAAAATATGAAGAAATAGAAACTAAAGGTGAACTGTGGCTAGTATTAGAAAAAGTAAACGATGTTGATTATAAAGCTACTACTAAATGTTACGGTAAGAAATGTATACATGCCGTAAAAATAAAAAATAGTAATCAACTTTTTGATTCAAAAGAAACTTATTTAGGTGAATTTAAAGAAAACAAAGACTTTGTGGACAACAGAGGAAGAGTTTATAAAAAAGTTGAATAATTTTAAAGCGCCAAAAAATTAAATTGTTTATTTAAAGTTTAAATTAAAAGAAGGGATAAAGTAACAATGAAAAAGATAATATTTTGTTTTGTTTTATTTTTTATGCTAGCTGCATGTAATGAAAAAACCAATTTTCAAGGGAAGTATGTACCACAAAAAACAACCCTAAGAGTTATAAAACTAGAAAAAATAAATGATGTTGAGTATAAACTCACTGAAGAGCCTAATGAACTTGATAAAGTCCTTAATACAGGTAAGCCAGCTACAATTGTTGTAAAAATAAAAAATAGTAATCAACTTTTTGATTCACACGAAACTTATTTAGGTGAATTTAAAGAAAACAAAGACCTTGTAGACAACAAAGGAAGAGTTTATAAAAAAGTTGAATAATTTTATAGCTTTAAAAAATTAAATTGTTTATTTAAAGTTTAAATTAATAAGATTGATTATATATGTCGGCTTTGTGTTTTCCCTGTATGCACAGGGATAAACCGGGGCTTTTTACGGATTGAATGAACGATAGCAAGTGTCTCTGTATATACAGGATTAAATTTTGGAGGATAGATTATTGGTTCTGTAGTCGCAGATAGTCTTGATGATGAAATAGAGGAGTTTACAAAGTGGAACATACTTTAAATGAAGAAGATCTTTATATTGCTCTTTCAGATCTATTTGTAGATAATGAAGTAGATTACAACCATATAGCCCCTGTAGCAAAATTATTTCCAACATCCTATGTTGAACATGCTTTATTTAATTATGTCGCACCTTATTGTTACCACAATGCGCTCACACCAGTTCCATCTGTCTACTACTTTTTTGATGAAGATGAATTATTAAGTGCAATTGATGATATCAAAAAAAAAGAAAATCGCCCCATTAGTAAAATTAAAATGCGCATTTTAGCTTTTTATCTTAAGGTTAGATTTAACTATGCATGGCAAAAATTAAAAAGCTTATTATGATTATTATCGTT
Organism: Gilliamella sp. W8136; assembly: GCF_016101285.1. Lineage (NCBI taxonomy): Bacteria > Pseudomonadati > Pseudomonadota > Gammaproteobacteria > Orbales > Orbaceae > Gilliamella > Gilliamella sp. W8136. Next base: position 93,329 of record NZ_JACFQU010000013.1, read on the forward strand.
TTTAAATCTTATTTGAATCAAATTGATAATATGAGTTCCCTATAAACACAGGGATAATATTTTGTCAAAAAGTTTCAGGTTAACTATACGTTTCAGTATAAAAATCAATAAATAATTTATTTTAACTCTATGGTGATAAACAAAATACCATGTTGAGCTAACATAAATGTTTACTTTTCATATTGAGTAATAGATCATAAATAACAGTGCTTATAAAATTATTTTCATTCAAAAAAATATATTGGATTACTCAAAATCATAGAAATGTACCTACAAAAAACGAGTACTTGAGATTAATTTGTGAAAATTTTAAAACCAAGCTAAATCAGCAAATAACTTAAAAAGTAGAGTTATTTTGATAACAGTAAAGTATTAAAAACATCTCAATAAAAATTACTGTTTTTTAACTACATGAAAAATATAAATTTATCGGTAGAATTCTGTAGAATCGATTTTTAATTTTCATCAATTTTAATTAATTAAATAAAAACATAGTGTTATAAAATAATGATTTTGATAAAAAATAGCCTAAAAAATCGGTAGAAATTTGGTGGTCAATATTTTAATTATAAAACAGTATGTTATAATTGGTGTGTTCCCTGTATGCACAGGGATAAACCGTCTCACCGAGAGGCTAAAGAGAAGCTTGAAACATGTTCCCTGTACACACAGGGATAAACCGATAGAGTCGAAACGTCAATTTTTTCACCCTCTGTGTTCCCTGTACACACAGGGATAAACCGAAAATTCTAGTAATAAAAAAGTTAATATTATTGTGTTCCCTGTACACACAGGGATAAACCGATAAATTCTAGAATCAATATTAATGTTTTGCTGTGTTCCCTGTACACACAGGGATAAATCGGCGATGCGTCAATATTACATAGCATTTTTTACTATTCAAATAATCGCAATTCTATATTTCATTGTTTACCATTTATTTAATTGCATGAAAAATATGAATTTATTGGTATAATTCCGTAGAATCGAATTTTAATTTCCATCAATTTTAATTAATTAAATAAAAACATAGTGTTATAAATATAGATTTTGGTAAAAAATAGCCTAAAAAATCGGTAGAAATTTGGTTACCAATATTTTAATTATAAAACAGTATGTTATAATTGGGGTGTTCCCTGTATACACAGGGATAAACCGTAGACAGTGGCGCTATGACGTATGAAGAGGGCGTGTTCCCTGTATACACAGGGATAAACCGACAAACATTAGCTGAGGGAGCGTTATATAGCTGTGTTCCCTGTATACACAGGGATAAACCGTGTCATTAGTACTATAGCCTAAATCTCGCATTGTGTTCCCTGTATACACAGGGATAAACCATAATTGTTCAAATAAATGTTTAAAACTATCACGTGTTCCCTGTATACACAGGGATAAACCGGCAAAAAAAATAATGACAGGTTGGGTAATTCCGTGTTCCCTGTATACACAGGGATAAACCGAGGTGATTAAAATGGAAAAAGAATTAGACACATGTGTTCCCTGTATACACAGGGATAAACCGCGTTACTCTGACTATCACCGATAATAGCGCGGGTGTTCCCTGTATACACAGGGATAAACCGATTAATTATGTCAGAGAAATTAAAAATAATGCGTGTTCCCTGTATACACAGGGATAAACCGCTAAAAGAAAAAAATACAACTTGGAGTGATATGTGTTCCCTGTATACACAGGGATAAACCGACGGTTTTTTAGGTTCAGGAGGCGGTTCGGGAGTGTTCCCTGTATACACAGGGATAAACCGATTGCTCGCGCAAGGATTTAAGCTGATTCATCATGAACCCTGTATTCACAGAGATTAATCAATTGTAGACATGAACTTTAACCTTACTGAGTTACAGTTGTTTCGTATTTGTAAACAAACATTAGCCATTGCCATAGACCCGTTTAATGATTTGCGAGAAAAAACAGAATCGCCAGTATTAAAACGGTTATGCTTTATCACCATTAAAGAATTACAGGCGCACAAATGTGATTCGTCAAAACTCTTACTTTCTCAGATATCCGTTCATAACCAAATATCTATTTACATTCATTAATATAAAAAATAGGATTTATATAGTTATATTGTATAAAATATTTCCATATTAAAAATGAATATAAAGCACTTGAGAATATAGCATGATTCAACAAATAGCTGTTTTGGGTGATGTAACCAATTATGACGGAAGGATTATTACAGCCTCAGGGAACGGTTATTGTGGTATTGATGGTATCGCCTTATTGGGTGATTTAGCATCTTGCCCTAAATGTAGAAGTACAGGCAGAATCATAGAGGGAGCAAACGATTTTGTTATCGACGGAAAACCCGTTGCTTATGATGGTTGTATTGTTGCGTGTAGATGTTCTCCAGTTGGTAATCATAGAATTATTGCATTAAAAAGTACTATGTATATTAATATCTCTAATAATAGTCTATCGAATTTATCTCAACCAAATTCCATTATAAATAAACAAGAAATCAACCAAAAAATAGCTGATAACTGGATTGGATTTCAAATAGCTTCAAATAGAGATTATTCTGGTTTGAACTTCATTGTTACTTTAAATAATGGTCAATTATTAAAAGGAACTTTTGATCAAAATAATAAAGCAAGACTAACTATTGATACGCAATGTGATAGTGCAAGAATAGAGATAGAAAGCTTAGAGAATTTAGGGGATGATAATAATATATCAAGCATAACTGAAAATTTATTAAAAACAATAATAGGTTGATAATTATGGTGGTTACACTTATGGTGGGAGGTCAATTTCCTACGGAAACTGACAATTTAATCGAAGATCCAAATCAAATATTAGACAATGCTTTGTTTGCACTAAATGATACTGCAATGAAATTTGCAAAAGATGTAATCAACGATGCAAAAGTAAGAGAGAGTTATGCAAGTAATATAAAAAGAATGAGCGTAGAAATTAAAGGATTAGTTGACGCAAAGAAAGTATCAGTGAAAGAGGCTGCTACATTTTGTTACGAAATGAGAAATCAAATTATGGCAGAGCATAGAAAATACACATCAGCCTCTGGATTAGCGATAGCTGAAAAACATAAATTAAAACCTAAATCATTTGAAGATTTATTAGAAAAATATTCACAGGAAAAGTTTAAATTAAACTTTAAAAATCTTTCATCTAAACAACGAAGTCGTGTGTACTATGAACTGATTGAATCTTCTGGTCGTGATTATCCAAAGTTTACAACAATAAATAAACGATTAAAAATTATAGGTAAAGTTGGTATTTTAGTGACGGCATCGCTTGCTACCTATGAAATTATTAATGCTGAAAATAAACCGAAAGAAACTATAAAGCAAGGAATGGGAATTGGGGGAGCGATGGCAGGAGGCTGGTTGGCAGGGTTAGGTGCATCAACAATATGTGGTCCAGGCGCTCCAATTTGTGCTATTGCTGTTGTTTTAGCTGGCAGTATTGGAGGATCAATGATTGGTTCAGCAGTCGCAGATAGCCTTGATGATGAAATAGAGGAGTTTACTAGGTGGAACATACGTTAGATGAAGAAGATCTTTATGTAGCTCTTTCAGATCTTTTCGCGGCAAGTAATATTAACTATGAAAACATTGCCTCAGTAGCTAGACAATTCCCCATAAAGCACGTTGAATATGTTTTATTTAATTATATTGCTCCTATTTGCCATTATAATGTTATCACTTCTTATTGTATGGCTTTTGATTCAACTTCTATAATTCATGCGGTTAATAACATCAAAAAACATGAAAATCGTTTTATTAATAAAATCAAAATGCATATTTTTGCTGTCTATTTTAAGTTTGAATTTAAGAATGAATGGCAAAAATTAAAAAGCTTATTATGATTATTATCGTTTTTAAATCTTATTTAAATTAAATTTGTAATATGAATTCCCTAAAAAAACAAGTCTAAACTTTGTCAAAAAGTTTCAGGTTAACTATACGTTTTAGTATAAAAAATCAATAAACAATTTATTTTAAATTCATGTTTATAAACAAAATACCATGTTGAGCTAACATAAATGTTTACTTTTCATATTGAGTAATAGATCATAAATAACAGCGCTTATAAAATTATTTCAATTCAAAAAAAAATATTCGATTACTCCAAATTACAGAAATGCACTTACAAAAAACGAGTACTTGAGATTAATTTGTGAAAATTTTATAACCAAGCTAAATCAGCAAACAACTTAAAAAGTAGAGTTATTTTGATAACAGTAAAGTATTAAAAACATCTCAATAAAAATTACTGTTTTTTAACTACATGAAAAATATAAATTTATCGGTAGAATTCCGTAGAATCTAATTTCAATTTCCATCAATTTTAATTAATTAAATAAAAACATAGTGTTATAAATATAGATTTTGGTAAAAAATAGCCTAAAAAATCGGTAGAAATTTGGTGACCAATATTTTAATTATAAAACAGTATGTTATAATTGGTATGTTCCCTGTATGCACAGGGATAAACCGTTGTCTGCTCCCTCTATAATTCTGCCTGTGCTATGTTCCCTGTATGCACAGGGATAAACCGCGTATGAATAGATTTACAAATGTTTGCAATTAATGTTCCCTGTATGCACAGGGATAAACCGCTGTTAATGGTGGCCCCTACTGGACTTGAACCATGTTCCCTGTATGCACAGGGATAAACCGAAATTAAAATATATTTTTAATCCGCATATTGCATGTTCCCTGTATGCACAGGGATAAACCGCTAGTAACTGAATCATCTGAAGCTGAAAAAATCGTGTTCCCTGTACACACAGGGATAAATCATATTAGATTAGAAGTTGTTAATTTTCTAAGAATAGGATGGATTTTAAGTATTATTTATACGACACAGATTTGACTGATTAATGAGTTTTTTAAGGATTGCATGGTAAAAGTATAAAGTAAATGAATTTTCACTTATTAATATGAAGAAGCAATTAACCTCATAAATACCTAGTTATTTCACTGATAATGCTAAATAACGATTACAGAGTTTGTTTTTGTTTATAACTGAATATTACGATCTCTTTCCATAAAATAGTTTATGAAAAGTCTTCTTTTCAAAAGGAATTAATAATTTATTCACTTAACTGCTTTGGTGGTTTTTTATTGCCCAAATTATCTAAATAAAATACTATTACCCAAAATAAAATTTAAAGTATGAAAAAAATTTAATTATTTTATCATCTGTTATTATTTAAAAATCAATGGAAGTAAGGAATGAAAAATTTAATTGCTATTTCAATATTAACTTTGATCGGTTTCAACGCATTTGCTAATGATAATGCAAAAAAATTTATTGAGGGGTTTATAAATGAAGATATTGCTGCTTTTAGAACACCCAATGAATCAATGATTGGCGATGAAATATTATGGGTATCTGCATCAATTCTAAATGGAGAATTCAGTAAAGATCAGACTAAATACGAAAAAAAATACGATAAACAACTGGTTAATATTAAAACACAAGCATCAGAAGTAAAAACGGATTTAAATGGCAATCCGTATATTGTTGTAAATGGTGATAGTCAATCTGAATTAGTTTCCATCGAATTAAAAAATAAAGATGATGCTGCGAATATCAAAAAGGGAAGTAAATTAGACCTGATCTGTTTAGGTACAAAAGATAATGTTAAATTTCCTGTGTTAAAAGATTGTGTGACTGCTGACAGTTATTTCCAGAAGTATTTTGAAATGACAATGAATAACATGAGTCAACTAAAGGAAGAGGACACTCCAAAAGATATTTTAGAATGTAGTTACTTGGCACTTAAAGAATTTGATATTAAAAATCCTGGTAAGTTAGATGAAATAGAATTAGATAATGATGATCCAGATTATGTGCGTGAGACTTTTTACCCTGTGCTGTCTTTCTTAAAAGAATACACAGAAAAATATAATGAAGTATGCAAAGTATTTACAATGCCTAATCCATAGAAAAGCTTGAAACGGTTAATTATAAACAGACTAATTTCTAGGTTAGATTAGTCTAGAAAAGTATTTCTTATTTCCATATAGATAAAACAGCTTTATTTGTAAATTAACTTAATTTAGGTTCTTGGCATATGCATTAATTTATCACTTATCTATAATAATATACGGTTTTTTGTATTCCCTGTATTCACAGGGATAAACCGCGCCATGCTATTCCCCCATCGTCCCATGCCTGATGTTCCCTACACACAGGGATAAATCGGGGATGCGTCAATATTACATAGCATTTTTTGCTATTCAAATAATCGCAATTCTATATTTCATTGTTTGCCAATTTGTAATTATATGAAAAATATAAATTTATTGGTAGAATTCCGTAGAATCTAATTTTAATTTTCATCAATTTTAATTAATTAAATAAAAACATAGTGTTATAAATACAGATTTTGGTAAAAAATAGCCTAAAAAATCGGTAGAAATTTGTTGGTAAATATTTTAATTATAAAACAGTATGTTATAATTGGTGTTCCCTGTATGCACAGGGATAAACCGGCGATTCAATTAATACCCGTTGGCGATCTAAACGTGTTCCCTGTATGCACAGGGATAAACCGGCATCAATACAAATACATCACCAGATGTTTGTGTGTTCCCTGTATTCACAGGGATAAACCGCGCCATGTTATTCCCCCATCGTCACATGTCTGATGTTCCCTACACACAGGGATAAATCGGGGGATGCGTCAATATTACATAGCATTTTTTACTATACAAATAATCGCAATTCTATATTTCATTGTTTACCATTTATTTAATTACATGAAAAATATAAATCTATTGGTAGAATTCCGTAGAATCGAATTTTAATTCCCATCAATTTTAATTAATTAAATAAAAACATAGTGTTATAAATACAGATTTTGGTAAAAAATAGCCTAAAAAATCGGTAAAAATTTGGTGGTCAATATTTTAATTATAAAACAGTATGTTATAATTGGGGTGTTCCCTGTATGCACAGGGATAAACCGGGCAGGATGACGGGACATGGTTTTAGGTCATTGTGTTCCCTGTATGCACAGGGATAAACCGTTCACTGCTTAAGTTGGGTTGCAATAGAATGCGTGTTCCCTGTATGCACAGGGATAAACCGAGAATGGATAATAAGAGGATTGTCCATTTTTGGTGTTCCCTGTATGCACAGGGATAAACCGTAACATTATAACTTATGTTTGGCATTTCTTTAGTGTTCCCTGTATGCACAGGGATAAACCGTACGCGGCCGAAAATGCATAAAAATTTACAATGTGTTCCCTGTATGCACAGGGATAAACCGAGATATGACAGATAAAACAGAAAAAGACATTAGTGTTCCCTGTATGCACAGGGATAAACCGCGGAATATTCTCCTTTTTTATTTTTATCTAATTGTGTTCCCTGTATGCACAGGGATAAACCGCAATAACTAATTTATCTTTTATTGTTGGATAGGTGTTCCCTGTATGCACAGGGATAAATCGGGGATGCGTCAATATTACATAGAATTTTTTGCTATTCAAATAATTGCAATTCTATATTTCATTGTTTACCATTTATTTAATTTAATGAAAAATATAAATTTATCGGTAGAATTCCGTAGAATCAAATTTTAATTTCCATCAATTTTAATTAATTAAATAAAAACATAGTGTTATAAATTCTAATTTTGATAAAAAATAGCCTAAAAAATTGGTAGAAATTTGGTGGTTAATATTTTAATTATAAAACAGTATGTTATAATTGGGGTGTTCCCTGTATGCACAGGGATAAACCGAGCGTCTAAAACGCGAGAAATTCGAATTAACCGTGTTCCCTGTATGCACAGGGATAAACCGGAAAAACGTTACGATGTATTTATATCTGACGGGTGTTCCCTGTATGCACAGGGATAAACCGCTTAGATGTTTCCATATGCTCAATGATCACACCGTGTTCCCTGTATGCACAGGGATAAACCGAATAGTTAATTCGTGGTTTTTAACGTCAGCTAGTGTTCCCTGTATGCACAGGGATAAACCGATTTCATTAATGAAATGAGCGCAACTAATGCTGTGTTCCCTGTATGCACAGGGATAAACCGTAATTACCAGTATTCATTATTTGAATCATTGTGTGTTCCCTGTATGCACAGGGATAAACCGAGAAATCAGTAATTGATGACATGCCTCAAAATGTGTTCCCTGTATGCACAGGGATAAACCGTCAGGAAACAAGGTTTAAGACAAACTGTTATAGTGTTCCCTGTATGCACAGGGATAAACCGGCAAGATTTAACTGATAACACTGCAATTACTGGTGTTCCCTGTATGCACAGGGATAAACCGTTCCAGTTTATCTAAATGAATCTGTGGAATATGTGTTCCCTGTATGCACAGGGATTCTTTATTAAGAAAGTTCTGGCCAGTCAATCTTCATATCTCATGCCTACTCAGGGGGATTTTTTATTCTGCAAACTTATTTTTGTGATCATATCGATTATGGTGGATAGTATCACTTATTAAGTAGTTGTAAATTTCATCTACAATTTCTATCCCATTTTTTAAGTAATCCGCTTCACGTTTTTTGCCACGTTCACCAGAAAAAAAGACTTCACTATTTCCTTTGGCGGGTTTAACGTGTTTTAGTTGATCCAGCATGGCTGACATGTTCTTTTTGAACGTTTCAAGACCGATAAAATAATCGGGGTTGATAACAATATGCAAATGTCCAAGATCGCGTCCTTTGGACAAGTCGGCATACATGGATGAGACGTTTTTGCCAAATGGTACACCTAATAAAATGCCTGACAACACATCCACCATCATCATTAGCCCATAACCTTTGGCATCCGCTATTGGTAATAGAGCGTTGACTTTGTGTGGATCGGTTGTTGGTTCACCTTGTTCGTCAACTGCCCAAGTCGGTGGAATTGGCACACCTTTGGATTTGGCATACAATATTTTTCCCCAAGCTTGTACTGTAGTAGCCATATCAAACGAAACAAGACGATTATCTTCTGTTGGAGCCGCAAAGGCGATAGGGTTCGTACCAAAAAATTCTTCTGCGCCGCCATAAGGTACCGCCATTGGATCGGATTGGCACATCGATACCGCAATTAAATTTTGTTCAGCGGCCATTTCGGTAAAATAACAAAGTGAACCACTGTGTGACATGCGACGAATACCTACCACTGCAATACCATTTTTTTTCGCCATAGCAATCGCTTTATCCATACCTACTTTAGCAGCCACTAAACCACAACCATTGTCAAAATCTAATATGCCACTGGCTGGGCCTGTCTCTTGGTACGTGACATTAGGGTTATGTGTCATTCCACCTTTGGCAATACGTTCAGCATAATATTCAACGCGCACCGCGCCATGCGAATGGATGCCACGAGCATCAGCGAAAGTTAGGGCATCAGCAGCAATATCCGCGTGTTCGCTTGTTAAACCCGCTTTATGTAATTTTTTGGCGATTAAATGATGTAAGGTTTGTCTATCAACTCTCATATTAAAACTCCTATCTTTTGCAGATATGTCTATTCACTCATTACTTTGTTGATTTGATGGGCTGACAATGGTGCCTTTAGTGGTATCTAATAACGCTTCAATATCGGTTAATGTACCAATATAAGCCCTGTTGCCGGTCTTTTCGACAAATTCGATTACCGATTTTACTTTTGGACCCATTGCACCATCGTCAACCGCTAACGGTTTTAGTCGTTCAGGGGTGACATGGCGTAATGCGGTTTGATCAGGTGTGCCCCAGTTTTCATAAATGGCATCGGCATCTGTTAAGATCATCAGATGATCGGCTTTAAGCTGAGTTGCAAGTATTGCAGCTGAGTGATCTTTATCGATCACTGCTTCAACACCTTTGTAACCATTCACATCTTTAATTACTGGTATACCACCACCACCGTTACATATCACAATGGCATCATCGGTCAGCAGTTGTTGTATGGTGTCAATTTCGAGTATTGTTTTTGGTTTTGGTGATGGAACAACTCGGCGAATATATTGACCATCTCTTTTAAATGTCCAACCATATTGTGCTTGTAATTGTTGCTGTTGATCGGATTGATAAACAGGCCCGATATATTTAGTTGGTTGACTAAACGAGGGATCATGCTCATCCACTTCGACTTGTGTTAATACCGTCACAACTTTATTAATATTGTTGTGTTGTTGCAAACTTCGCCCAATCATATAACCTAGCATGCCTTGGGTTTGGGCAACTAAAATATCTAGGGGATAGGCTGGTACTTGAGAATAAGCTTGATTTTGCAAAGCCAATAATCCTACTTGTGGTCCATTACCATGTACGACAACTAAGCGGTATTTACCCGCAAGTTTGGCAATAATTTTTGTTGTTGCATCAATATTTTCATATTGATTATCGACGGTTAAAGGTTGATTGCGTTTGGCAATGGCATTACCACCTAACGCAATGACAATAAGTTCCATTTTGTTTCCTTGATAATGTTTTTTAGTGTCTTGTATTTTGTTTATATTTCAATATCTCGATGGCAATCTTTAGAATAGATATAGCTCAATGGTTCTTTACCAACCGAATAACAAGCTTGCAGTGCATAAGCGCCCATAAAAATATAATCATCTTTTTTGACAGGTATCCACTCATTATCAAGCAAATACATGCCTTCGCCACTAAGCAAATACGCGCCATGTTCTTGGACATGGGTTTCAATATAACCATGGCTCGCACCAGGTTTGAAAGTTAATATATGAAAGTTCATGTCAAAACCAAGTTCTTTAGGCAGGAGATCTTGCACAAAGACGTTATCCATATCTTCATAACAGATACAATCTAGTTTTTCGACATGATTGCTTACTATACGTGCTTGATAACCAGAGAGCGGTATATAACGACGTTTATACAAAAATAATCGAGATAAAACAGTGTCATTTTGCAAATACAATTTAATTCCTGCTGGACAATAAACATAACCACCCGTTTTTAGACTAAAGACTTGATCGTCAGCTTTTGCCGTTACTTCGCCACTGATCACATAGACAAATACTTCGATATCTTTACCACCAAAACCTTGTTGATTTTTGCCGTCTTGATACATAGTGACAAGGTAATCGACAAATGATGCCCCTAATTTGGGTGTGGATAGAATTGTGATATCACAGTTTTCAAAACCTGGAATGATATTTTTGACTAACCCATCTGGCGGTATCAATGCGTAGTTATGGCGTTTAATAATGGCTCTGGATGCAAGCAGATCTTTTGGATAACCAGTATTATTATTGATATACCCCATTTTTATTCTCCTTGTAACATACTGCTGTTTTTACGTAACTTTTTGGTTATTAAACTATCTGTTTATCGTTATTTAGGTAATAGCAATCCCAACTTGTAAAAAGCAGTCATTTTTTATATTGGTTTAACCGGTCATAGGCATCTGACCGGTAATGGTGTTTATTGGTTGTTAGCCTTTTTTTTCGAGTTAATCAGCGTGAAGATCAGCGTAGCAACGATCAATATAACTATGGCGACGTAAAAACCAGTGATTTTAGTGCCAGTAAGATCGGCTAAATAACCCGTTAGCGGTGGTGCAATCACTGACGAACTCATGCCAAAGAAATTAAAGACACCAAAGGAGGTACCATAATTGGTTTTTGGTGCGGTTTCGGCAACATGTGAAATCAATATTGGTTCGACAGTCAGTTTGCCAAATAACCCATAAAAGATTAATCCCGCAAGTAAAAAAGTGATGGTTGCAGATTGTACGGTAATAAATAAGGTTCCAGCAGCAATCAGTTCTAATACGATAATAAACAATAGACGTTTACTTCTAAATTTATCGGATATTTTACTGATGATTAATGCTCCCGGAATAGCTGCAAAAGCGACCAATGATGATGCTGAGCCAATACTCCCCCCCGTAAAGCCGCGTTCAGTTTCTAAAAAGTTTGGTAACCAACTGACAATCATGTAGTAGCCATAACATGTTGCAAAATACATAATGTAAGAGGCAATCATTTCAATACTAAAGAAACTATGTTTTTGGTCAGATTTAATTGGCGATGTTGTCGTTTGGTTATTCGTTGTGTCATTTTGAACTGCTTGTTTAAGCTTTGGTTGTTCTTTGATGATAATAGCAAAGCCTGCAACTAAACAAAGTAACAGCGCAGCAATAATATAGAGCATGTATTCCCATGGCATACCCCATGATTTAACTAAAAAGCTGGTTGCCAGTAAACTTATACCCATCCCTAAAGCTGAGCCAGTATTGATTATAGCTGAAGCAAAGCCACGATGTTCAGATGGGATATTTTCAGCTGAAAGTGACCAAGCCGAACCATAATAAGAGCCACAACCTAAGCCAGCTAATAAACTACCAACATAAATCATCATAATAGAATGTGCATTACCAATGATTAAAGCGGCGATGGTAAATAATAAGAAACCAGGAATCACCACTGCTTTTTTACCAAACTTATCAACTAACATCCCTGCTGGGATTTGCATAGCGGTATAAGCAAAAAAATAGCAACTAGCAATTAAACCTAACTCAGTATTGGATTGCGGACCTATAGTTTGTTGAACTTCTGGAAAGATAGCGGTTAGAACAGGACGATAGATCCACATCACTGTCCAACCAAGGCATAATAATACCACGATTTTATGCCAGAATTGGATACCACCTGTTTTGGCTGTTGTGTCAACGGTTGTCATGTCAACTCCTCATTACTCTTGGTAAGCTAATTTATAAAGGGCATAGGTTAACGCTTTGATACCTTCGACTAAATCTTCAGTTTTGGTATCTTCGGCGGTATTATGGCTAATGCCTTTGATACTTGGTACAAACAGCATGGCGGTAGGTACTCGTGGCGCAAAAATTTGTGAATCATGACCTGCACCGCTGTGCATTACACGATAGCTGAGCTTTTCTTCTTTGCAGATGTCTTCTAACATATGGATTAATTTGTCGTTCATTGGAATGGGATCTTCATCCATCCAGCAATTTATTTCAATTTCAAGCCCTAGCTCTTTGGCAATACGCACCATATCGGCTTCGATTTCTTCAGTAAATCCAATTAATTCGGATTTATTGGTATGGCGACAATCCATGGTAAATAGCACTTCACCTGGTACAACGTTAACCACATTGGGTTTTGGTTCAACATGACCAAAAGTAAGCACGAGTGGATCACCTATTTTTAGTGCTTTATTAATGGATTCATGACATATACGACTAAAGGCATACACCGCATCTTTACGGTATCCCATTGGAGTCGTGCCTGCATGGTTGGCTTCTCCAATCAGTCTGATGTTATAACGGCGCTGACCGACAATACTGGTCACAACTCCAATGCTTTTTTGTTCTTTTTCAAGTACGCCGCCTTGCTCTATATGAATTTCTAGAAAAGCTTTGATATCGCTGCGTGCAGGTTGAGTACTGAATTGAAATCCGCAGGCTTGCATGGCATCAACAAATCTGACGCCTTCCACATCAGTGATATTTTCAACATCTTTTTTGTTTGCAATCGCAAAAACATTTTTACTGCCCCAAAATACATATGGAAAACGGCTGCCTTCTTCTTCAGCCATTGAGATAATCTCAAGTGTACGAAGAGGTTGACCATAGTTTTCTTTTAGGTATTGCATGGCAAGTAAGGCGGCAATAATACCGAGTTGCCCATCTAACTTTCCACCATTGACAACTGTATCAACATGCGAACCTGACATAATGATCTGATCTTTATATTTACTACCTTCAAAGCGACCATATAAATTGCCAACATCATCAAAATAGCTTTGCATACCGATATTGGTCATGCGTTCTTTCAATGCATTTTGTGCTGCCAGCCATTGAGGCGTATAAAGTAAACGTGTGGTTCCACCTTGTTCTAGTCCCCCAAAACTTGATATCCATTCCACTGCGTTTGCCACATCATCATATAAGATTTTCATAAGCATCTACCTGTTTTTAATCTTTCTATTCTTAAGAATTATTCTGGTTATGTTTGCTAAGTAACATACTATTAATAGCAAATAATAATGTGATCAAACACTCTTTTTTAGTTTTATAAAATTTAATTAAATTAATAAGTTACTATTATAAAAAATTTTTTAATAATCAAGTATCATTATGATTTTTATGTAAATTTTTTCTGATAATAAGTTATTGAATTGTGACATCTAACCTATTTATTCGCAGTTTTTTTCGTAATATATAAATAGCGTGTGATTTTAAATTTGATAGATAAAGGTATAACGATCTATCGGCGTATAGTAAATACCATTTGTAATCGATATCTATCATTTTAGATTTATTGCATATTTAAAAATAAATAATTACTAAATAATTGAGAGGCAATTCTCATGATTCAATCTTTCATAAAAAAAGGGAGCTTTCAAGATTCAGTCAGTTTAATGTTAATTTCAAAAAAACTGAGTAATCTTGATGAAGTTGATGAGGTTTCTGTCATGATGGGGACTCCAGCCAATAAATCCTTGCTTACAGCAACGGGTTTTTGGAGTGATAAGTTTAATGATGCAACACCCAATGATATTTGCGTTGCTATTAAAACGCATAACGATTCAATTAATGTTGTGGATTTAATCAGTACAGAGCTTGAAGATGCTTTAAAAAATATCGCCCAGCAACAACAAGGTGGCAGTAAATTACTTAAAGCAAGGCGTTATGCTAGTGCGACCCAAAAATTACCTGATGCTAATTTGGTTCTGATATCGATTGCTGGTGAATACGCAGCAGAACTTGCCGAACAAGCCATAGATGATAATAAAAATGTCATGATATTTTCAGATAATGTGCCTGTGAATGATGAAATTCGCCTAAAAACTAAGGCTTCGAGTAAAGATTTGATTGTAATGGGGCCTGATTGTGGTACGGCTATTATTGCTGGTGCACCGCTAGCTTTTGCAAATGTAATTCCCAAGGGGAATATTGGTGTAATTGGTGCATCGGGTACAGGTATTCAAGAAGTCATCTCTCAAATTGCTTTATTAAACCAAGGTATTACGCAAGCTATTGGTTTGGGCGGGCGCGATTTATCACAAGAGGTAGGGGGAATAAGTGCTCTGACTGCATTAAAGATGCTCGCTGCAGATGAGCAAAGTCAAGTCATTACTTTTATTTCAAAACCACCTGCTGAAAGTGTGCGAGAAAAAGTTATTACTGCCATGAAGCTGATTAATAAGCCTATCGTGGCGCTGTTTTTAGGATCAACTATCGACAAAGTACAAGATGAGAATATCTATTTTGCTAAAACATTAGATCAAGCAGCACGTTTAGCTTGTTTGCTAGCCAAAGTAGAAGTGGCAGCACACGCATTACCAAAAGTAACCAAGCAAACGATTTCAGGACTTTATACCGGTGGAACGTTGGCGTCAGAAGCCGCGATGTTACTTGCACAGGAGTTGCATTTATCAATCAATGAAAATCATGATAAAGGCATAATGCTTGACGAAAATGGTCATAAAATTATTGATCTTGGTGATGATTTTTATACTGTTGGGCGTCCTCATCCAATGATCGACCCATCAATTCGTGAACAAGAAATTAGTAAGTTAGGGGCACTAAAGACAGTTGGCGTAGTATTACTCGATTTGGTGATTGGTTATGGTGCTAATCCTAATCCTGCTGAATCAATGATTGCCGGTTATAAAGCGGCCTGCGCACAGCGTTCAAGCGATAATCCATTAATCGCTATTGCAACAGTAACCGGCTCACAGCAAGATCCACAATGCCGTAGCCAACAAATTGATGCCTTAACTGAAAATAACATTGTGGTAATGGACAACTTGCCAGAAGCGGTATTATTAGCTAAAAAATTAATTACGCCAACAAAATCAACGGGTTCACTTAAAACATATCCATTGCTTAATCATATAAGTGTAATCAATGCTGGACTGCGCAGTTTTGCGGAAGATCTTCAATCATCCAATGTGCCTGTTGTGCATTATCAATGGGCACCAATAGCTGGCGGAAATCAAAAATTAGCGGCTATTTTAAAAAAATTAAATTAAGAGGTTTTGACGTATGAATAGAGCAATTAATGAAGCAAACCAAGCCATTATTGAGCGAATTAGAGCCGCTAGACCACATTGGATTGGGGTAGTTGCTGCGAAAGAAGCTGTACCAACTTTAGCACAAGGTTATAAATTATTACATGCAGGCCCTCCCATTACTTGGCAAGATATGACTGGTCCAATGCAGGGGGCTTGCATTGGTGCATGTTTGTTTGAAAATTGGGCGAGCGATGAAAAACAGGCTTTAGATTTACTAGCAAATGGTAAGGTTGAATTCATTCCATGTCACAGCTTTAATGCAGTTGGACCAATGGGAGGGATAACTTCGGCAAATATGCCAATGTTGGTTGTCGAAAACATCACTCATGGTAATCGAGCATACTGCAATTTAAACGAGGGCATTGGTAAAGTCATGCGCTTTGGTGCCTATGGTGAGGAAGTGCTTAATCGTCATCATTGGATGAAAGAGTCCTTAGGACCAGTATTGAATGATGCCCTTAAATTATTTGAAAATGGTATTGATCTTACCGCATTAATGGCGCAAGCCATTACTATGGGTGATGAGTTTCACCAACGTAATATTGCAGCTTCAGCTTTATTGCTTAGAACCTTGTCACCCAAATTAGTTCTACTTGATCGCAATAAAACAGAAATGGCGAAAATTTTCGACTTTTTAAGTGTCACTGATCAATTCTTTTTAAACCTAGCGATGGCGTATTGTAAATCGGTTATGGACAGTGCAGCAAAAATTCAAGAAGGTACTATTGTTACTGTTATGACACGTAATGGTAAAGACTTTGGTATTAAAGTGAGTGGCTTAGGTGATGAATGGTTTACAGCCCCAGTTAATACTCCGCAAGGACTATTTTTCACGGGTTATTCACAAAACGAAGCCAATCCAGATATTGGTGATAGTGCGATTACTGAAACCTTTGGGATCGGTGGTGCTGCCATGGTAGCAGCGCCCGGGGTAACTCGCTTCGTGGGTGCTGGTGGCGCGGATGTTGCATATGAAGTATCTGAAGAGATGAGTGAAATCTATCTTGACCATAACATGCTGTTACAAATTCCATCTTGGAACTTCCAAGGATGTTGTTTGGGGCTTGATGTTCGCCGTGTTGTTGAAACGGGAATCACTCCTTTGATTAATACGGGTATTGCCCACAAACAGGCAGGTGTGGGTCAAATTGGTGCAGGAACGGTACGTGCTCCATTAGCCTGTTTTGAAAAAGCACTTGAGGCATTAGCTAAAAAACTTAAAGTTTAATTTATGAAATGTAGTTATGCAGAAAATGAATTACTAAAAAAAGCGATAAGTACTTCACTTACAGCAACGTCATTTGCTGCCGATACGGATCGGCAGTATTGCTTGTCATTAACCCAAAATGGCTTACTGCAAATTAAACCTTTAATTATTAGTGCTCATGCACCAACCGTAAAAAGCAACTTATCACTATTTAGTTTGCATCAACATACCATTAATTTAATTAATCAAGAGCAACAATTGCTCACTTTACATCGTTATGGCAGTGGCTTATCGCCTATGGGCTGGGTTCTTAAGACTAATGATTTTGATGTAATTAAATCTAGGCTAGCTAATGGTCATTTAACCATAATACAACAGACTAATGGTGATTTAATACTGGGTGATGTTCTGTTAAGTTATAACACACATATTTGCAATATGACGGTAAAGTGCAGATTACACACCCAATTAGATAAAACCGCGATTAGGCAACGATTCATGCAGCTAGATTATCCAACGGGTTTATTTGGTTTTCTTAGAGAAAATGTTGTCGATAAACCCGCGCCAGAACTGGTGATTTTGTGTGAAAGGTTGAATCAGTTAATGTTGGGGCAACATGCGGATATTACTCAATTTATTGGTTTAGGTCCCGGCTTAACGCCTAGCTTTGATGATATTATAGTTGGGATGATTGCGGTACTGGTCAGTGATCATCGTTTTAAGCCCAAAATACAACAATTAAAAACAGCAATGCTGGCTTTACCGTTAGAGACGTTGACAACAACAATTAGTGCTACGTTTTTAAAATATGCGTTACAAGGTCAATTCTCATTATCTGTTTTGGATGTTATTGAACGGCTTAATCAGCATAACTATGACCATTGTGCTATTCATAATCTTTTAAATTATGGACACACATCGGGCGCCGATCTTTTATTGGGGATTTGGTTGGGTATTGATCGTTTTGTTATAAAGGACTGAATAATGTTAGATACAGAAACTATGCGAACTTTCACAAAAGTTGCTGAGTGTAAAAGTTTTTCCAAAGCAGCCAAATTGTTATTTAAAACACCCGCTGCCATTAGCTATCGCATCAAATCATTGGAAACTGATCTTAATACTCAATTGTTTGAACGCACAACACGTACTGTATCGTTAACACTTGCCGGTCAACATCTTTATGAACATTGTAGCCAATGGCTACTATGGTTAACCACCATGCCAGAAGAACTGCATCAAATCCGCGATGGTGTTGAACGCAAAATCAATCTGACCATCAATAATTTGCTCTATGATGTTGATGCTGTCACTGATCTGTTGAGTTATTTGCAAGAAAAATTTCCATTTACTAATTTTACATTTAATCGGCAGGTATATATGGGCGTTTGGGATTCGTTATTGCATGGTGAATATCATCTTGCTATTGGCGCAACGGGAACGGAGTCATTAGATAATATGATTAATATTTTCCCATTAGGTGAAATTAATTGGGTTTTTGTCGCCGCAAAAAATCATCCTATCACTCATTTAGAAGGGCCGTTATCGAACGAAACGTTACGCAAATATCCCGCAATCAATATAGAAGATACATCAGTTCATATGAATAAACGCGTAGCATGGTTACTGCCAAGCCAATCCGAAATTATTGTGCCTAACATCACAACCAAATTATCGTGTCATTTAAAAGGACTGGGGATAGGTTTTTTACCGCGTTCGGTTTGTCAAAACTATTTGGATTCGGGTGATTTAATTGAATGCCAAGTGATTAATGAACGTAAACCATCGCCTCTATCCTTAGCTTGGAAAAAGTCACATATGGGAAAAGTGATGAGTGAAATTGTTAATTTATTTAAATTTCACCATCCATTAGCCAATAGTTTCTTAAAAAATATTGATATAAAAAGATAAATAATTCATCACAACTAAACGTGATTGTTAACAAATAAACAAGAAATAACTAAAGGAAAATCACATGTTAGATTTAGACAAATATGATCAAATTAATCCGCCAGCACGATTATTGATGGGACCGGGTCCAATTAATGCTGATCCACGTGTAACGCGAGCAATGGCTGCGCCTTTAATTGGTCAATTCGATCCTGTTATGACTGATTATATGAACCAAACGATGGCGCTTTATCGTGACATTTTTAAAACCAAAAATGAACAAACTTTTGTTATTGATGGTACAGCTAGAGCAGGGATTGAAGCCGTTCTTGTGTCAACTATTCGTCCTGGTGATAAAGTGTTAGTGCCAATATTTGGTCGATTTGGTTTATTACTTTGTGAAATCGCTCACCGCTGCCGAGCTGATGTGCATACTATCGAAGTACCATGGGGTGAAATATTCGATCCTAATGTAATTGAAGATGCCATTAAAAAAATTAAGCCACGTTTGCTACTTTGTGTGCAAGGTGATACATCAACTACATTACTTCAACCATTAGATAAAATTGGTGAAATTTGTCGTAGACATGGTGTGCTGTCTTACGTAGATGCAACCGCTTCAATTGTCGGTAACGTTTTAGAAGTTGATAAATGGCAACTTGATGGGGTATCTGTTAGTTTGCAAAAATGTTTGAGTGGACCTCCGGGTGTGGCTCCTTTAACGTTAAGTCCAAAAATGGTTGAAATCATCCAAGCACGCAAATGTGTTGAACTTGGTATTCGCGCTGAAGGCGATAGTAGTGGCAGTGATGAAATGATTTATTCCAACTATTTCGATATTGATATGATCATTCGTTATTGGGGATCAGAACGAATTAACCATCATACTGAAGCTACTTCTATGCTTTATGCTGCTAGAGAGTGTGCTCGCATTGTATTACAAGAAGGTTTGGATAATGTTATAGAACGTCATCGCATAAATGGTGCGGCTATGGTGGCTGGTTTACAAGCAATGGGACTTGAATTGTTTGGCGATATTAACCATAAAATGAATAATGTGGTTGGGGTGATACGTCCAGAACATATTAACGATCAAGAAGTGCGTAACTTAATGCTTAATGATTTTGGTATTGAAATAGGTGCATCTTTTGGTCCTCTTAAAGGTAATGTTTGGCGTATTGGCTCCATGGGTTATAACGCTAGAAAACCGTGTGTTTTACAAACATTAACCGCCTTTGAAGCGGTATTAAATCGTGTTGGTTTTAAAACCGTTCAAGGCGCTGGATTACAAGCTGCTTGGGATATTTATCAAAAGTAAAATTGTACTATTGATAATAAACGCTCATCTATTTGAGTTAACCTTACATCCATTGCAACCTAAGCGATGGATGTAACCATAGTGTAACACATTGCGTAACATAAAACGTTATTGATCGCAAAATTACATGGCAAAGCATAGTGTTTTAGAACACTGAAAAGCTTAGCACCCTTGGTGTCAGCTTGTTAGAGATAATATTATAATTATACATAAGAAATTAATCGGCTTTATAGCTGACCAATCTGGAGGAAGTTATAATGAAGCTATAATAATTCATTTATGTTTATAGTGATATTACTTATTGCATCCTCGATATTAACCTTTTTTATCCAAACAATGAAGCAATAAAACTCCGAGATAGTAACTTTACAAAGTGCTAAGTAAAGTCCTGATTTTTTATTGTTGAGTTTAAAAAAGATCTCACGCTAAGATTCCCTTCTACTTTTTAATCATTTAATGCACTTTAAAAAGTAAATAGTATAATAAAATCCTAATATTAATTTGCTTTATTTCTCTCAAAAGCTATTATGGTTTTCACATTTATTTAAAGATAGGAATAACCATGATTAAGTCTTGTTTTTCGTTAATTTTATCCACTTTTTTATTACTCACTAGTCATTTTAGTTATGCTGATAAAGATATAACTTATGTCGTCGGTGCGGGTGGTACATATCGTCCGTTTGAATATGAAAATACTCAACGCCAGTTAGAAGGATTTGATATTGATATCATCCAAGCAATTGCTAATGTGGAAAATTTTAATATCAAATTGATTAATACACCTTGGGACAGTATTTTTGCCAGTTTGAGCAATGGTGAACGAGACATTATTATTTCAGGTATTACTATTACCGATAAACGCAAAAAATCGGTTGATTTCTCGTTACCTTACTTTCCTGCTGAACAAGTTGTTGTAACGCAAGCACACTCCAGTATTACTTCATTGGAAGATTTAAAAACCAAAACAGTAGGCGTTGTAAATGGTAGTACAGCAGATGTGGTTGTTTCAAAAGTTTTAGGAATGAATAGCAAAGCGATAAAGCGTTTTGATAATACGCCTCTTTTATTACAAGATCTTTATGAAGAAGGGATTGATGCTGCGGTTAGTGATGTTGGGGTGGTTAAGTTCTATATTAAAATGCATCCCGGAAAAGATTTCAATCTAATTGCTGATCAAAATTTCGAGCCTCAATATTTTGGTATAGCTGTTGCTAAAGGTAATGATAAATTACTTAATAGTATTAACGAGGGTCTTAAAAAAATTATTGCCAATGGTACTTATGCAACCATTTATGCTAAATGGTTTGATGAAAATGTACCAACTCTACCCATTAATTAATCGACAATTACAGGATCATTTTATTTATGCAGTTTAATTGGGAAGTGATTAGTGATTATTTGCCTCTGTTTATTGATGGAGCAATAATGACTATCACCTGTACGATAGTTTGTGTGGTGTTTGGTACACTTTGGGGATTAATATTAGGTCTTGGTCGAGTTGCTGAAGTGAAGCACGGCATTTATAAATATGTTTTATTATTAGTAGTAAAATGGCCAGTTAAAATTTATGTAAGTGCATTTCGGGGTACACCGTTATTTGTACAAATTATGGTTATGTACTTTGTTATCATGCCATTTCTGTTACATCCTCGAGAGGGTATTTTAGTCTCTGATTATTTGATCTCACCTGAAACCGCGCGTTTTTTACGAGTGCAATATGGCGCATTTATCTCTTGTGTTTTAGCGATAACTTTAAATGCTGGAGCTTACATTTCTGAAATCTTTAGAGCGGGTATTGAATCTATCGATAAAGGACAAATGGAAGCAGCACGATCACTGGGCATGAGTTATGGTAGTACCATGCGTAAGGTAATTTTACCACAAGCTTTTCGACGCATGCTTCCACCTTTAGGTAATAATGCAATTGCAATTTTAAAAGATTCTTCATTAGGTTCAGCTATCGGGTTGATCGATTTAGCGTATGCGGCAAGAACGGCTGGTGCAGCCAATGCTGTCTATACCGAACCTTATTTAGTTATCTCTTTAATTTACTGGTCTATGACATTTTTGCTGTCATTACTGGTTAAATATATGGAAAAAAGGTTAGGTAAAAGTGATTCACATTAATAATCTACAAAAGCAATTTGGTGATATCCATGTATTAAGAGGTATAACGTGCGATATCCAAGAAAAAGAGGTTATTTCAATTATTGGTCCGTCAGGATCGGGTAAAAGTACTTTTTTGCGTTGCATAAATGGGTTAGAAGATATCACCTCAGGTGAAATTGAAGTTAATGGCTTTAAAGTTCATGACCCTAAAATCAATATCAATCGCTTGCGCGAATCTGTGGGAATGGTGTTTCAGCGTTTTAATCTGTTTCCACATATGACTGTGTTAGAAAATTTGATTTTAGCACCTCGTGATGTCAAAAAAATGGCCAAAACCGATGCTATTACCAAGGCAGAAAGTTTACTTATAAAAGTCGGACTAATTGATAAGATTGATGCTTACCCAAGTCAACTTTCAGGTGGTCAACAACAGCGTGTTGCCATTGCCAGAGCTTTGATGATGGATCCTAAAGTGATGTTATTTGATGAACCAACTTCAGCGCTTGATCCTGAA
The DNA here is from genome assembly GCF_016101285.1 of Gilliamella sp. W8136. NCBI lineage: Bacteria > Pseudomonadati > Pseudomonadota > Gammaproteobacteria > Orbales > Orbaceae > Gilliamella > Gilliamella sp. W8136. The sequence goes on from NZ_JACFQU010000013.1 coordinate 116,390, forward strand.
TTGGTCGGTGAAGTATTAACCGTTATGAAATCATTAGCGCAAGAGGGTATGACGATGGTGGTTGTCACTCACGAAATGGGTTTTGCTAGAGAGATGTCCAGCCGAGTCATTTTTATTGATCAGGGAATTATTCAAGAGCAAGGATCACCTGAGCAGATCTTCAAAAATCCACAAAACGAACGTACCCAGTTATTTTTAAGTAAAGTACTTTAGGTGTTTATGTAGTCAATGATTGGCACAAAAAAACGTTCTTAAAAAATTGAAGTGCCCCCCAATAGTTGGACAACCAATTACTGGGGGTTTTTTATTGATAAAATTTGAGCGATTAAGCTTTATATTTTTTCATTACAATTGAAGCATTAGTACCACCAAAGCCAAAGCTATTTGACATAACTGTTGTCAATTCACGTTCGGTTGGTTCAGTAATAATATTCATGCCAACTGCTGCTTCGTCTAATTCATCAATATTAATACTTGGTGTAATAAAGCCATGCTCAAGCATTAATAATGAATAGATAAGTTCTTGTGCGCCTGTTGCACTTAATGAGTGACCAGTCATTGATTTAGTTGATGAGATTGCTGGAATATTGTCACCAAACACTTGTTTGATCGCCCATAACTCTTTTACATCACCAACAGGGGTTGATGTACCATGAGTATTGATATAATCAATCGGCGCATCTAAATTTTGCATAGCAAGTTGCATACAACGCATAGCACCTTCGCCTGATGGAGCAACCATATCATAACCATCTGATGTTGCACCGTAACCAACTAATTCACCATAGATATGAGCACCACGGGCTAATGCATGTTCTAACTCTTCAACGACAACCATACCCGCTCCACCAGCAATAACAAACCCATCACGATTGGCATCATAAGCACGTGATGCTTTTTCTGGACAGTCGTTATATTTAGTTGATAGTGCACCCATTGCGTCAAATTCGCAAGACATTTCCCAATTAAGCTCTTCACCACCGCCGGCAAAAACAATATCCTGTTTACCTAGCTGAATAAGTTCAGCTGCGTGACCAATACAGTGCACAGACGTTGCACAAGCTGAGGTCATAGAATAGCTCACACCTTTAATTTTAAATGGCGTCGCTAAACAAGCAGAAATTGCCGATGACATTGATTTCGTCACTGCATAAGGACCAACACCACGTAATCCTTTCTCTTTCATACCAGTAACGACCTTATATTGAGTTTTAGTTGAACCACCGTAACCTGCAATTAAACCAGTACGTGGATTAGAGACTTGTTCTGGAGTTAATTTAGCGTCTTCAATAGCTTGTTGTAAAGCAAGATAACCATAAATAGAAGCATCATTCATAAAGCGAACTATTTTACGATCAATAAGGCCTGTCGTATCTAATTTAACATTTCCGCAAACATGGCTACGCATTCCGCTATCTTTCATTTCTTGTGAAAAGGTAATACCACTACGGCCGATTTTTAAAGATTCCAAAACTTCTTTGGTATTATTTCCAATACTTGAAAGAATTCCTAACCCTGTTATAACAACGCGTTTCATACAATATTTAGCTCCTAAATTATATGCTTCTAACAAAAATTAGTGTGATTATAGCGTACACTTGTAAGCTCAACAATACCTGAGTAATTTTTTTATCTTTCTTTTTTAATTAACTTATTGATTATTAATCTATTAATTAGGTAAATTTAGCCTTAAATTGATTAAAAATTATCAAATTATTGATAGTTAATGACTCAAGTTTACCAAGTTAATATGATTAAATCGCAACATACTTGCAGAGCCTAATACAGTTAATATATACTGTATATAAATACAGTTTATGGTGATTCAAAATGAATGAAAAAATGATTACTAAGCTTGAGATATTAGCTGAATCGGCAAAGTATGATGTCTCGTGTTCATCAAGCGGATCAACCCGTGGCAATAAAAATAAAGGCATCGGTAGTGCAAGCAAAAGTGGTCTTTGCCACACATTTACTGCCGATGGGCGATGCGTATCGTTACTTAAAATTATGTTAACCAATTACTGTATGTTTGATTGTGCTTATTGTATTAATCGACAAAGTAACGATATTCCTCGAGCTGGTTTTACTCCGCGCGAACTGGCTGATCTGACCATTGAATTTTATCGCCGTAACTATATCGAAGGATTATTTATAAGTTCGGGTATTGTGCGCAGCCCTGATCACACTATGGAACGCATGATCCGCGTAGTGAAAATTCTACGTACTGAGCATCATTTTAATGGCTATATTCATATGAAAGCGATCCCTGGTGCCAGTGATGAACTGATTAATCAAGCTGGATTATTGGTTGATAGAATGAGTGTTAATTTAGAAATTCCAACCGAAGAAAATCTTAAATTACTTGCGCCAGATAAAGATCATAAAAGTATCTACCAACCTATGCGCCAAATTCATCAAAATCTACTTGAGAACATTGAAGATCGTAAAAAATTTAAATCTACGCCAAAATTTGTACCAGCAGGGCAGAGTACTCAAATGATTATCGGTGCAACCGATGAATCGGACAAACAGATACTACAACTAACAGCCAAACTCTATAAGCGACCGAGCATGAAACGAGTCTATTATTCAGGATTTGTTCCGGTTAACGGTTATGATAAACGTTTGCCAGTAGTGCAAGATGTACCGCGCGTACGTGAAAATAGGCTGTATCAAGCCGATTGGTTATTACGATTTTATGACTTTAATGTTGATGAAATTGTTAATGATAGATATCCAGATCTTGATTTAACGGTTGATCCTAAACTTTCTTGGGCGATCCGTAATCCGCAGTTTTTTCCAGTTGATGTTAATCGTGATAGTTATCAAAAAATATTACGAGTACCCGGTATCGGTGTAAAATCTGCCAAATTAATTGTTATGGCAAGGCGTCATCGTCGGTTAACATTTGAAGCACTTAAACGGATCGGTGTGGTATTAAAGCGCGCGCAATTTTTTATTATTTGTCATGATATGAAAAAATTTAAAATACTTGACTCATCAGCCGAATATATCAAACTATCTTTGCAAGATACACCATTGTTAGAAGATAAAGCAATTTATCAACCACAACAACTCGTAATGGGGTGGTAACGCATGTTAGCGTTTTATTACGAAAAAAGCTTTGAAGGTGTGCTATGCGCGGTATTTGATGCTTTTAAACTCAAAAAAATGCCAGAATGTTTATTAGCAATAGGACAGGTAGAACCACTACTTGTGACAGATAGGCATCATGTGGAATTTTGTGAATTTAAGTATGAACGGGTGCGTGTTGCATTAATCAAAAAATTGAGTAAAACTGCTTTACGACAATTAATGTATGTATGGTTATCTGAATTACCCAATAGCGACTTAATCATCTTTCGATATATTTGTAAAGTGTTTAAAGCCACAAAATCTATCGAAACTGATTTTGCCGATCCCGATGTATTAACCGTGCGCGAAATTGCAAAAAAAGTAAGTAATGAACGTCATCGTATATTAGAGTTTATCCGTTTTAATGCCATAAAAAATCCACTAAACAAACCTTATAAACAAGCATCAGATGATGACGAAAACGAAGAATGCGAAAAGATCTACTTCTCTGTGATAGGTCCTATTTATAACGTGCTACCTTTGGTACTAACTTTTTTTAAAGAACGCTTTGCTGATCAAAAATGGGCAATATATGACGAAAAGCGCCAATATGGTTATGTCTATGATTTGAATAGCATAGAACAGGTATCATTGATTGATAAAGATGATTTAATTATTAACAGTCAAGTTAATCAAAATTATCTAACCGAGGACGAGGTACTGTTTCAAACCATGTGGCTAAGGTATTGCAATGCAATAACCATTAAAGAACGTGTTAATCCAAAATTGCAACGGCAACATATGCCAAGTCGATTTTGGCGCTATCTACCCGAAATGAAACTTGCCGTAAAAGGCCACAACGGCATTTAAAAAGCTTTTATAAGACACAAAAAACCGCCAATTAAGGCGGTTTCTTAACGAATGTAACGAATTAAACTTATTGAGAATCTATATCATTAATTATGCTATTAATGCTTTCTTGGCGTTGCTGTTGTTTTTGCTCGTCAACTTTACCACCAGATGCATTAAAATCATTACGTTGGAAATAAGCATTACGCATAAAGTTATAAGGGTCATCACTATTTTTGAGTAAATCTTCATACTCAATTGCCACAGCACGTGCTTCAATACCATCAAATACACCACGAACTAATGCCCATTCCCAATCTAACCAGACAAGTGGCGGATACAAGGTATCAACAATATCACCACCTTCTTGGCGAAGGGTAGCTGAACCATAGAAAGGTAACACAACATAAGGACCATAAGGCATATCATAATGGCCTAACACATCACCAAAACTTTGTTTAGAACCTTTTTGTAATTGTGGGTCAGCCATACCTGCTACATCAAATAAACCAGCAACACCGAAAATGGTATTTAAAAAGAATCGAGCTAAATGTTTGCCTGCTTCATGACCTTCACCTTGTAGCACACTATTGACCATTGATGCGGGTTCAGAAAGGTTAGATGAAACATTAACAACCCCTTTACGTATTGGTGTTGGTACATAATCTTTCCAAACAACTGCGGCAGGTCGCAAAATATAAGGATCAAGCGCATAATAGTTAACATTAAACATAGTTTTATTGAACCCAGATAATGGATCACTGTAGCTATTTGTCTCAGGCTGATAGGTTGCACAACTTGTCAGTGCTAAAACCGAAAACATCATACCTATTATTCTTTTTTTCATAATGTTACCGAATAAAAATGATAAAGTGTTGAATGGGCATGATTGTATCATGTTTGTTCAAAATAGAAAATTTTTCATGAATTAAATGGCAATGTTTGTTTAAATTTATTAAAATGCTCGCCACTATGACCTCATAGTTAAATGGATATAACGAGCCCCTCCTAAGGGCTAATTGCAGGTTCGATTCCTGCTGGGGTCAAAACCACGAAAAGAAGCTACACGATTGAAAACGATATTAATTAATTGATAACAGCGGTATTTTATTAACCTCATGTAGAAAATACCGTAAATGTGAACTGTAAAATCTCTAAAAGCCATAAAATCTAAAAACGTCTAGACTTTAAAAGCCTCTATTTATACATTACTCTATTGAAGTCCAAATAATTTATCATTGCTTGTCTCTTTTATAATCATTTTTTTGATTTTCTGTCAATCATCAAACAGTATAACTAATAAAAAGTGTTTTCATCTCTCTTAGAAAAAACGCTATTTATATGACATACCAATTTAACACTTTGTAAGATTATTTAATTTGAAAAAATTATAAAATAATAATTAATATTATAGAGATAAATAGAACCAATAATTCTATAGTTTAAGAAAAGTTGTTAAAAAGAGTAGATAATGTATATAGGTGTTATTTAATGGCTAGCCACCATCGTTTATCGTTTTTTTTATCTCTGTAAAGAAATTGAATAATGCGTTCTTGATGTATGGGTAATCTCATAGCACAGTAGTTAAAACAGGATATATCGCGTATTAAAAATAATCGTTAAGTAAAAATACTTCTGCTAAATATTTAAAATTACAAAACAGGTCAATTATTATTGATAAACGCAAATTTGTGTAATATTCAATTATATTAGATGGAAATTCATTAACAATTATCAATACAAGCTAAAATTAATTTTGCAAAGCCGATTACCAATTTGCATTAACTTTTTATTGATTTTTTACCCTTAAAGAATGCTGATAATTGTTGATTAACTATCATAATGTTAATTTTTAATCGAATTACATGATATTTTTAGAGCAGATTATTTTAGTTTTATCAATAGGTTTTGTAATCCTATCATCAAGATTGCATATAATTTAATTAATAATATTTAGAATATTTGTTAAAAAAATCAAATAAAAGAATAAAAATTATTGCATAGTAACAAGTTGTTAGCTAATAATAAGAAACTTTATTAAATAAGGTGATTAGAAAGAAAAATTCCTCTGATGATAAACACCAGAGGATCATATGCAAGGGATGACGCATATAAGGAGAAAGTGGTTAAATAATAGAATTTTTAAGGATATTTTGTCAAATTTGATCTGATAAGAAATCGTTAACAAAATTTCAAAATATTGAAATTGATAGGTAAACCGTTAATACCCAATGTTTATGTAATTTACAGGCAATTATAAGATTATTTAGTTAAATATTTAGCATATAATGTAAAATAATCGAAAATTAAAGCCAATATTTCATAAATAAATGAGTTTTTGTACAACAAAATTATAAATTTTTTAAAAAAATCTTATTTTAGCTATAAATACTTAATGTTAATTTTTTTGTAAAACAATCAAAATAAATCTCCAAAATTCAAATTTTGTTACCCTCCCTTTTTTGATAGTGTTTAGGTAAAAATCGTTATTTATATTCTGATGATTTATTAGTGATATCAGTAAGTTATCTATTAAAATTAAATTTATAAAAACTTCAAAAAAATATTGCAAATTGCGTAAAAAAAGGTATTTTATACCCCTTTTTTTAGATTGTTTTTGATCTGAACTTATCAAAAGGTTTGTGTGATAATTGTAAATTATCCTAACAATCAAAAAACAATGCAAAAAATTAGTTATAACAATAACAAAATATTTTCAGTAATCATGAAGTATCAAAAAGAGGATAAGATGGATAAAGGATTAGCCAATTTGGTGAATCAATTGGGTAATGGTTTAAGTCGTGGTCTAAAGCAAGGTTTGGTTAATGGAGTCGGTCACAATCGTTATACACTAAATATTGATGGTTTACCTGCTGAAGTTTCAGTTTTACAAGTTGAGGGTAATGAGCAACTTAACCAGCCTTGGCACTATACAATTACTTTCACCAGTTCGGATAAACAACTTTCTGTTGAGTCATTTCTTAACCAAAATGCCCGTTTGAGTTTTAATCCTGCTAATTCTAGCAGTTTAAGCGACTTTGCAACTCAAGGACTTAATACACTTAATTCCTTAACTTCGGCGAATCCATTAGATGCATTAAAACAGTCTGAGCCATTAAAACAGTTAGATAAACTTAAACAATCTAATCCACTCGATTCACTTAATT
>NZ_JACFQU010000014.1:0-114332 GCF_016101285.1 Gilliamella sp. W8136
AATTTTTTGACCATGATATTTGTCTCCTATGATTTTTGTTTATATCATAGAGGCGACTTTTGTCCACTTTTTTGGCGAGGATCACTAGTTCAACTAAAATCACCCTAAATCAAGAGAAAAAAGAATACATTCAGTTCAATAATGACGTGTATTCATAAAATGACTTTAAAGCTTTCCGTAATTTTGAATAAACAATTAACAGTATCTATATATTCGCTTTTAACATTATTAAACATATTTTATTAAAATAATAATTTCGTACTAACGCTCAAAAGTATATAAAAATAGATAGTTTATTTTAAAAATTTTTATCTCTTTTTTTCTAATATTGTTATGTTAAAATTTACGCCGTTTTGTGTAAAAATAAAAAATTATAAGTAATAATATGTATTTATATCAACTTATACTTGCCAGAGATTGGCAGCAGTTTGAGGATAATCATCAATTATTCAACCAACAGTTAGGTTGTTATTCTTATAAACTTAAACGAATTAAATATTTTTATGACCATGAGTATGGTGACATTGTAAAACAGCTCGTTAATGAACCAGAAAGTTGTAAGAATTTTTATGCAGTATTACAAGAAGTCGGTTTACCTTATCAAACTTATTATCATAAATCCGCAGATATAGTTGCTAAAGTATTAACCAACGCACTATATAAAGAACACGTTATCTTAATTCATCAACCACAGATTAATAGTTATAATGATAATTCGTCTTTATTTGGTAATGAATATCGCTCAATACCAGTGATCAAGAAAGAGTCTTATTATGAATCAGATGATAGTTGGTTGATTGTTAATTTACAAAATCATCATTCTGAACAAATACAAATTCTTGATGCTAGTAGCAACCAATTAGTCACCAATGCTCAAACCAGCACAAAGGAAATCTTTTTAAAACATGGTGATGCATTTTCATCAAATCAGGTGTTACCTAAAGTGCATATTTTATTAGGTGGCTTACAAGGAAATTATGACCTAACTCTGCGTGGTGATAAATCACTTCGAGTCAAATCATTAGCACAAAACTGGCTTGATGAATTGAGCAAATTACTCCGCTCAGGCAATTCACCCTTTACTATTGAACAAGATGAAGCACTTGCAAGCCTGATTAATTATAGTTTTTCATCAGAGCATTATAATCAAACTAAAAAAATTGATGATAAGTCCGCTTTTCGGCCGGATGAAACTATTGGCGTATTCTTTTACCAAATGTTAGTGTTACTTCATAAAACGGATTTTATCACCGCAAAACAGCGTATAGGGGATTGTAGTGCCGATGAAAGCGAAGGTGCACTTCCAGATATAAAATTAATAAAACAGGCATTAAAAGCACTACATAATATCCGTCATAGTGAAGGTCAAGACCAAACAGATTATGCTTACCATAACAATAAATTGACACTCACCGCGAATGGATATCTTAATAAACCATTAGTACTTGATGGGACGGGCCATGAAAATGATTACGAAAGCTTACTTAAAAAAGAGGTTAAATACTATACACAATTAGATCAGTTAAGTGAAATTGAATCATTGTATTTCAAGGCGATAAAACTCTTAAAGCAGTTACGTGAACCGGGCTTGATTCGACATGTTGAAACTCGGCGTGAATATCAACTAAAAGTCACTAAGCTAAAATATAGTTATGTTGAATTAAAATCTTTAGACTATATTCAGCTTGAGCTTCATAGTAACTATCGTTATGAAATTATATCCGATAACAATGCTTATCGTTTTATTGGCCGTTTTAATTCCAATGGTAAAGTAAATGTTAAAATTCCAGCTAAATGGTCAGCAACAGAATATTGGCATTTAAATGCAGAGCCAGTTGAAGAGGATTTTGTTGCCAAATTATTCCCTAAACTAGTCAATCCAACTTTTACAAAACAAGATATTAACAATACATTAATTGGAATAAATACTGGTGGAATTATGGGGGGAGTAACGGGCTACCTTTATGGTGACCAGATCAAAGAAACAATGATTGAAAACTTACCGCGTATTACGGGTGCATTGCAAGTTGCTGGTGGTGTAGCTAGTCTATATGTGGCTGGTGTTGTCAGTGCAACAGGTATTGGAGCTCCATTAGCGGCAGTAATTGGTTTTGTCGCACTTGATAATATACAGGCGGGTATGCAGTCAATGTATACTAATCAATACAAAACGACTTATGGTGGAGAGTTAATAGAATGGTCAGGGTTATTGCCAAAAGGTTATGGTGAAATAGCTTATTCCTTGGTGGATATAGGATTAGTCGGTAAAGCAAGTGCCTTGCTTAAAACAGTTAGTCAGACCACAAATATTATTAAATTTAAACCCATCAACACAGTTAAAGAAGGCAAAGCGCTTAAACCAACCGAAGTTACAATTTCAATTGAAAAAATACATCTAAATCAAGAAAATAAGATCGAATTGAAGGAGCTAACATTTAATCCACATGGTTCACTAGGATCTGCTAAACCTTGGACTATTGCTCAACGACTGAAATATGCTAAATTACCTACTACAGGTAAAATTAGGTTTGTTCCTCCTGATGGATATACACCAAATGTCCCATTACTTAAAGGTAAAAATCATGGATATATAGATAAATTTGAAAATGAATGGGTTAAAGGTCCCTCAAGAACAGCAGGACAAGAATTTGAATGGGATGTTCAATTATCAGAACTAGGCTCTAAGCAGCTTGGTTGGGCTTCTAGAGATGGTAAACATATAAATGTTTCATTAGATGGAAAAATAACACATAAATAGGTAATGTATGAAAAATAAAATAGATTTTGATTCGGAAGTAGAGATTCAAACATCATGTACACACAAAGAATATATCGGTTGTAAAGGAATTGTTGTTGGTATTAGTGAAGAAGATGGTGTGATTTATGGTTATGGCGTTGTTATTAAAGGGAAAGAAACTGTCAGTTATTTTGATAAAGATGACTTAAAACCAACAGGAAAGCAATTTAAACGCGAAGATTTTTATTAATATTATTTAAAAGATATTATAGTTCCAAATATTAAATTAAATATATTTACATAGTAAAGGAACATATTTATGCATAATATTAATTATATAGAAGTAAAGAAATTAACAATAGAATCTTATCATGAATTTATAGATGAAGGATTTAGCGTTGAACAAGCTATTCCGGCTGTATTTGAAGATTTAGTTATTAGCATGAAAAAAAATAATAAGATTTTAGTCGCTGTTATTCAAAATTTATCACTAATAAGCTTAAAACATAATTTTATTCCTGATTACCTGTTAAATAGATTATCTGATTTAAAAATTAATACAGAGCTAAACAATAATGAGATATTAGAATATACAAAAGATAAAGAAGAATTAAATGTATTATTAAAAAATAAATATACGCTTGATGAAGACGAAAACTATAGCAAAAGAGTCGACATTTTATTAGGAACGTAAGCAAAGCGGGTTTTACTGTTAGAGTCCATATCAGTGTCTGAGTTATTTCCATTGACAATTAACTCCATGCGTTCATATTCTATATATACTGCGCAACATCCAATGATACATTTGGAGTAAAGTGAGTTCCGTATCAAAATCATAATAAATGTTAATCATTAATTTATTCATACGTGTTTTTATTTGTAAATAATGATTATTATCTTTGGTAGTACATCGGCATCCTCATAACTAACATGCTGATCATTAGTATCTTTGTTTAGATTCCCTATCATAGTAAATTCATAAACACTTTTTACAATCGATTGCTTAATTGGTGTATTTACATCAATCGCTAGATTTTTTAATGTAGGGAATAATCTCTGATTCAATGAACAATAAATAATTTAAATACAAATGTTTTTCAGATTTTCTTATGATAAGCTTTAATCGGAATAAAATATGTAAGGAAATCGTTATGAGTAAGCTGGAAAACAAAATAGAAGCACAACATCGCTGTTTATTTGATGTACTGAATGCCCAAAAATATACTGTTGATTATTTTCAGCGTGAATATAGCTGGGAACAAAAGCATATTGAGCAACTGGTGACCGACTTAACCACATCATTTTTAAATGAATATACTCAAGGTGATAGTCGATCTGATGGTAACAATTATAATAATTATTATTTAGGCCCTTTTGTGGTCAGCATTAAAGAGGGCGGTAAGCGTAGTATTATTGATGGACAACAACGACTCACCTCACTGACACTATTACTGATTTATCTGAATAATTTACAAAAAGAGTTAGCTATAGAAGAAAAAATAGAGCCTATGATTTTTTCTGAGCACCGTGGGGACAAGTCTTTTAATATTACGGTTGATGAGCGTATCACTTGTCTTAATAACCTCTTCACTACAGGAATGTATACGATACAAGATAATGATGATGCTTCAGTCTGTAATATGGCTCAGCGTTATCAAAATATTGTTGAAATATTCCCTGATGAATTAAAAAATGAATCATTCTCTTTTTTTATTGACTGGCTCAAATACAACGTCATTATGGTCGAAATTATTGCTTATTCTGATGAAAATGCTTATACCATTTTTGAAACTATGAATGATAGAGGACTAAATTTAACGCCATCAGATATGCTTAAAGGTTTCTTGCTATCTCATTATAAAAATACAGATAAACGAAAAAAAGCGGATGATCTTTGGCGTAAATCGATGTTACGTTTGCATGAATACGAAAAAGATGAAGATTTACGTTTCTTTCAGGCATTACTTAGAGCTCGATACGCTCGGACAATCCGTCAAGGACAGGTAGGCGCTCAAAATGAGGACTTTGAAAAAATTGGCACTCGGTTTCATAGTTGGGTTCGCGATAATCTAGCGATTATGAATTTAAACAATAAAGATCATACCACTTTTGAACGCTTTATTGAGCAAGAATTTCAGTTTTACTTACGGGCTTACCTAGAAATTTTAGCTGCCGAATGTACTTTTACTCCAGCACTACAGCATGTTTATTATATTGATTGCTGGGGTATTGCACCAACATTAAGCTATCCTTTAATGTTAGCTCCTTTACAACTAGATGATTCTTCCGATGTTGTACGACAAAAAATAGATTTAGTTGCTCGTTATATCGAACAGTTTACTGTACTACGTACTTTAAATAATCGTCGATTTGCAGCTAGCTCGATTCGCTACACAATGTATACTTTGGTGAAAGAGATCAGAGGAAAATCATTATCGGAACTTAGGTTCATTTTAAGTCAAAAAGCAAAAGAAATTCCAGAAAAATTTGAAAATTTTCATAATGTAGGCCTTTATAATAATAGAAACTTTATTAAATTTTTGCTATCTCGTATTACTGCGTATATAGATAATCTCGCTGGGATAAACACAACTTTGGAAACATATTGTTTTCCAGAACAAGGTAAACCTTTTGAAATTGAGCATATTTGGGCTAAACAATTTACACAACATCAAGATGAGTTTGCGCAAGAATATGAATTTGAAAACTATCGCAATAAGTTAGGTGATTTAATTTTATTGCCTAAAGGAACAAATCAATCCTATAGTGATATGACATTTGAAAAGAAAATGCCTCACTATTTAAAAGAAAATTTATTAGCAAAATCTTTATGTGAAAAAACGTATGAAAATAACCCTAACTTTACTAAATTGGTAACAGAACACCATTTACCATTTAAACCACATGATCAATTTAAAAAAGCTGATATAGATGCTCGCCAAAAACTATACCAAACTATTTGTGAGCGTATTTGGAATAGTCAATTTTAGGAAAATAATAAGGAAGTGTTTGCACATTATGAAATCCTTTTTCAAATATAGGTAAGTGTATTAACTGTTAACTTAAGTTAATCACTATTGTAAAATAGTAATAAAATAAACTTATCAATAAATTCTCCCCTACAAAGCTTATATTAAAACTTTGTAGGGTTATTAACAATTATTCAAGGTTTATAAAATACTTAACATACTGTATTGATTAAGTATAGATCTTCCAACATAATCTTCAAAAAACTCTTACCAGTATCATAAATATAACCACAAGAACTAAGGCATCACCCTGTTCTAATGCAATATTTAGTGGCACAGAATGTCTGAGTTGATAAATAGTGGTTTTGACTATAACAGTATATGTTATATGATGTTACCTAAAAATCTAAAGCTAACTAAAATTGAAAGATCTTTTCGATTCGGCATCCACACCAATTACAAAAAATACACCAGCCCAAAGCTGGTTTTTTATGTCCAAAGCAATTATTAGAATTACTTTTCCTATTTTTTATCAACTGGCTTCAACTGAAATCAATCCATATTAGGATAAAAGTGTCTAAACTATGACGCAATGATTAATAATATAATTTTGGTTATATATGAGTTTATTATTTATTCATTTACAATGCGTATGTCAGGTGCTTCATACTTAAATTAGAAAGACAACAACACGTTTTTGAAGACATCTTTATTATCAGAAAAGTTGATAATGTTCTTTGCATTATAATATTCAAACAGATAAACTAAACCACATAAATAATTGTTATTGATTTGTTTGTTGAGGTTTTAGTTTTGTTAGTACATCAATTATCAAATGCTTTAAACGAAGATCAAGCTAACTGTTACCGTTATTTACTTGTAGATCCATTAAAACCAGTTAAAATTGTTGAGCCACTCGCGCTGGAAAATATTAAAGATGTCTTCTCTAGCGATGAGTTTAAAGCTATCTTACGCCCTGATTTATCCTATGAACCTACCATTTGTCCTCATCTTATTTTGCTGGCGAAACCAGGCGAAGTGTTAGAGCCTGAATTATTGGATTTAACGATAACTCGAATCGAAAAAGAGCGCTCCCATTACAAACATTACATTTGTGCGTGGATAAGTAGTGAACTTGATATACAGAATTTAGCCGAAAAGATGATTGATTTAGGTCTACAGCTAGGTCGTTTACTCTCGCCTAAACAACCTACTTTCTTACCTTTCTATGAACATATTCGATTGCAATTATTAAAAGAAAGCCTCTCGGTTGAAAGTTTATTATCAGGATTATTTAATTTTATTCATCGCTATACTTATATGAATTATTATGGCCAATTAATTCAAATTAAAGCAGCCGATAATTTACTGACGAAAGACTTTCTCTTATCCAGTCAGATATTTTTACAAAATGCATTACAGTATCAAAATGAACCCAAAGCCACTTTTGGGTTGGTCAAAATGTGGCAAGATAATATTCAAACATTGCCACCTAATGCGCTATTTTTATCAGCTAAAAAATTGCTTGATGCAAAAAATATTGGGTTTACCAACCTTGAAGATAGATTAGTTTACGCACTGTATTGCCTGATTTATCAGGTTGATTTAATTACTATCGAAACGATTTCACCGCATATTTTAGCAGCGATTTTAGCACCAGGCTCATTAAAGAAACGCTTAGAACAATTGGAAAATGATATTAAAGCAAGTATAAATCAAAATAATAAATAATATTACTCGATAGATAGATTTGGATAGGAAAAACTATGGTTAGTGAAAATTCACAAAACGTTGATACTTCTAGCTTATCGGCAATTGTATCATTAACAGACAATGGGCATGCATGTGTAAGGGAAGGATATCCGATTTTACTCTTAAGAAAGTCTGCGGTAAATAAGGTTTGGTCTTCACCATATTCGCAGCTCTTTTCATTCTTCGATTCATCACAATACTCTCTTGATGACCGAGAGCCACAAGAACCGTTACAAGATCATAATGAAGTATTAAGAGTGTTACGAGAAGGGTATGTTTATGTCCTTGCAGGAACCGATAATAAAAAAGACTATATTCGGTATTATGAAGTTTTAGAGGGCGGTATATTAAGGGAAAAAGCACCAGAAGATCTTGAAATCGATAACAAGGATCCCTTTCCAACACGATGTCTAGCTGACAATCATTATGTCCCAGCTTCATTTATCTCGGTTGATATTAGCAATGACGAATTAAGCGACAAACCTTTTTTATGGATTGCCTATAGCCGTTACCCTTGGAATAAACAAACTCGTGATTATTATAAAAATAGCCAAGATTTAGCTCGGTTTACTAAAATTGATTTAACTTCATTTATTCAAGCGCCAGATAACCACCCAAGAGGCATAGATTTAGCAGGCCAACATATTTTTGGTAAAATCTTAGAATTTATACCCTATATGACTGATAAATTGAGTTATTTACCGAATTATCTAGATAAAAGTGAACAACGTGATCCGTTTATTAATTTTATCAATGCCCGAAAGTCTCAATATAAAAAACCAGTTGGGGCGGTTATTTTAGAAGATCCCCTAGGTATGGTTGAGGACTTAAATTTTCAACGCCTAGCCGAAGTCAATTATACAGGGGACGCTAACTTACATAATAAAATTGATGATAAAAGCGATATTCCTTATGAATATCATGAGCTTCATACCCCAGAGGGTCAATATAAAAAATTAAATTATGACTTAATTGAGCAATATAAAATTTCTATGAGAAAATATTTTGATGAAAATAGTACAGCTGGTACCGTTTTTGTCTCTAGTTTAGAAAATCTTTTTAGTAGTGATAAATGGCAATATGGTGGCTCGCCGGAAATTGTCGATGAAACAGGTAATTTGCGCTACAACTTATCCCAAGCAGAAAAAGCACATTATGATTTCGACCAATATTGGGCAAAGTTTAATAATCAATTAAAACTTGAAGAGTACAATCGCTTTGCTGATAAAGTAAAACAGTACGAGAAAATTAAAAAGAATAATGGTCGAGATTACACCCTTTATTGTCGCTGGTTATTTTGTGATAAGTTGTCTGCCTCTGATTTTTTTTCAGGTAGAAAACATCAATTTGAAAATAAGGAAGAGATAACCTTTCCTGAGCAAAAAATATCCAGTTTTAATACTGTTAAATTTTGGGAGCAGGAGTTCAATTATGATAACCAAGATATCCATAATGATATATTAAATGATTCAATTCAGATATTTAGAACGCAAGGTAACAGTTATTATGATATGGGATTATGGGATGAACTCCTATCCAGTGATGAGACTTATTTTCATAAAGTCATTGCAGGAAAAAATCCTTCTTTTTGGAAAGAGGGTGATATCAAATCACTAGTGGATAAAGGCAACGAGCTCAACAATTTTTTAATTGAACATTGCCTTATTAATCCGATTATGGCTTTAGCACAATCACAGGCAATTCAACCTGAGAGTTCTGGTAAACAATTGGAAAAAATCACTAATGCACAAGGTGTAAAAAAAGCGTTATCAGAAGCAGGGCACACGAATGCTAAAAGTAGAACTATTACATTTAATATCAACACTGGCAAAATAAGTGCTTTGGAGAGTAATAAAAATGTTTCAATTACTTCGCAAACCACCATTGAAGACACCAAAAAAACCACTATCACCTTAACAGTATTTTGTGATGATGATGGTTTTAAAAATATTGAAGATTATGTGAAACGGACTAACAGAGGCAATCGTGCTGTCAATGATGTGAATAAGCTGGCAACGGTAATTGATAATAATGTTGTCATAAATAATACTGACTCAAAAACAGTCAATCCTGATTTAATTACCGATGAGTTTCGTCTAACCTTACCGGAAGAGCGATATAATCAACTTGAGGCTCAGCTCAAAACCAAACATGGTTCTAATTTTAGTGGTTTTGAGATTATTGACAGTAAAGATGGACTGATAACCGCAACATTTAAAGGTCGAGGAACACAAGAGGGTATTAATGAATTAAAAGCCTACCTGCAAAGATATGCCTCAGATACCACAAAAAATCAATTTGCATCCGTAAAAACACTAATAAATAAAATCACCAATAACCATATTGATATTTCAATTCATGCTAATACTATGACCGAAGGCGCCCAAGAGATGGGAAATGTGATTAAAGAAAGCGTACCCTCTATTACCGCTAACGAACCTTCACCCCATCTAAGTAATGCACCGGTTAATCATCCTTCCAATCCTAAATTACGGGTGGCTTATGCAGCAAGTAGCACCTCAATTCTATTTGAATTCCTTTTATTAGCATGGCAAGTGAGATTATATCGAGATAATACTAAAAATCTACAAAAAACTAATTTAACAAAAGAACAGCAGTTTGAAATAACGTGTGGATTGGCATTAGGTTTTGCTTCCATTTTGCTCAATACTTTACAGTTTATTGTTAACTCGACCGATAAGCTTGCAAAGATGGCGGGTAATGTTGGTAATAAACTAATGATACCGCTTACTAATAAAGCAGCTGTACTGTCCCAAAAAACCGTAATGAAAGTACTAATTCACTATATCGAAAAACTGGATAATATGGTAAAAGTTTTGGGAGCCTTGGAAGGAATAAAAGAAATAGTTTTTGGTATCCGAAAAAGTAATGCAGGACTTAAAACTTCAGGACTATGGCAAACTGCATCTGGAGCTTTTTTGCTTGTATCAATGGGCTTCAGTGGTTCTGGAGTTGGTATCGCGTTATCGGTTGTCTGTATTGTATTATCGGTATTTTGTGCGTTTATGAGCGAATTGACCTCATTAACGTCCATGGAGCGTTGGTTTGACCGCTGCTACTTTGGTTTAAATGAGCTAACGGGCAATTTATCTCCCTATCCTTTAACCGAAGACGGTGTTAAAAAGCTTATTCATGGCTTTTATGGTGCTTCTCGTGGTTACGAACTTTTTCTAACCAAAAAATCGCAAAAAAGTTTCGTTTTTGATTATGGTGATAAACAGGATATTTATCTGAATGTAATTTTACCTAATTATAAACCGGACAGCATCCGCTATTACGGATCATTGATTGTTGAAAAAAAAGAGAGCAGTCAAAACGAGCTAATTGGCCATAACTTGACAGGAACGACTTTTAAATCAACGACCTCTCGTGATAGCTCTGCTGGCTCGCTCTCAACGTTAGAGATGAAAGTTGATTTTACAAACCAAGAAAGTCAACACACAAATCAATTATCAGCAAAAAATCAACTGGTGACCTATGAGCTTGATGAACAAGGCTCATTGATCATCTGTCCAGTGGTCTATGTGGCTGATGACAATATTGATACAAAAATAAGTGTGCTAGGCTTTATTGAAGAGCAAAATGGCAGCGAAACATCATTTACCATTGAATTAGAAGATTACATTGACATTTGAGTAGGAACAAATAATGGCAGAATTTAAATTGGGGTATAAATATTATCCGAAAGACTTAGCAAAATTTAAACCAATAGATAAAGACGATGACTTAACCAATCTTCGTTTTGGTAATGATACCCTTATCGAAATAGGGCGTACTGATGACCAATTTGATCGTACTTTAGATATGGTAGTAAAGTTAGTTGGATGTGTGGGAGGGGGATTAATTTTTTATTCTGGACTATCGTTATTTCAAAATATTAATCCTTATCGTATATATAGTGGTATTTCATGTTCTTTAGGATTGATTATTCTTTCTCTACTCACATTCTGGTTATTCTTATCACAACTAACAAAAGTCATTATTTGGCCTGCCGACTACCCAGTACGTTTTAACCGTAAAACCGGCAAAGTTTATGTGTACGAGCCAATGTTAAGTAAACGACTTTATTATTTTCCCTTAAGGGAAATAAGAAAGCTTTATAAACCCGTTATAAAAGTTTATGACTGGCAATCAATTGACGGAATGGTTTCGCGTCACGGCTTCTTTTTTCAGCAGGAGATTTTTGCGGCAGTGATCGACCGACAAACCGATACCCTGATAGATTACTTTAGCTTATGGGATAACGCCAATTACGTCCATAAAAGCGAATGGCGCTGGTTATTGTGTTATATGAATGGTATGGAGGGGATGAATTATAAAGGTAAAATTAGGGGGCGCTTTTGGCTGGGTCGATTATTTAACTGCTTTGCACCTGAGTTTAACTGGCCAGAGGGTATTGATAAAGCCTCACGAGCTGAATCACTTGAAGAGCTTGCCAAAATAGAGCAGGAGTATGATTTAGTCGGCAAATCTTTCCCTTACGAACAACCCTAGGAAAAATAATATTGATATCAAAGTGGACAGATAATGGCAGAATTTAAATTAGGGTATAAACATTATCCTAAAGACTTAGCAAAATTTAAACCAATAGATAAAGACGATGACTTAACCAATCTTCGTTTTGGTAATAATACCTTTATCGAAATAGGACGCACTGATGACCAATTTGGTCGTACTTTAGAGATGATTGTAAAACTAAGTGGATGTGGGGTGTTTATTTTCGCCCTTTATGCTGGAATACAGCTTTTTCTCGATATTAATCCTTATTATATATATAGTGATGGAGCCTTTTCCTTGGGTGTAATTATTGTTTCTTTACTTGCATTATTTTTATGTCTAATGCAATTAGCAAAAGTTATTATTTGGCCAGCCGACTACCCGGTACGTTTTAACCGTAAAACCGGCAAAGTCTATGTGTACGAGCCAATGTTAAGTAAACGACTTTATTATTTTCCTTTAAGGGAAATAAGAAAGCTTTATAAACCCGTTATAAAAGTTTATGACTGGCAATCAATTGACGGAATGGTTTCACGTCATGGCTTCTTTCAGCAGGAGATTTTTGCGGCAGTGATCGACCGACAAACCGATACCCTGATGGATTACTTTAGCTTATGGGATAACGCCAATTATATCGATAAAAGCGAATGGCGCTGGTTATTGTGTTATATGAATGGTATGGAGGGGATGAATTACAAAGGCAAAATCAGGGGGCGCTTTTGGCTGGGGCGATTATTTAACTGCTTTGCACCTGAGTTTAACTGGCCAGAGGGTATTGATAAAGCCTCACGGGCAGAATCACTTGAAGAGCTTGCCAAAATAGAGCAGGAGTATGACTTAGTCGGCAAATCTTTCCCTTACGAACAACCCTAGGAAAAAATAATATTGATATCAAAGTGGACAAATAATGGCAGAATTTAAATTAGGGTATAAACATTACTTTAAATGGAGAAAATAGTAATCAAATAATTGACTGACTGTATTGCGATTTAGATGGTAATAATACTTTCTTACCAAAAACAAAATATGGTGGTATTGAGCTTGATCTTAAGCAATATAGATCACATTTTAATATAATTTTTTAAAATAAAATTAATAGTTATGACATTATTTTGTATAGGTCAAAAAAGAAACATATAAATAAAGCTATTAAAATAACTGAGGATAAAAGAGGTTATGCCATCGTTGGGGGGATTACATTTTAATGGGTTTTCTGTATTAAAACTACCATTCGTACTTAAAATGTTAAAAAAACAAACACAACTAATTTTTAGCCATCAGTAAATTCCATCCGTGGTTTCTTTTATTAAAATAAATTATTGATGTAATGCAAAGATAAAACCACTCATCCATAAAATCCACATATTATATAATCTTGAATAAGACTCACTCTAAATTTTAATCCTTCTACTTAGTATATCTATTTTTGTTATAACCTAATGCAAAATAATCGTTTTCGCATCTTTCGATAATTTGGTCTAATCTTGGTATTCCTGTTAAAAAAGCTAATGTCTTTAATAGTATGAGGTATCAAGTGAAAAAATCACCTATCGTTCGCAAACAATATTGGTTGAGTATTAGCTTAATTTTATTTGCAATATGTACTTTTATGGGGCAAGCCTATAGTGTTGAATTGCTTAATGTATCGTATGATCCAACTCGTGAGTTTTATAAAACCTATAATCAGACCTTTATTGAGTATTGGCAACAGCAGACAGGTGAAACGCTGACTATAAAAAATTCGCACGGAGGCTCTGGTAAGCAAGCGCGTTCAGTGATTGATGGTTTGCAAGCGGATGTTGTGACACTTGCTTTAGCGAGTGATATTGATGCGTTAAATCGTTATCAGACTAATATATCACCTGAATGGCAAAGTAGATTGCCAAATAATAGTGCGCCTTATAATTCAACGATTGTATTTCTAGTCCGCAAAGGTAACCCAAAACAGATTCATGATTGGAGTGATTTAATTAAAGATGATATTGAAGTAATAACACCCAATCCCAAAACGTCAGGCGGGGCGCGTTGGAATTTTTTAGCTGCTTGGGCTTATGCTCGAAGTACTTACGGTAATGATGAACAAGCGCGAACATTTGTAACCAAATTATATCAACATGTACCGGTATTAGACACTGGCGCTAGAGGGGCAACCATCAGTTTTGTGCAGCGAGGTTTAGGTGATGTATTGATTGCTTGGGAAAATGAAGCTTATTTAGCGTTAAAAGAGCAAGGTGGTGATCAGTTAGAAATCATCATGCCGTCATTATCGATTTTAGCTGAGCCAACCGTCGCCTTAGTGGATAAAGTCGTAGACAGCAAAGGCACACGTAAGCAAGCGCAAGCCTATTTAGAGTACTTATATAGTGAACCTGCACAACATATTATTGCTCAGCATTTTTATCGACCAGTCAATCCTGAAATCCTTAAACAATATGCTAAGCAATTTCCTGAAATTAAATTAGTAACCGTTAATGATTTCTTTGGTGGTTGGCAGAAAGTACAAAAAGCCTTTTTTAGTGATGGTGCAATCTTTGATGCAATTTATGCTGAGATAAACTAGGGCATTGCTTATTATGGTTATGTGTTGCTATCACTTAACCCTATCCTATAAAGGTATAAGTTTTAAAGGTATAAGTTATGAAAGTGGCAAGCTTTAAACAACAACGGAATATACCCGGATTTAACTTAACGTTGGGTTATACTTTAACCTTTCTTAGTTTGATTGTTCTTATTCCGCTATTAGGCTTGTTTATCTATTCAACTAAATTATCTTTTCATGAATGGGAAAAGTTATTAATCAGTAAACAATTTTTATTAGCGCTAATGCTTTCATTAAGTACCGCATTGATAAGTGCCGGTTTAAACAGCTTTATTGGTTTATTGTTAGCTTGGGTGCTGGTGCGTTATCGTTTTCCAGGACGCAAAATAATGGATATCTGTATCGATATCCCATTTGCTTTGCCAACTGCGGTAGCAGGTATTGCTTTAACCACAATTTATGCTCAAAACGGCCCTATTGGCTATTGGTTTAGTTTTAAGATCGCTTATACGCCAATTGGTATTACCTTAGCACTCTTATTTGTCACGCTGCCGTTTGTTGTCCGCACTTTACAACCTGTAATGGCTGACTTGCCACGCGAACAGGAAGAGGCTGCCAGCCTGCTTGGCGCATCACCTCGGCAAATTTTTATGCATGTTATTTTACCCGCTATTTTACCTGCTTGGTTAACTGGATTTACGCTCGCTTTTGCTCGTGCTATTGGTGAGTATGGTTCGGTAGTCTTTATTGCTGGAAATATTCCATTTAAAACAGAAATCTTGCCATTATTGATTGTCTCGAAGCTTGATCAATATGCTTATGATGCTGCCGCCGCCATAGGCATAACCATGTTATTGATCGCTTTCATACTATTATTTTTAATGAACACATTACAGCGAAGACTTAACCGTAATATTAATAAAAATAACTGACTATAGGTAAATTTATGCCAATATTGCCAACAAACCCAATAACCGATAAAAAACAAGCACTGACCAGTGTACAGTTATTCTTAATACTACTAGCGATATTATTGTTTTTAATTTTGTTATTTTTACCGCTCTTGGTAGTGTTGGCACAGGGGCTTGCCAATGGGATAACGGCTTTTTGGCAGGTGATCACTGAATCAGATACCTTAGCAGCTTTTAAATTGACACTTATTGCTGTTGGAGTGGCGGTGCCTTTAAATGTCATATTTGGTGTGTGTGCTGCTTGGGTCATCACTAAATATCAGTTTAAAGGTAAACAGATATTAATGACCTTAATTGATTTACCGTTCTCTATCTCTCCCATTGTTGCGGGTTTAATCTATGTATTGCTATTTGGTGCACAAAGTGCATTTTATCCCTTTTTACAGGCATGGAATATCCAAATAATCTATGCCATTCCCGGTATTATCTTAGCAACCATTTTTGTTTCTGTTCCTTTTGTCGCAAGGGAATTGATTCCAATAATGATGGCGCAAGGAGCCCATGAAGAAGAGGCCGCCAGTGTTCTTGGCGCAAATGGTTGGCAAATTTTTTTCCATATCACATTACCAAATATAAAATGGGCATTGATGCATGGTGTTGTTCTTTGCACTGCTCGCTCACTCGGTGAGTTTGGCGCGGTATCCGTTGTTTCTGGACATATTCGTGGTTATACCAATACGTTACCCTTACATGTAGAGATTTTATACAATGAGTACAATATTGTTGCCGCATTTAGTGTTGCGATTTTGCTATTAATTATGTCGCTTACATTACTATTGATTCGTCAATGGATTGAACGACGCTTAGTTAATGAACTTTATATAGGTCACTAAGGGGTAGCTATGGGTATTACACTACAGAATATTAATAAAAGTTTTAAAAACTTCGATGCCTTAAAAAATATTAACTTTAGTATAAAACAAGGTGAATTAGTTGCACTCTTAGGTCCTTCAGGTTGTGGCAAAACCACATTACTACGCATTATAGCGGGTTTAGAAACAGCTAGCTCAGGTAAAATCTATTTTGCCGATACTGATGTAACACAGCTGAGCGCTAAACAACGAGATATTGGATTTGTGTTTCAAAATTACGCACTTTTTCGCCATATGAATGTGGCAGAAAATGTGGCATTTGGATTAAAAATGAAACCAAGATCAATACGACTGAGCAAAACCGCAATTAATGAGCGGGTTAATCAGTTACTTGGATTAGTTCAGCTAGAAAATTTTGCTAAACGTTATCCTGACCAGCTATCTGGAGGACAACGACAGCGAGTTGCTTTAGCACGAGCGTTGGCATCAAAACCTAATGTTTTGTTGCTTGATGAACCTTTTAGCGCCTTAGATGCTAAAGTTCGTAAAGATTTAAGACGCTGGTTGCGTGATTTTCATCATGAACTGAATGTCACTAGTCTCTTTGTTACGCATGATCAAGAAGAGGCGTTAGAAGTTGCCGATAAAATAATTTTAATGAACCAAGGCCAAATAGAGCAAATAGGCACACCAGCAGAAGTCTATAAACAACCAAAAACAGCATTTGTTGCGCATTTTTTAGGGGACGTCAATCTATTACATGGCTACATTGAAAATAATACCTTAATTATTGGTGATTTCCGAAAAGATATGAAAGAGCAAGGGAACTGGGCTGATCAGTCAGCTATCGCTTATGTTCGACCTCATGAAATCAGTATTGCTAAAACGGCCAGAAAGAATGATATCCAAGGACAAGTCGTGCGCATCCACACCGCTGGGCCAACGGTTTTTTTAGAAATTGCGGTAGCAGGACAACCCAAGCATATTGATGTCTCGGTAAGTTATCGTCAATATGAACAACAGCAAGTTGAATTGGGCGATAATATCTATTGGCAACCGATACTTGTAAATATCTTTGTACAAGATGAATTGTTTGAGTTTATGATTTAATGCGTATCGTTTTATTAATATAAATTAAATTTGATAATCAGGCATTTTGGAATGAGTATGATCAAACAGAGCATGATTTTTAATATCTTCCAATGAAAGCTCTTGATTGCATAATTGAATAAAACGCCAAATATAATTACGTTGTAATTTATGACGTTTTAAGCCAAGCCAAGTTACATGTGATTCAAACAGATGTTTTGCATCAAGTTGTACCAAGTTTACATCATATTCAGGGTTATACATTTTATTGCCTAAAATACCAATTCCTAAACCTAATTCAACGTAGGTTTTTATAACATCAGGCTCTTGAACGTTCAATGATATATTGGGTGCTAATCCTATCGCTGAAAATGCTTTATCGATGCTTTTGCGAGGAAAGATCCCTTGTCGATAAGTAATTATGGGTAAGGGTTGCAACATATCTAATGTTACTTTGTCGGCTTTGGTTAAAGGATGATCTTTCGGTGTTACAATCGAGTAATGCCAACGATAAAAAGGGTAGGTAGCAAGAGAGCTGTTATCAACTCTTTCATTATCAATACCTATATCAGCCTCGCCAGAAAGAAGCTGGGCAATAATCTCACTTGATGAGCCTTGATTGATAATAATATGGACTTTCGGAAAAAGTACTCTAAATGATTTTATAATGTTAGGGAGGATATAACGAGCCTGTGAATGGGTTGTTGCGATTACTAAAGATCCTTCATCCGCATTTGAAAAAATGGTCGATAAACGGTGTATATTATTAATTTCATTTAAAATTCGTTCTGCAATCACAACCAGTTCTAATCCTGGTTCAGTCATGTTAATTAGGCGTTTTCCTTGGCGGATAAAAAGATCAATATTGAGTTCTTCTTCTAACTCTTTAATATGTCGACTTACTCCAGATTGGGAGGTGTATAAAGTATTTGCTACTTCGGTTAGATTATAATTACAACGCGCTGCTTCTCGAATAATTCTTAATTGTTGTATGTTCATGATAGCGATCTTCCAAGAAAAAATTACTTTATTCCCATCGATATAATTGTATTGCATTAATTTAAAATAATTTGCTGTATATAATTAATAACATGTACTAAAAAGTGAATTATTTAAAACAACGGATCGCCACCCAGCATAAACACTGTTATCAAACTGGTTATAGGCAGGTTATCTAATTTATAAATTATGGTTGTTATTAATTTTATTGATAAAATTAGATAGTTTAATAACTCACTTAAGTATAAAAGAACATATAAAAAAGACAAATATGATTAAGTAATAACCATATGCCTTATTGCTATATATGTTTTTTATCAGCAAATAAGCACGTCATAAGGTTCTACAAACCTGTATATGATCTTTAATTAACGACCTGATAAAAATCAATTGCTGAATTTATTACTGGTTTGACAATTTCATGACGGATAACAAAATCGCCAAAACCTTCGTCTTTATTGCGATGAATTGACCAAGCTTCAATTAATGGTTCAAGCGCTAATAAAATTTCATCAACACTTACGTTTTCTTTATATAAACGTGGAATTCGTGTCCCTTCTCGATTACCACCAAGATATAAATTATAGCGACCGGGCGCCTTACCCACCATGCCTACTTCGGCCAACATCGCTCTTGCACACCCATTAGGACAACCTGTCACTCGTAAAATAATATAATCTTCGGATAAGTGATGCTGAGTTAACATCTGCTCGATTTGAGTGACAAACGTCGGCAAAAAACGTTCGGCTTCGGCCATAGCAAGAGGACAAGTTGGGTAAGAAACACATGCCATGGAATATTTACGTTGTAATGTGACTGTATCGTCAAGCAATCCATACTCTCTGGCAATTTTTTCAATGGCTTCTTTTTGTTGTTCTGGAACATTAGCAATAATCAGATTTTGATTAGCGGTAATGCGCAAATCACCTTGATGAATTTTAGCGATCTCAGCAATACCCGTTTTTAATGGTTTGTTAGGATAATCAAGCAATCGTCCATTTTCGATAAATAGCGTTAAATGCCAGTTATCATCAATACCTTTATACCAACCAAATTGGTCCCCCCTTTGAGTGAATTTATAAGGTTTACTGGTCAAAAAGGTACTGCCTGCGCGTAGCTCTACCTCTTTTTTAAAGTTTTCCACACCGACACGTTCAAGTGTATATTTGGTTTTGGCATTTTTACGATTATGACGATTGCCCCAATCGCGCTGTGTGGTAACAACCGCTTCTGCAAAAGTCAGCACTTTTTCTACAGGAATAAAACCAAAATCATCTGCTTTGCGAGGATAGGTTGTTTTATCTCCATGAGTCATTGCCAAACCACCGCCAACTAATACATTAAAACCGATCAATTCACCTTTTTCGGCGATAGCGACAAAACTAAGATCATTGGCATGAACATCAACATCATTAATAGGTGGAATAACCACCGTGGTTTTGAATTTACGCGGTAAATAAGTTGAACTTAAAATGGGTTCACTGTCGGGTGTCGGTAGTTTTTCACCATCTAACCAGATTTCAATATAAGCATGGGTTTTTGGTAAAAGATGTTCTGAAATTTTGCTTGCCCAGTAGTAAGCTTGTTGATGAACTTTTGATTCTACTGGATTTGAAGTACATAAGACATTACGATTAACATCGCCAGCAGTGGCAATCGAATCAAGTCCTATATTGTGTAATAGTTGATGAGCTGATTTAAGACTGCGTTTAAACAAGCCATGAAACTGAAATGTTTGTCGAGTAGTCAGCCGAATACTGCCATACTTTGTTGTCTCGGTGGCAAATTTATCAATCGTTAACCACTGTTTGGGGGTGATAATGCCACCAGGTAGGCGGCAACGTAGCATCATGTTGATCAGTGGCTCAAGTTTTTGTTCTTGGCGTTCCTTACGAATATCTCTATCATCTTGTTGATACATGCCATGTAAACGGATGAGCTGAGAATTATCACTATTAAATCCTCCCGTTAAACCATTATTCAGATCGTCAGCGATGGTGCCTCGTAAATAATTACTCTCTCGTTTAAATCGTTCAGAATCTGATAATGGTAGATCTGAGACATCATTTTGCGGGGGTGTTAAATTTACCACTTGAGTTAGGGTAACTGTTTTAGGTTTATCATTGCTCATATTACATCACTCAATAAATTAAAATTAGTTGTTATGTATTAATAAACATCTCGTTGATAGCGTTTTTGACTTCTTAATTCATCCAGATAGTTGATGGCCTGCTCTTGATTGTATTGAGCTTGAGTCATCAGAATTTGTTGTAATGCTAAATCGACTGCTTTTGCCATGCGCTTCGCATCCCCACAAACATAGATATAGGCACCTTGTTGCAACCATTGCCAAATCTCTCTGCCTTGAGCAATTAATTTATCTTGTACATATATTTTCTCGGCCTGATCTCGTGACCACGCAAGATCGATATTCGTTAACAGACCTTCTTTAACATAATTTTGCCACTCTACTTGATACAGAAAATCAGAAATAAAATGCGGGTTGCCAAAAAATAACCAATTTTTACCCGTAGCACATTGAGCACTACGTTGTTGTAAAAAAGCTCTAAATGGTGCAATGCCAGTACCGGCAGCAATCATGATGATTGGCGTATTGGTATCATTAGGTAATCTAAAGTTATCATTATGTTCAACAAAAATTTTGACCTGATCTTGGTCAGCAATTTGATTGGCTAAAAAGTTTGATGCACCGCCAGTACGGGTTTTATCTTCGATCTGATAACGCACCACATTTACGGTAAGATGAACTTCGTCTCCAACTTCATCTTGCGCTGATGCAATGGAGTAAAAACGAGGTGTAAGAGGTCGAAGCAATCCAATTAATGTTTGTGCGGTAAGGTTGCCTCGATAACGATTAAGCATATCAACCAGTGGTAATGTTTGACTCATTTCTATCAAAGCTTCTCTGTCTTTGCTTAAGGTAAGCAGTTCAGGATTTTGAATTGCTTGGGCATATTTCTCAATAATGACGGGTGTATTTTGAGTCAATTCAACATGCTCAATCAGAGCTGTTTTTAAAGTAATTTGTTGACCATTGTGTTCGACCAGCTCATCACCGGTAAGCTGGGTAATATTAAGAATTTCATCGACAAGCTCATCACTATTTTGATACCAGACCCCTAACGCATCGCCCGGTTGATAGTTAATATCAGAACCAGTAAGGTCAAATTCAATATGACGGATATCGCGATCCGAATCGCGAGAAGTAATTTTTTGATTGACATTAACAGGTGCAATAAAGGGATTATCGCGGTGATAAAGGCTACTGTTAACAACGACGCTACTTGAAGTATTATTTTCTGTTAGTGATTTTGAAGTCGATTGTTGTAGACTGCTAAGTTTATCAATTACAGCTTGTCGCCAATTGGTACTTACAGTTTGAAAATCCGTATCAGCATCAACGCGTAATAACATACGCTGAGCATCTAATTCAGCTAATCGTTGATCAAAATCTTTAGCAGCTTGACAGAATTTTGGATAAGAAGAGTCACCTAAACCCATTACCGCAAATTGTAGATTTGCCAATTTAGGGGCTTTGGCAGCAAAAAGGTATTTATAGAGTGGTAATGCTTCTTCTGGTGGTTCGCCCTCGCCTTGTGTTGAGGTAATTAAGATTAAAATTTCTTCCTGACTCAATTTTTTGGCTTTGTATTCGCCAGCAGGCAGATGAGTAACTTCAATACCTAAACGCTCAATATCTTGAGTTAACTCATTTGCAACTCGACGAGCATTACCTGTTTGTGATGCTGATAAAATCGTTACTTTTTTTGCTTGCTCGGCTTGCGTTACGTCGGTGGTAGTTGTGATATTCGGTAAAGCTTGTTCATTTGAACTTTTTTCTGCAAGTCCCCATAAATATCCAGACAACCAAGCGAGCTGTTTATCACTGGACTTTTCAATAATTTTTTTTAATTCATCACAATTAAAAGGAAAATGTTGTGTGCTCATGTGATTCCCTTATCTGATAGCTTTTGCGCTATCGGTAAATTGCTAGTGCCTAGCAACCTTAAAATGTTCTGTTAAATCCTAATAATATTGTTTTACTCAACAACTATCAGAAAAGTCCAATGTGTTTCTATTTCTAAAATCAAAAGGTTATTTTATGTAAACCACACTCTCTGCCTTGCGGTCCTTTAGTTGGATCAACATAATCCATCTCATTAGGTAAATTAAGTTTTTCGATGTAGTTCTGCATATCTTGACTTGTCCAGTCGAGGAGTGGGGCAATCTTAAATAAATTATCTCCCGCTTTTGTCACAATATTTAATTCCTGCCTTAACGCAGATTGTTCACGACGTAGCGCAGTAAACCATAGCGTTGGTTTGAGTGTGGCTAAAGCACGATTAAACGGCTCAATTTTGACAATTTGGGTAAACTCGGTATGCTCTGGCGTATCTAATTCAGGTAAACCACCGTATCGCACATTTAAATAAGCTGTCGTTCGTTGCGGTACAAAAATATGTAGATTAAGATTAAGTTGCTTTGTAATTTTATTGGCAACACGATAGGTCGCATTTGTTGCATAACCATTATCAACCCAAACAACCTGAATATGTGGGTCAACTTGGGTAACAAGATGAAGTAACACAGCTTCATATGGTCCAAAATGGGTACTAATAATACTTTTGACTGGAATATCTTGTTGCTTCTTTAATGCCCACTCAATAATGGTTAACGGTGACTGATTTTGTAATTTCTGGTTAACTTTGGTTAAATCTAGCATGGCTTTCCTCTTTATCAACTTATCGATGAGTAATTATTTATTTTGCATATTACTGGTTTGCCCATTGATATAATTCAGCAACAACTTCAGGTCGACTAAATGTTTCAGGTATGGGCTCTTTTGTTTGCAAACGCCGTCTTACCTCGGTACCTGAAATAAGAACACGATCATCACTGTCATGTGGGCAAGTTTTGCTTGATGCCATACCTGCACATTTATGGCAATAAAATGTCCAGTCAATTTTGATTGGTTTAATGAGTAAATCTTCATCCCGTAATTGGGTAAAAATATCTTGTGCAGCAAACGGCGAATAATAATTACCGACACCGGCATGATCGCGACCGACAATAAGATGGCTACAACCATAGTTTTGTCTAAAAAGGGCATGCAGTAACGCTTCTTTTGGACCTGCATAACGCATATCTAAAGGATACCCAGAATGAACAACGGAATCAGGCACAAAGTAATTATAAATTAGCGAATTAATAGCTTTAAGACGAATATTTGCAGGCACATCACCTGCTTTCAAATTACCAAATAGAGAGTGAATAAGTACCCCATCAAAAAGCTCTAATACTGTTTTGACTAAATATTCATGCGAACGATGCATCGGGTTACGAGTTTGAAAAGCCGCGATTTTATGCCAACCTAATTGATTAAAACGTTCTCGTGTCTCTTGTGGTGTTAATGCATATTGACCAAATTGCGTTTTAAAACCATTATCATGGAAAACACGCACTTTACCGCCTAAATTAACAGGTGGCTGAGCCATAAGCATCGCAACGCCAGGATGACTTTGATCGGTTGTTGTAAACACCTGCATCGCTTCAAATTGCTTATCTGGTCGATAAATACTATCAACATTCAAAATACCAATTATCTGCCCATCGGGTGTTTTAAGGGTAATATCATCACCCAATTTTAAGGTATCAGCTTGAGCATCGGTCACGGATACTGTGATAGGAATTGGCCAAAAAACACCATTTGCTAAATGCATATTATCGCAAACACTGCGCCAATCTTCTTCCCGCATAAAACCATACAGTGGCGTAAAACCACCAACTCCTAACATCACTAAATCCCCAGCTTCACGACTTGATAGCGTAATTGCGGGTAGATTTTTTGCATAATGCTGTAATGCCAATCGATCATCGTCTTTAACAAGAAGTGGTTGTAACTGGTCACTGGCGTGAGGAGGGATCAAGGCCATAATGTTTCCTTACCTATCTAGTTTTTATTAAGCTTAATTAAAAACGATTATCGACAAATAAGGAAATATCAATTTTACATACCATTATGCGATTTACGCATATTCATAAATTGGTTTAGGTTTGTAATGGTTAAAAATAATTTTTTAGATGTAACTATCAAATATTGATTCATTTTTTTACACTAACTCAGAATTTTGTGAGGCAGATCACAAAAATAATACGATATTTATAATATTTTCTCACTTATTACATTTATTTCTTCTGTGTTAATGGATATTAAACAATTACAACAAAAAATTACTAATATCACTATCTGGAAAAAAGGCGATCAGCGGGCTCCACATAAACCTTTATTATTGCTTTATGTATTAGCACAATATAAGCAAGGTCATGATCGCTTGTTTGATTATGAAAAAGAAATTGAAAAACCTTTACATGATTTACTCACTCGGTTTGGTCCTCAACGTAAACACTATTATCCCAATATGCCTTTTTGGCGTTTGAAAAATGACGGTTTTTGGCAACTCATTAATTTTGAAAACTGTACTAATCCAATTTTGCCAAGTAAAGAACCAACCAGCAAAACCCTTGCTTCACACCAAGTACTCGGTGGCTTTGATGAACAAACGTATAAACTGATAAAAACAAACCCTACCATTATTGATCAATTAGCAGGACAAATTTTAAGTCAGCATTTTACTGAAAGTGTGCAAGAAAACTTAATTAATCGATTTGGGTTTAATTTAATGGAATCCAATAAATACCGAGATCCTAAATTCAGACAAATCGTATTACGTGCATACAACTATCAATGTGCCATCTGTGGTTACGATTTAAGGCATGACTCAGTATCAATCGGCCTTGAAGCTGCTCACGTAAAATGGAAACAACACGGCGGACCATGCATTGTAAATAATGGTTTAGCACTTTGTTCACTACATCATTCCGCTTTCGATATGGGCGCTATCGGGCTTGATTGTAATCTAAAAATCAAAGTATCAAGTGGGGTAAATGGAAACCACATAGTTGAAAAACTCTTTTGGGATTTCGACGGCAAAAACATCTTACTACCTCGAATGAAAAGCGATTATTTACATGACAGATTTATTGAATGGCATGTTAGAGAAGTGTTTAGGGACTGAGGGAAAGAACACTAATGGACAAAATAAAAAATCTAATGTCTGGAGTTATTCTAAATAATAAACAATTCTGAAGGTGGAGGATACAATTGATAATACAGTAGCACTATGTCCTAATTGCCATCGAAAAATGCATATTGTCAAAGATATAGATGATATTAATAAATTGAAAAAAATGCGAATTTAAGGGGGCGAGAAATCACTTTAAAAGATGAATAAAATTATTAATGTTGTTGCTGCAGTAATTATTAAAAACAATAAAATTCTTTGTACTCAACGGGGTAACACTAAATATTTAGCGTATAAATGGGAATTTCCTGGTGGAAAAGCTGAATCTGGCGAACAATTAGAAGATGCTCTCATTCGGGAAATAAAAGAAGAATTAGGTTGTAGTATCTCGATCAAAAAATATTTATTAACAACAGAACATCATTATGATTTTGGCACAGTTAAAATTAACGCTTTTCTTTGTCAGCTAATTGATAATGATCCAATATGTTTAGAACATAATAAGATTTGTTGGTTAGATAGTAATGAATTAAACGATCTAGATTGGGTGCAGGCTGACTTACCGATTGTTTATTTTTTGACTAAATAGTGTCACGATGTGTAACATAAATTAATTTTTACAAAGAATAGAAGAAAAATAATAAGTTTCTGTAATTTGAATTATTTTAGTTGAATTAAATCTGTTAATAAGTAAAGGAAAGACAATCATACATGGCAAAAAAAATATCGGCATATGCTAAAAATAAACAAGGCGAATATATTTTGAATCAGCATAAACCATCTCAACTTAAAAAATTTTATATTTGGAATGTGTTAAAAATGAAACAAGAATCGCCAGAGGAGTATGAAAAGTTAACTTTTTATAGCACTCAAGCAGATAAGCAGTATAGAGCTAGAATGACACCAGTAAAAAATGGTTTTTTTAGGTATATTGAAAATATGAAAGGAGGTAATAATGAAGATGGAGATAATGAGTCAATTTCTCATTCAACTGCAATATCAGTTTTATCGGAACTCAGTGAGATTACATTTGTTATAGGTAAAAAGAGCTACCAATTAAAATTCACGGAATTTCTTATAGAACCTCGCTTACAATTTGAAAATAGAAATGTCTATTATCCGGATCTAATTGGTTGTTTTTCTTCTAAATGTGATTTAGCTGAAAAATGGAATGGAAAAGTTGCTATCGAAGTTGCTGTTAATCATAAATGTGAACAAACAAAAATAAAAGATTTTTTTGCACATAACATCCCTATCATAGAAGTTACTCTCACAAAAAAAATGATTTTTTTAAAAGAATTTCAAAACAAAAGTTATGATAGTGAGGATTTAGAAAAATACTATGATTTTTTAAAATCAAAATTTAAAGATCACGTTTACGGCAATATTCTTTCAGATCCTATTCCTGCCAATTATTATGTTGAAGAGTTAAAATTAAAACAAATAGAATTAAATAATATTATAAGTATTAACACAGAATTGAACGAATCGAATGAATCATATAAATTGGAGCTTGATAAAAAACAAAGTTTATTAAATGAATTTACAACTAAGATAAATGATTTAAGTAGAGAAAATTACAATTTACATAATTTATTAAAACAAAATGAAGAATCGAATAACAAACTAAAAAATAAAATAGAAATAATTGAATCAATGAGCTTTTGGGAAAAACTAAGATATTTATTTAAGTTAGATTGATTTTAATACAAAAAAACATAAACAAAACCCAGTAAAAACACCAATGAAAAACACCCAAAAATTATTACTACTTATCACGCTTAGCTTTCCTATGGTGAGTAGTGCTGACTGTGAAAAATGGATTGATTATTTACTTGAAAAATACCATTCTTCTCGCGAGAGTGATAAGGCAATTTGTAAGATCTGGCCTGCTGATGAAAGTAAAACAATTGTGGTTTTACCGTTTCCTCATGAGATCGAAGGGACAATTTTTTATGATCTTGATGTGTTGCTTGTGGATACGCAAAGTGGTGAATTAATTGCTCATAATTGGCAACAGAATGCGTTTGTTAGTGATGCTATTGAATTAAATAATTTTGAAATCGATACGGCTCGTTATCAACTTAATAATGAATCTCGGGCTTTTGGTGTTCGTGCCAATTCTGCAAATGGTTCTCCTTATGTTCCCATTTCTCAACAAGTAATTAATCTTTATGTGCAACAAAAGGAAAAATTGAATCGTGTTGTTAATAAGTTGGTGTTAAAAAACTTTAGTGGTGAATGGAATGATTGTGATGGTGAATACAATAGCCGTAATGCTGTTTTACTATTAGGAAAAAATACGACCAATAATTATAAAGATCTGATTGTCTCATATAATGAACAAAAAGAAATTGGTAAAAAAAATAGCGAAGGGGAATGTATTGAAGAGATAACTAAATCAGCAAAAAGAAAATATACATTACATTATAATGGTGTTGAATATCCTCTACCCGAACCAGTATATTAATATCTAAGTAACCAAGATTCTCTACTTCCATCAAAACGTAAAATGGACAGATTCTATTTTGAATATTCTGTCCTTTATTTTTAACTTCATAACTGATTATTTTAGAGTTTATTTATTTCATATCTTAATACATTAAAACAATTAATTAACTTAACAGTTATTCTGTGATGGTGATTGAGATCTAGTTCACAATTCTTCTAAATCAAAATTGACTCAGTATCTATTGTATGTTTGTATGTTAATTGAACAGGCATGTGACTGGTAAAGCAGGCAGGACCTAAATAAATTGTATATGCGTAGCTGCATTTTACCGTTTATCTAGGTCTTGCTTTTTTTTTACCACGAACAAGAGCAATAGGAGATAGTAATGGATTATCAAAAAATAGCCGTAACCATTCTAGATAATATCGGTGGTAAAAGTAATATAGCGCATTTAGAGCATTGTGCGACAAGACTAAGATTCACCTTAAAAGATGATAATCTAATTAATCTTCCTGCTTTAGAAAAAATCGAGGGTGTTATAGGCGTACGGCAAAACGTTCAATGCCAAATTATTATTGGTAATGATGTATTTGAAGTTTATAACGAAATTATTAAATTAATCGGAAACATTAACGTAAATAGTGCTAATAATCAGCCTAATAGCAAGAAAAAAATAAGTGCTATTTTACTCGATTTTCTTGTTTCTATTTTTCAACCGTTAATTCCAGCAATTGCTGGCGGTGGTCTGTTGAAATCTTTTGTAATATTGTTTGCTATGCTTGGATTGATGGATGAGAATGGATCCAATTATAAAATTTTACAACTAATTGGTAGTGCACCTTTATATTTTTTACCCATTCTTGTCGCATTTACCACCGCTAATAAATTAAAAGTAAATCCGCTGGTTGCAGCTTCTGCCGTAAGTACTTTAATCCTCCCTGATATGGTGGTACTACTAAAAAATGACAGCACACTCTTCTTTTTACCTTTAGAGAATATTAATTATGCATTCCAAATATTTCCTGCGATTTTAACGATCCTTTTTTATTCTGTTGTTGAAAAATTTTTTACTAAATATTCATTTAAAGTTATTCGTCTCTTTTTTGTCCCTATGATGAGTTTAGTCATTACCGTACCTGTCTCTTTACTATTACTTGGTCCTCTTGGATACAATGCAGGTGTGATATTTTCTAAATTTATTATATTTTTTTATACCCATTTTTCATGGATTACAACAGGATTGTTAGCTGCGGTACTTCCTTTTATGGTTGTGGCGGGCATGCATAAAGCAATGCTTCCTTATGCCATTGATGCAATGGGTAAAACAGGATGTGAAATGTTATATATGCCGGCTTCTTTGGCACACAATATTGCTGAGTCAGGGGCTTGTTTTGGCGTAAGTATTAAAACTAAAAATAGTAAATTAAAATCGGTTGCTCTATCCGCTGGAATATCGGCTCTTTTTGGTATTACCGAACCCGCACTATATGGTGTGACAATCGTAAATAAAAAAATTCTTTATAGCGTGATGACTGCTGGATTAATTGGTGGGGCTTTTGCTGGCATTATTTTACTAAAAGCATTTGTTCTTGTTGGTCCCGGTTTAGCCAGTATGACCATGTATATTGATAAAGACAATGCGATGAACATAGTCTGGGCTTTTGTCACTTTTGGAATATCCTTTTTAGTCGCATTTATCCTTTCTGCCATATTTTTCACAGATAGTATTGATGCAGATGATGAAAACTCAAATAACAATACCAAAAATACCATTAACGATGAAGCTCTAGAGATTAGAAGCCCAATTAGTGGCAAAGCTATACCGATACATGACATTAACGATAATGTTTTTTCAACAGGAATTGTTGGTCAAGGCTTAGGTATTATTCCTAACGAGGGATTTTTAAAATCACCCTGTAAAGGGATTATCTCTATGATATTCCATACTAAACATGCTCTAAGTATTAAATTAAATAATGGTGCAGATCTGCTTTTTCATATAGGAATCGATACAGTAAAACTTGATGGTGATGGATTTGAGACACTGGTTAATGTTGGCGATATTGTCGATATTGGTGATGATTTAATTAAATTCGATATCAACAATATTAAAAATCATCAATTGGATCCTACCGTAATTTTTTTAGTCACCAATCCTGATGACTATACTATTTCTACTTTTAATGAAAACAAACAAGTAACTAACGATGATATTGTTCTAAAAATAAAGCCGAAAATATTAAGCAAAGGAGAGTAACATATGAAAAATTTAGCATTCCCAGATAATTTTTTATGGGGCGGGGCGATTGCCGCTAATCAGATTGAAGGCGCATGGAATATTGACGGCAAAGGACTTTCTGTTGCGGATATGGCAACGTATAAACCAAATGTTGATGTCAAAGATTATGCTGCGCATGTGGCGGTAACCAGTGAGGGTATAATGACCGCGATAAACGATCTTTCTGATAAAAATTACCCCAAACGACGAGGCATTGATTTTTATCATCGCTATAAAGAAGATTTAGCGCTCTTTGCTGAAATGGGATTTAAGACATTACGCTTATCCATTGCTTGGACAAGACTGTTTCCTACTGGCGAGGAACTTACGCCTAATCCTAAAGGAGTTGAATTTTATAAAAATGTCTTTAAAGAGATGAAACGACTTTCAATAGAGCCAATCGTTACGTTATCGCATTATGAAATGCCGATAGCATTAAGTATTAAATATAATGGTTGGGTAAAACGTTCAGTGATTGATGATTTTGTCCGTTTTTCAACAGCTTGTTTTGACCATTTTGGGGATTATGTAAAATATTGGTTAACCTTTAATGAAATAGACAGTATTTATCGGCATCCTTTTACAACGGCTGGAATTATTCCTGATAAATGTAAAGACGGACAGCTTGAACAAGATATCTATCAAGCTTTACATCATCAATTTGTAGCAAGTGCACTGGTTACCAAAATCGCCCATGAAAAAATCCCAGATTGTAAAATAGGCTGTATGCTCACCAAATTAACCACTTATCCATTGACATGTAAGCCTGAGGATGTGGAATTGACGTTACAAAAAACGTTAGACAATTACTTTTATACAGATGTGCAAATTAAAGGCGAATATCCAAAACTTATATTGACCTATTTACAACAAAAAGGAATTGATATTAAGTTTGAAGAGGGCGATCGAGAAATACTTAAACAAAATACCGTCGATTTCTTATCTTTTAGTTACTATATGTCAAAGGCTGAATCTACCAATCCGGATGCTGACCGCATACCCGGTAATACAATTATAGGTGTTAAAAATCCTTATTTAAAATCCACTGAATGGGGCTGGCAAATCGATCCAAAAGGACTAAAAATTTCACTTATTGAACTCTATGACCGCTATAATATTCCAATGATGATTGTCGAAAATGGGATTGGCGCAATTGATAAGTTAGAGGGTGACACCGTTCATGACCATTATCGAATTGAATACTTTAAAGAACATTTTAAACAAATGAAAGAAGCCATTGATGAAGGCGTGGATTTAATCGCTTATACCAGTTGGGCGCCAATAGATTTAGTCAGCGCCAGTACTTCGCAGATGTCCAAACGTTATGGTTTTATCTACGTAGATCAAGATGATGAAGGGAATGGAACTTTAGCCAGATTTAAAAAAGAGTCATTTTATTGGTATAAAAAAGTGATTGAAACCAATGGTAAAGCTATTTACGATTAATAGCTGGAGAACAAACAATGATTTTGGTGGTAAAAGTATTAAACTCTAGTGTCGTTTTAGTTGAAGAAGAGGGTATCGAAAAAATCGTATTAGGGAAAGGCATTGGTTTTGGTAAAAAACCAGGAGATACCATTGATGATGAGCGAGTGGATAAAATATTTTTAGAAAAAAATATTAAACTTTCCTATATCACCGATTTAGCGAAAGAAGTCCCTTTTCAATTTTTTCAGATAACCAAAGAAATCATCACATTAGCTGAAAACAACTTAAACAGAAAACTGAATAATAATATTTATTTAACACTGACAGATCATATTTACTTTGCGGTTGAACGAGTTAAACAAGGTCTGTTTATACCTAATAAATTATATTGGGAAATAAAGAATTATTATCCGCAAGAGTTTAATATCGCCAAGCAAGCTATTGAGTTACTCAACGCAAGATACAATCTCACTTTTCCTGAAGAAGAAGCGAGTAATATTGCATTTCATCTCATTAACGCTCAAACCACGACCGCACAAAATCTTAATACGTTTCAATATGCCAAAATGATAAATTCAATAGTGAATTTGGTGAAATATTCCGTTGGTGTGCCAATAGATACCTCATCAATTCACTATACCCGTTTTATTACTCATATTAAATTTTTTGTAGAACGATTTTATGCCAATAATCAATTACAAGAAGATAATAACGATCTTTATGAACAAATATCCTCACTTTATCCTTACGCGATGCATATTGCGCAGAAAGTAAAACAATACATCGATCAAACTTATCATAGCTCAATATCCGATGATGAGGTGGTCTATTTGGGGATTCACATTAACAGACTAATACGCAATACCAAATAATATATATCACTTAGTCACGTAAAGTTGAGATCTAAATTTTTTACTAAAAAGTTGCTTTTGCTATTATTAGCTTTACCGATATGAATAGGTGATTTTAAAACAG
Organism: Gilliamella sp. W8136; assembly: GCF_016101285.1. Lineage (NCBI taxonomy): Bacteria > Pseudomonadati > Pseudomonadota > Gammaproteobacteria > Orbales > Orbaceae > Gilliamella > Gilliamella sp. W8136. The sequence continues at coordinate 32,623 of NZ_JACFQU010000014.1, forward strand.
GATATATTCATAAATTGCCATCTAAATAATATAGTGATCTTTATGAAATAACGTTATTAAAAAATGTAAACAGTTAAGATGCATTGACTCCTCTAAAGTCATTATTAGTAATGGATACAGTTAGATCAAACCTTGCTCAAATTCTCTGTAAAATCATTTATATAAATCTAAATTAAACAAATCAATCTTTTGATATTATTATTCTACATAATACAATGTATAATCGTTTTAATTAAAATTGATATTATTAATACTCTGATATTTAACATTAATTTATCTAACGGTGTTACTAACTAATTTAAGGAAAGACTATTATTGATAGTTTGATAATATTAAGGAGTTGGAAAGTGTTACATGCAGTTATTAAGAAAAAAAGCCATTACCTGCTAAAAAAACAAAATAATATTAGAAAAATACCTCGAGAAGACATCATTACCTCCACAATATTTGGTCCGCTACGTTATTTTGAAGATCAAGATATTTACTACTTTATTAGGTCTATCGCCGGCATTGAAAATAATTTAGATGATAATAATAAGTTACAGGTTGAAGCTAACATTGATTTTTGGCCATCTAAAATAGCTACTTTTAATAATGAACGTAGAAGTTGTGAACCTGATATTGTCTTCAATTTCGACGTGAATGGCAAAAATGAAATTTATATATTTGAGTTAAAATGGGGCGCTTATTCTTTTTCAGAAGATCAAATTGAAAGAGAGTGGCAGTTTTTTAAATCGACAAAAGAGGATGGAACATCTTATTTAATCTATTTAGCTAATTATGTTGATACGTTTAATGCTATTAAAGCCAGTAAAAATAAGAATTGGAAAAGTTTAACGTGGTTAAATTTTTTACATAAAATAAAAGAAAATAAGCATCAAAGTCATAATCCAAAATTAAAGCATTATTTAGCTGATTTAATCAGCTTTTTGGATTGTTTAGATTTTAGAGCATTTAATTCTTTCACTCATCTAAACCTCAAAATAGATCCTGACTTAAAAATTAATTATCATTTTCGAAATATTGGAACTGATGTATCTTCATCTAACATTTAATTGGAGTGGTCAATAATGGAAAATAATATTACACGCACACAAGGTATAGCAATTACGAATGCATTAAATGAGTACAAAAAATTTACTGAAGAAGTCGAGGTGTTAAAAAGTACTATTTCAGATAAAATCAAAGCCTATTTTGATAAAAATGCTAAGCAATACAAAATAGATTCGACAAAATACACAACTACAACGTTTAACAACGATTGGTTTTGTGAGTGGATTAGCTTAAGTGTTCCGATTTCAAAGATAAATGCCAAAACAGGAACAAAACCTTATGGCTATTTGAGCTTTCAATTGTGTTTTAGTGGCGAAACAGTTTTTCATAAAGCAATAAATGAAAAGCCTTTTCCATTAATTCATATTATTTTTTGGGAAGATATGGTATATAAAGAGTCATATTTTAGATACCCAGTAAGTAAAAAAGAATATTTTGAAGACTATTCTGGTAAATTTATTTTTATTGATGATGAAAATAAATATGTCTTATCTCCTCATTACGATAAGCTTAAATATATCAATTGTTGGACTTATAGTGTTGAGCTTATGAGGATCAATTCCGACAATATTGAAGATATATTATTTAAACCAGCTATTGAATTATTGGAAAGCAACCAACTTATCCTAAGTAACAATAAGGCGTTAGATGGTGTTATTATAAAATATCCACCTTTAGAAGACTTTATTATTGAATAAATATAATGAACAAGTAAATTAATAGTAATGAGCTAATTTTTAATTAATAAAACATAGCTATTGCTATTAATAACTAGCTTAAAAGTTGTAATTAATAAAGTTTAATACCCTTTTGTATTTGGAATAGTAAAATAAAAAATATTACTATTTTACCGAAATATTTTTATAAGATTTATATTATGTCTTAATACTTCTCTTTTTTAGATAAGTTTTCTCCTTTATCTGATAACAAATTGTGATATTGATGGTTTTGTGTTAGTTTCTTTGTCACTACCTACTTACTTTAGTTATTGACTTATCCAAGGTCTGTTTATGCCCAATTCATCTGCTAAAAAAGTCGCTTTTGCTGCTTTTATTGGTACCACAATTGAGTGGTATGATTTTTATATCTATGCGTTAGCATCAGTATTAATTTTTGGTCAGCTTTTTTTTCCGTCTGATAATCAATTTGTGCAAGTTTTAGGGACATTTGCCACCTTTGCAGTTGGTTTTTTATCACGCCCTTTAGGTGCAATTCTTTTTGGTCATATTGGTGATCGTTTAGGGCGCAAAAAATCGTTAATTATTACTTTACTGTTAATGGGAATTGCGACAACGTGCGTTGGTTTATTACCGTCTTATCAAGAAGCGGGAATCATTGCGCCGATACTGTTAGTTGCATTACGAATTTTACAAGGTGTTGCTGTTGGTGGTGAATGGGGGGGAGCCGTATTAATGGCGAATGAACATGCGCCAAAAGGGCTAAAAAACTTTTTTTCATCGTTTGCCCAGTGGGGTAGCCCTGCGGGTAATATTTTAGCATTATTGGTTTTTTCTTATATTATTGGTTTACCGATTGATCAGCTAATTAATAATAGCTATTGGCGCATTCCGTTTTTAGCCAGTTTTATTTTGTTAATTGTTGGTCTTATCGCTAGGGTTACCTTAACGGAATCACCGGTATTTATCGAATCATGCAAAAAACAAGCAAGCCTAAAAGAAAAAGAATCCGCGCCAATTATTGATGTGTTTAAACAAGCAACTCCAATATTGGTATTAGCCATTTGTGCCAATGTGCTGTCATTTAGTGGCATATTTTCTAATACACTAATGATTGGTTATACAACTATGGCTCTCGGCGTTGAAAAAAAGACTATCGTTGATGCGTTATTTTGGATAGCAGTCGTGCACTTTATTGCTCAGCCGTTTATCTCTTATTTTTCAGAAAAGTTTTCAGCAACGCGCTTTTTAATTGTTTCAGCCATTTTGGCCATGGCGTCAGTCTTTTTGTTATTTCCGATTATTCAGTCAGGAACTAAAATCAGCTTTATTGTCGGTATTTCGTTAAATGTGATTTGCTACAGTGGCTTTTATGGTGTGATAGCGGGTTATTTAAGCCGAATTTTTCCTGCCAGAATTCGCTATACTGGTCTATCGATGAGCTATCAAGGTTGCGCTGCCATATTTGGTAGTCTAATCCCAATGATAGGGGCATACATTATTTATACCTACAAGACTTATTGGTTACCACTCGCCTTATTTTATTGTGGTTTAGCATTGCTATCGATTATAAGTATCTATCTTTTAAGCAAATATCACTATTATGATGAGTAAAAGGCAACTATCTATGAAAACCGTTTTATCAATTCAATCTAATGTCGTGTATGGTTATGCGGGTAACAAAGTTGCTACATTAGCCATGCAATTACAAGGCGTTGAAGTCATGCCCATCCACACAGTGCAACTATCGAGTAATACGGTTTATCCCGATTATGATGGTATTGTACTGGGTGCTCAGCAAATTACTCGAATAGTAAACAGCTTAGAAAAAATCGGCGTTCTAAACTCAATTGATGCCATCATATCAGGATATATCGGCCTTGCCGAACAGGGCGAAGAGATCCTTGAAGCGGTAAAAAAAATAAAATACTATAACCCAAATGCCATCTATGTGTGCGATCCCGTAATGGGAGGAGACATTAATAAAGGCAGTTCGCTACCGCAAAATATAATTGATTTTTTTACTAAGCAGGCTATCAAACACGCAGACTATATCACACCCAATTTATTAGAATTGCAGTTATTGTCGAATATCGAAATTAAGACGTTTGACGATGTACAAATGGCAATCAAAAAGCTACAAAACAAATCAATCCAGGCCATATTAGTCAAAAACTTAGTCCATGCAGGCAAAACTACAGAATTGTTTGAAATGATTTTAGCTACACCATCACAAAGCTATCATCTTGCCCGACCATTATATGATTTTCCTTATCGTCCATTAGGTGTTGGGGATTTAATTTGCAGTTTGTTCACAGCCCATTTAGTTAATGGCAAATCACAACTAAACGCCTTTGAATTGGCCGCTAACGCTGCAAATCATGTATTAGCTGTGACAAAACAAAAAGATGCACGAGAACTGGCAATCATTGATGCTCAAGAGTGGATTAAACAGCCCGATTTACAGTACCGTGCAATAATGTTATAAAAAACAACTTCCAATTAAAATTATATTTAAGTTATCAATATAATTAATTGAAAATTAAAGAATTTATTAATTATGATTTAAGAATGGTTGATAATATGAAAGGAAAAATAGTCAGTATAAGTTTAATTGCAATCGCTTGGTTAGGAGCGGCCAGTACCGCCAATGGCTACGAAATTGATTGCCCAGCTAAAATCAACATCAAATTTGATCATCCTGAGCTGGAAAATATTCCTGAGGGCTGGCAAGTTTCGGATAAAAAAGATCGTAGCCTTGCGCTCAGTAGTCTTGGTGTTTATTCTGATGAACCCGTTAAATTATTTCAGTTAAAGCCTGAAATTGGAATTATTGATGGCAAAAAACATGATATCACTTGGCAAGTCAACTCGGTCTATGATGAAGGTGGCAACTACGTTAGTTGTAGCTATAATGGCGATGAAGTCCAATTGGTCAAAAAAATCGATTCATCGATGAAAAGCTGCTGGGCGGATTATTCAAATGATAAAAACCAAGCCATAAAAGCCAAACTTATCTGTAGTACGCGTGAATTACAAAAGGTGAAATAAATCTGGTTTTTTAATTTTAAATGCTTTGAATTTAAGTATCTTCAATAGTGTTTGTTATGCTTAGTCAGTTTGATAATTATCTTATCGTTTTATAAAATCGGAAAATTATTTAGCATATTTTAATAACATTTAGCTGTAGTTAATTAAGCCGATAATTTGGGTTGACCTGATCGATTAGATCTATGTGTTAAGTGAATAAATAACATAAACTCTAATCTATTATTGAACAATTCGCCCGCTTTGTTGTTCTTGTGTTGGATTATGTGACCTACATTTTCCGTATATTATTGATTCAAATATTTTTCCACGATCATCAATTAGTCTACCTGTAATCACATAAGGATCACCAATAGGATATTTAATCTTTTTGTGATGCTTTGTATAAAGACCAAAATCAATTGTAATTATTGCACTTTGCAAACAATTCAAATTCATTTTTTTCTTATTTAATAAGCGGTCAAGTTTTGAGTGATATTCAGATATAATTTGATAAAAATTTGCTTCTTCAGGTTCAATAATCTGATTTAATAAATCAAATTTTAATGATTGAACATTGTTATATTTTGCAAATCGATATAATACACCTAATGCCCAGTATCCCTGTAAATCATTATTTCGGCTGTTAAAGCTATTTACCATTCCTAGTATTACATCAATAAGTTCTTTATGATGCCCCATATTAATTTATCTTCTTTTGGTAAAACATTAATCCGCTGTAACACTAATTGTTTAAAGGTTTGATTGGAAAAGTCATCTAATTGATTAATCTAATAACAATTTAGTGATTCAATTCCTATCCTTTAAAATAGCATAAAGGAATAATGAAATAATATACTTTTTTATTAATATATAAGTTATATATCCTGTCATCATCTACAAAACAATGTCTAATACTTTTATTTTCTTTGAGTAGAAATTTATCTATTAATAAAAATAATATGATTTTTGGGTACTATGTTTTTCTTATATTTAAAGTGGATGGATTTTCTCTGATTTTTGTAAAAATTATTCAGGAGTCTATGCCGTTTCATCTTAAATCGTTAAAAGAATTTAAAACAAAAAATTTTTATATTCTATTTTACTGCTTATTATTCAATAATTTACCCCGTCAAGCCTAGAACAGATGTTAATAAATTTTACTTATTTAAATATTATTAGCTAAATAAAATATTTAGCACTAATTTAGCTACTTTATTCAAGACTTTCTTATTTTTTTGTTTTATACTGTGGTCTTTGATTTGATTTTTTCTCAATCAATACGTCAAAAGAAATTACTATTTTTAACATGTGTATTTATTTGGTATTGGAAATTTTTCTGTAAAATGATGTGATTGCTAACTTGGAATCTGTTGATGCGGAAAATAATTTTAGCTATACAAATAATTGTTTAGCTAAAACAAGATTTGCAACGTAGAGAAGGTCTTTGGTCACACAAAATGATTTCACAAGAAGAAATTGACCATGCACGGTAAGACGTTGCCATTGCAACAACAAATGATTTAGATATTGTTAAGAATAAATTGGCAATTAATAATGCATTGCTTATAGAAACTCCACTACTTGAACAACCCAGCGTTCAACAAGCTATCTATAAATAAAAAAACAGATTGAAAGCTTAGGATTGTATGTTGATATTAATAAAAACACCTATATACCATTTATCCGTTAATTAAATAAAATGCGAGATATCATGGATCATTTTCAACAATTGGAATTAAAACAAATAGAAAATGACCTTGTCCTTGAAATAGGTGATATAAGATACTTCACTACAATTTTTCTGAAAACTTAGCGTTTATATTGATAATAAAATAAATAACAGAAATCAATCAGCTTACGAAAATTTAATGGCAATAGAAGATGAAATTAATAATTAATTTCTATATATTATTTACTGCAATTTATGTTGTTGATTTTTAACATTTTATAACTAAGATTTTTCGATGTATATTTCATTATCAATATAAATTAAATTTTAGATTGATATTTATGACTAAACACTATTTGAGTAATAACGAACAAAAGTATCTTAATACTTTTATGAAAAAAATTCCTGGACGATGTACAGAAGCGGTAATTAACTTAAAAAAAACGAAGAGAGCTTCATTTGAAGAAGTGTATTTTTTAGTTCGTATAATGACGATTTTTGACTATATAAGCTTAGTTGAGGAAAAAGGAAACACTACGAATGATATTCGGTTTAAAACTTTTTATAAAGGTCATGCTGTTTATATAAGGCCTCACTATAAAGTTGAAAATATAAATCCTAAAAGTCAAGATTGGTCTATTGATTTTGTATTAACGATTCACCGAATTATTAATAATAAGGAAATATTTATAGACTCATTGGGAATTGAATATGATGGACATCCTTCTCATTTCACGCCAGATAGGCTACTTTCTGATAGAAAAAGAGATATTCAAATATTAATTAAAGAGCATGTTAATTTATTACGGATAACAAAAGATATTGTGACAGAATCTTTTATTGAAATAGAAAAAGCAATTTTTAGTTTTTTTGATAGAAAAATTTCTATTATTGATGAAGTTCAATCTAAAACGTTATCGTATATTAATTCTCTTGAAGATATCCCAACATTAACGACATGCCAACTTTGTAATGGTATTGGACGTTTAAACTTTCAAGATTGCCCTATATGCCATAATATGGGGAGCACGCCTGAGAATCAAAAAATAGACCTATCTGAATTTGAAATTTTTACTTGCGGAAAATGTGGCGGAATAACCTCTAATGATTGCGAGTTCTGTGCTGGTGAAGGTAAGGTGACAAGGGAAATTGCTTTAAGTATGACATGATTAAAGGTTACTCTTAAATAGATATCGATATAACTCGTTTTTCGAGCATTTAGGTTATAGCTACGATATAACTTATTTAAAGCAATTTTTGTTTCATATTTTGTAATACTTTTTCAAATTTAAAAATCTAAATCCCCTAAAATTGAGATATATCCCGTAATTATCTCTGCACTTCTATATTATTTATAATGTTTTTTTCAATTTGCATTAGTTTGGCCTTTATACTGCATATTGACACGCTAGTTATTCAACCACAGTTATGACAACGAGCATTTGGTTATACGGTATCATCTTTGTATGTTTAATCAGGCTTGTGTGGTTTGCAAGTTCATCAATTAAAAATAATTAAATTAACTTAAACTGTTTTTTCTGATATTGTGTTGGCAATTTATACAGAATATTGATGAATATACGTCAAATTTACAACGAGTGAATTTTTTATAAACAGTATTTAAGCCAAGTTATTTAAGGGGGTATTTAATTTGTTACCTGATAATTCATTGATTAAATTATATGAACAAAGTACAGCAAATTTGTATTTCTTTCACAACACCATAACTGATAAACATAGCCATCCTTGTTTACAATTGACCATATCATTACATGATATTCTAATCACCCTTGAAACCGATGATGAAAATCATCATGGATTTGGTTTTATTATTCGATCTAATATTCCTCATAAATTGAATACCAACAAAACTTGCGTTATCAATTTTTTAGTTGAGCCTGAAGCACCATTTTTTAATTTATTATCTGACTTTACTAAAGTTAACCCTGTTTATCTGATATCTAAAAAACAATCTTTAATTCTTGCACAATATTTTATTCATTCTGTCAAAAATAAGTGCTTATTCGATATTCAGCATATTGCTAATTTGTTGCACGGCTCTAAAACAGAGTACAGTTATCAACAAGATAATCGAATTGTTAAGGCGACATCGATAATTTCCACCTTACCGATTAAACTTATTTCTTCAAAAGAACTGGCTGCAAAAGTTCATCTTTCCGAAAGTCATTTTTTACACATATTTCGCGCTAAATTAGGTATTAATTTTCGGGGTTATCTTTTATGGAAAAGGCTACGAGATGCCACTAATAATCTTGAGTCAAAATCAAACCTAACAACATTGGCTAATGATAAGGGATTTGCCGACGTTGCACATTTCAGCCGAACTTGCTTATCAAGTTTTGGATTAAGACCATCAGAACTTAAACGGGCGTTAATGCCTGAAGACAAAAGTAATGAGATAACCTCAATAGATTGCTTTAACAATGATCACTTTCAAGAAGAGTTTAAAATTATACCAATATTAGGATAACTCTTTATTTAAGATGAAAAGAATAAGATTCTAATTACATACATTAAATATCTATCTTTTAATCTACATTCTTGTAAAAATTATTCAGGAGTCTATACCGTTTCATTTTAAATTGTTAAAAGAATTTAAAACGAAAGCTTTTTAAGAATACGTTTCAACAAACATCCGCTTTTTTGATTAACTATTATTAATAATCTTATAACTAACTAATCTAAATCCATAAATAAACAAGTTTCCCACCTTGTGGTATTAGTGGTGGGCTATTGCAAAGTGTATTTATCCAAATAATAATAAATAAAAAAATTTAAATTAGTTAGTATGTTATGTATAAATTTAGATTGCTAATAATTTAAATTTCAATTAACTTCTGTCCATAACCCATAATTTTATCTTCTTTTATTTCATATTTTAATTTCCATTTTAGATTCAGTTCTTCCATTATTTTTTGATTTAAGGTGGTATCATCAAAACTTGGTCTTTTAAATATAAATAGATTTGAAAAAAGACTTTGATTTGTGGGATCTTGTTCTAAGATTTTAAATGCTTGATAGGTTTCTTCAATATTTAACTGATTTATTTGGTTACATAACAAACTATATTTATCGTCTAGTGAAAACTCTGTAATTTTTAGTAATTCGATTAATAAACTATAAGAAATTTTTCTAAATTCTAAAATTTCTTCCTGATATTCAACGCACAACTGCTTGATTATTTGTTTTATTTCATCAGTAGTAGAATCATAAAATTGATGATTGGTTATATAAGTGAGATCACTAACATCAAAGTTATTTTCTAAAATATAGTTTTGTAATTTTGTCGGATAATTTTTATTATTAATCGAAATTGATTCTTTTGTTAAAGCTAATAATGAAAATTTCTTATTTAAGCTTATTTCTTCTGATAGAAGACTTATGATTTCTTCATCATTTATTAACGAAGAATCTTTATTTAGCTTGTTAATATAGTCGTTAAAATTATGGATAATCAATTCTTGAATATTATCTGGATAATTTTCTCTTATAAAATCTAAATCTTGTTCCTCGCCTAAACCAATAGTTTTAAGCTGAATCAGAATTGATATATTTTCTTTACTAAGCTCTTTATAATCGAAGTTTGGATAATATCTACCATTAAACCATGAAATTAACATACTGTATTTATCAGGATTTAATTTAGTATTAAGGATTATTTGTCTAAAGAATAAATTTAGATCATCTTCATCTGATATTAATTTTTCTAAATCAGCCTGTTGTGACGATATATTTTTATTACTACTATTAATAAAATTGGCTAATTGATCATTGATTTTTCTATCCTTATTATTTTCTTTTTCCAATTTATAATTAAAGAAATAGTGGACAATATTCTCTGCTGAATATTCTATTTTTTGCTTTTCAAGTAGTATATTCCAAACACCTTTATCGGTTACTTGTTCCAATAATTTAATGGTTAATGAAATTTTATCTATATAAGCTATTTTAACAGATAAAGATATTGCATCATGATTCAGAATAAATAATACGGTATCCTCATTATCATCAATTATTGGGATATCTGATTTAGCAATGGATGAGACTAGTGGTGCAGGATTATTTTGAAAATAAGTATTAACTGGCGCATTATCACCTAATGTCAATAGGGTTTGTATAATTTGAGAATCGAAATTGGTTAGATTATATTTGTTTTCTAATATATGTTTTACATTAACATAGTTTAATTCATAGTGATTGTTTGCTTCAACTAATGCTAAGAGTTCTGGGGTTGAATGCTCAATTTGTTTGAATTTAATTTCCATTATTGCGAGAGCATCGGTTATTTTGCTTAAATAATCCTTTGTTTCATCAAGTAGTTGAAAAATCGTATTCCATTCTTCATCAATACATAAAAAATCATTTCGCTCTTCAATAAACTCTTTTAGAGCAACCAATCCATGCATTTTTTCTAATTCTATTAGTTGATTATGAATAAACGAAAGATAAACATAGAGTCTTGGGTCAAATATATTAAGAAGTGACCATATATTCCCAAATCGAATATTTAATTTTTTTATAAATAAACACAAATGTTCTGTTTTATATTTTATATTATTATTTATCAATAAAGTAAAGTATCTTGCTAAATATTCATTAACAAAATCAACTTCACGATTTGATTTAAATAAATTGATAAATTGAAATAAATCCCTTGTTTTGTTAGTCGCTAAAATATGATCAAGTAAGGAGAAATTTAACACAGCCGGCTCGTTAAACTTACTTGAATTATAGGAATTTAATCTTTTTAGTACTATCTCAGGTTTTTTTAATTCAAGCTGCCAGTCATTTAGTATTCGCTCGTTAATATTACGCAAAAATAGCGTATCATTTTGCGGTAACCCTTGTTCATCATAGAAGCTCGTATAATCATTATAATTTTCATCAATATAGCCTTGAATAATCAGTGTGCGTAAAAGCTGGAAATAACATGAAGATTCTAATTTTTCATATTCAGATTTATATTGTTTATGCTCTATTTTCTCTTCTGTATCGGTTATCTGGTCGTAAATATGATCTTTAAACAAAGTTTCTATAGTAGTATTATTATCTTGCTTAATCTTAATAACTTCAGAAATTTTATTAGGTGATTTTAATTGTAATTTTTCTTTTTCTAATTCTCTAATTTCTGCTAAAAGTGTTGATTTTTCATTTTCTAGAATAATTTCAAGTTTTTCTCGCCTGTTTTTATATTCACTATTTTTCTCAAGATCATTAAAATATTGTCTGCAATCAATTTCATTATAATAATTATTGATTTTATAGTTATTTTTTATCAAACTAGAAATCAATTCTATTCTATTTAAAACAGAAATTTTTGTCCCATCATCAAATTGATAGTTAACGGAATAAATTTCGGATGGAAATTTAATATATAAAGCCTTTAACTCATCAACATTTTCCAAATGATTCGTTTCTTTCATTTTGATTATGTCTTTTTTGGATTGAATTGCCTTATCTAATTGTTCAATTTGAGTTTGATAAATAGAATTTCTTTGTTTTATTAGTGATTCAATAATTCGATGAACAACACCTTGCCCTAACCCCAAGCGAGTTAAAGAATAATCTTCTGGAAAAATATTTTTATAAACAATAATGGCTAATAGGTTTTCTTTTTTAAACCAACTGGCTTGATGGGGTAATTTTTTCTTATAAATGATATATTCGTTACAAATATTTTTAATGAGCCTAATATCATCTAAATATAATGATAAAGTATCTAAAAAAGATATTGAAAAATCACTATAAATATTTTTACTTTTAAATAGATCTTCCATTTTTCCTAATGAATTGGAGTTATCCATAACGGGGACGATAGGTAAAATGTAATCAAAAAACTTTGTACGTTCCTTTGAATCAAAAATTTCATCTTTAATTAGATAGATAAATTTGATTTGTTTCCCCTTTTTCTTTTGTTTTTCCTTTTCCTTATGATTTTTCTGTATTTTATTACAAATAAATTTAAATGGTTTGCAAATAAATTCAAATGATTTATAAATAAATTTAAATAGTTTTTTCTTATTATTTTTTTGTCTTTTATTATAAATATAATTTAATTCTCTTAATTTACTGAGTATTAAATTATCATCATAGCGGTCGATATCTTCAAAAACGATAAAATCTAATTTTGATTTACGTAAGATATAAATAATTTCATCCAAATATTTATCAAAGTAAGAAACATCACATTCTGATGATATATCAAGCTCACTCTCAAAAATTTTTAGTTTTCTAATAAGATTTTTTCTATTTTGAAGATCGAGAGCTTTATAAGAAATAAATGTAAACAGTGTAAATGACAAACCGATAAGTATCAAAGTATGCTCAACAAAAATTTTGTTAAATAATGTTGTACCCTTGAAAATAAAACAACAAAAAAACAAAGCAATAATGCCAGCCCAAACTTTATTAATCCAGTTGTTTGGCTCAGCTTTAACTTTAAAATCTGTGTATGGAATTTGCTTTGGCTCGATTTGATGAATAAGTTGGTTAATAATCTTTCTTTCTAACATTAATTCATCATTAAAAGTGAATTCATTATCTGGGTTTTTGTTTTTTATTTTTGACTTTAGATTAGGTGAAAAATAAGAAAGTGAAATATGAATACCTTTAAGGTTTTTATGATGCTTTTCTTCGTAAGTTTTAATTACACTGCTTTTTCCTGAAGCATAAGGTCCACTAATAGCAATGTTCAGCAAATCCTCTTCTTTGAATATGAAATCGAGCGCTTCGTTATAACCTATCATTTCATCAGACGAAAGAGTCGTTGGCGTGAGTTTTTCAAAGGTGATATTTTCTTGTGCTTGAGCTAATTGCTTTGCTCCATTTTGATTATCTACCATTCTCCATTCCTTGCAATAATTTTTTCATTCAATCATTTCATTTATAAAACGTATTATTATTTTAATTTAGAAATATTTTATTATGTTAGCTTTAACATCTTATAAAATCATTTAAAAAGTAATATAACATATTTTTATTTATACTGAGCAGTGATTAACCAAAACCGATAATATTACTGATATTTTTTATTTACGCATCTTTTAGTTATTATAAGTTCTAGCAATAATCATTTAGCCTTTTGTTTGGTTTAGTATAATTTTCATCTTTAAACTCAACTCTTCTCTCTTTTACTATTTAAACTCCACAATTTGTAAAAATTATTCAGGAGTCTATACCGTTTTATTTTAAATTGTTAAAACAGTTTAAAATTAAAGTTTTTCGAAATATCGGCTTGTCTGCAATTTTAGAGGAATAGTTTTGGAGGAGCTTGGGTGTTTTTTGTGATACAAAAATGCCATTAGTTTAGAATTGTTTATTAGAAATATTATAAACATTCGAAAAGATAATTTTAAAAAATAACATATTGAAAAATATATCTTTCATTAAAACTAAAATTGTTGAGTAGTAATTCCTTGTAATGATGAAAAAGTAAATATCAAAGTTATTTATAGCAATAATAAATTAAAAAAGAATATCAAATGATATTTTTTGGACTAAGTTAATTTATTATTAAAGATAAACAATTGGTCGTCTTTGAGTTTTGGTATAATTAGTAAGTTATACAATTTAATAATGTCATATTTAAATTACTTTTTTAAAATTCTTTTATCTAGCTATTATGAAATATTTTTATATAAACATATTAATTAATAATTTATTCAATAAAATGACATTCAGTTTCTATAGATAAACAATCTATCATTTTTTCTATATCTAATGATTTATTTAATCCCAGTTTAAAAGTTGTGTTAGAGGAATAAAATAAATCATAGTGATTTAAAGGATGTAATCTTCCATTTTTTCTTTCAGGATCACAATCATAACGAATATAACCGTCTTCATAAGTAATTAGACTAGTTATTAAAACTCTCAATGATTCTGATTGACAATATAAGTCTTCAAAAAAGATTTCTAAATCAAATATTTTATTTGGAAACAGAGCTAATACATTAGAAGTAATTTGATTATCAATTTTTAGTTCATTAAAGCTAGAATAGAATTCTAACCTATTTTCATTATTAATAACTTTAAATGGGAAACCAATAGTAAAGTATTTATCTTTTTTTACGTAAAAAAGACGTGACATTTTTGATACAATCAAATACATGTGACCCGAATGCTCCTTTATTGGTGTTATATCACCAATAAGCATTAATTTGATACTTTTCATTAAAAGTATAATTACATCCCGCTTAGATCTTATTGGTTTGAAAAAATCATCTATTTGATAATGATCTAAAATAAATTCTTTCTTTTTCATGATTATTTCTTATTATTTATAAAGTCATAATTTTTATTTATTATTTGTATAATTAATTTATCATCAAATGTTTCCCCTATAAGGGTTATTATTACTTTAAATAAACCTGGTCTGAAAATAGGCATAACTTCAAGGTCGTCAAAAATATTATATACAAAATCATAAAACGAAACTTTTTTCTCATCATAGTTGAATGCTGTAACAATAGCTTTTTTTTCATCTTCTGTAGGTGGAGTGATTAATAATGTTGATGTTTCATTAATGTTTTTTAATTCTTGTTGAAGAGTTTTTGCTAATTCTTCATTACAATCTTGAGATATTAAAAGATAAGATCTTAAAAATGAACGAGTAAGCACCATATAAAGTGTGTTCCGATAACTTGGATTATTATGAATCTTTTTAGTTACACATATAACAAATGGGAATTCTAATCCTTTAACATTATTTTTATTACTTATAAACAACGTATCTTTTATTTTTTCTTTACTTTCATGAGCTTTATTAACTTTCCAACTAAATTCTCTTGGAATTGAAACGCTTAGTTTATCTATCGATAAATAGGAATTATTATTATCATCCATAAATATTATGCCAATGTCATCGGCTATAACTGTAGGATTTTCTCTTTTAATATCTCTAATAATTTCAACTATTTTTTTTTCGGCATTTTCCTCTAACGCTTTGCTTGTTTGAACTAACTCAATACTACTAAAATTTAATTGATTTAAATCTTCAAATCGCCTTAACGGTTCTCTTGAAAGTTGGTACTTTTCTGCTCCATTTGTTAATTTTTTTAATTCATAACCACATGCTTTCCATTCATTATCTTCAAGCCATCTTAATTTTGGAGATTCAAATAATCCCATCCCCAATGCATGTGCGAACATTAGAGTTTTAGGATCTGTTCGATAACATTTGCTTAATAGAAAGTCTGGTTGTATTTCCGAAATAATTGAATCATCAAAAATACTTTGAAATATATCACCAGCGATATAAACCGTGTTCTTTGTGACTAATTCACTTAATTCAAAAAATGATTCTTGAAAATCTTGACTTTCATCAATTAACATATAATCAAATATATAATTATCTTCACCTAATTTTTTTATTTCTTCTAGAGCTTTTTTACAAACAAAATCAAATGAAGTATGAAAACTATAAGAATTAAAATTCAAATTGTATTTTTCGCAAATATATCGATATATCCCAGAAAATGGATCGTATTTGGATCCCCATGCATTAACACATAATAAACGTTCATTCCATTCTATCTGTTCATCTACTTTCATAAAATTAAAAAATTCAGGTATCCTTTTTCTCAAACTATCAGCTAATATTTTATTATGGCAAGTAAAAGCGACTTTAGCATCTTGTGATGAAGTGTAGATATCTTTAAGTTTATGTAATAAAAGTTCTGTTTTCCCGGTTCCTGACAATCCTTGGATAGTAATCCTTTTCTGATCTGTTTTTTGATAAACAAATCTTGTTTGATCTCCATCAAACAATTGTATTTTTTGTTTAATTTTATCTAAAATATTATCTGGAATATCTCCTTTTACTTTATCTATATCATTTATACTACCAGTTAGAAGAGAGATAAGCAGTTCACATTTTTTTTTCAGTTCCCCAGTCAATAATCTATTTTCATCAAATAGATTCTCAATGTTATTTATATAATCTGTTATATGAACTTCAGCGATAAGATCTTTTCTCCATATTCGTGGACGACCAATAATATCTTTATACCTATATTTATCTGATATTGAGCCTAAATCTTCAATAAAATCTTCTACAAATCTGTCAAAATCACATTTATTTTTACCTAGTTGCACAAATATTAATTTATAATTTGGTGCTAATAATAAAAAGGCTTCTTTATATTCGTAATTATACTTTGTATCACCCAATGGTTTATTAATAATATAAACTTGCTTTTTGTTATCAAAAGAATACTTTTCCAATTTATCTAGAAAATTCGCATTACTATCGTTTTTATCAATTTGTAAAAAGAAAAAACTTGTAGTCATATAACATTCCTTTTTTTATCATGTTTTAATTTCGAAAAAAAGACAATGATTAAACTTGATAAATAAATATTTTTACTAAATATAAGAAAATAACATCTTATAAAAATAAATGAATTATTAAATATATATCAATTGTATTTGTGAGTTATATCACGATTTTTTAAAGTTATTAATAAATTTATATTTGATAAAATATTTTATATATAAACACAACACTTCATATAATTTAAATTATATTTCAGAATCAAATATTGTTGATTTCATATAATTACCAAATAATTTTTGTCATTTCATTGATCAAATAGATTATCGCTAATAACTTTTAATTATTTCAATAGTAAAAATAGCAGCAATTATCAGTAATATTGGCCATAAAATATCAAATTGGCATAAAAAATGCATTCCTTAGTTATCATTAATAGATGAGGGATGGTTAAAATGGAAAAGAAATATAAAGTTAAGCTGTTATTAAGTATGTTGCTCGTGAGTGGTTTGTGTCAGGCGGAACCGTTGCCTTTTTCAGAAACAGGTAAATATTGTGAGACGCCTTCTCGATGTCTTAATCCAATCACTACCCATGTTATGGTGACTTCGCCAAATTATTTAGCAACTCAAGCAGGTCTTGATGTGTTACATCAAGGTGGTAATGCGGTTGATGCTGCTATTGCGGTTGCATCGACATTAGCAGTTGTTTATCCACAAATGAATACTATTGGCGGTGATAATTTTTGGATAATTTATAACTCAAAAACCAAAGAAATTAAGGGATTAAACGCCAGCGGGCGATCGGGTAGTATGGCGACGATTGCATTTTATAAGCAACAAGGGTTAGATAAAATTCCGTCGCGTGGTTATTTAGCTGCTAATACCGTCCCTGGCGTGGTTTCTGGTTGGGATGAAGCCTATCAGTATGCATCAAAAAGCATGAATAATTCTTTACCGTGGAATAAGTTGTTTGATTCGGCAATCAATTATGCTGAACATGGATTTGCCGTTTCACCAAGTTTAAATTATTGGTCTACAGTCAATATTGATACTAAAGATAAAGAGTTTCGCGATCTTAAACGTTTTGATGAGTTTAAAAGAGTATTTCTAAAAAAAGGTGGTGAAGTCTATCAAATCGGCGAAATTCTCAAACAACCTGATTTAGCAACTTCATTAAAGTCTATTGCCAATGACGGTGCAACGGTATTTTATCGTGGCAATATTGCTCACAAAATTGTTGATGATTTAAAGCGTCATGGCGGAGTGTTGACCTTAGAGGATTTTGCTAACCATAAAGCAACATGGGTTTCTCCTATTCATGTTAATTATCGACAGTATACGGCTTATAATTTGCCTCCTAATACACAAGGGATGGCTTCTTTAGAGATTCTTAATATATTAAATAATTTTGATATTAAATCATTAGGCGAAGGCAGTGCTGATTATTATCATTTAATCATTGAGGCGACCAAGCAAGCGTTTGTCGATCGTGATAAATATTTGACGGATCCTGATTTTAACCCGATCCCACTTGAGTTTTTATTATCCTCTCAGCATGGTCAACAGCAAGCTAAACAAATTGATATGCAAACTGCACGTATCGATATTAAGCCATTAGATCCAAAAGGGGATACGGTTTGGTTTGGCGTTGTTGATGCACAAGGGAATGCGGTTTCTATCATTCAAAGTATTTATCATGATTTTGGTTCAGGAATTGTCGCCAAAGATACCGGAATTTTACTGCAAAACAGAGGGAGCTTTTTTTCACTCGATCCTAATCATATTAATCGTTTAGAGCCGAATAAACGAACCTTTCATACCTTAAATCCAGCCATGTTATTTAAAGAGGGTGCACCGTATCTGGTCTATGGCACTATGGGAGGAGAAGGGCAGCCACAAACTCAAGCTGCCATCGTTACGCGAATTGTCGATTTTAATTTGTCTCCTCAAGATGCCATTAATGCACCAAGATGGTTACATGGGCGAACTTGGGGAGCATCATCCAATGATCTTAAAATAGAAGGACGAGTCGCTAAGAATATTATTGATACTCTTAAATCGCGTGGACATAATGTGAAAGTCGTTGATGATTATACCGATACCATGGGGCATGCAGGTGCAATTTTAATTGATGCCGATAATCATCGATTAATGGGTGCAACCGATCCTCGTGGTGATGGTTTAGCTGCGGGTTATTAATGATTGATTAAAATAATAGATCAAATCAGAAATGCTAGAACTAAAATAATAAAGATAATGACATCAGCCATTATCTTTATTTACTCTCTATAGAGATTCCAATTTTTTAAAGAAACTGAAATCTTTTTTACATCATACTTTAAACGTTATCCAAGGTTTAAGTTTAACGGCGGTTTGGATTAATCCAGCGTTTTCTTGCGCTTGAATGACGGGCGTAATAGGTTTATATGCAGCAGGCGCTTCCTCAAATAGTCGCTCTTGTTTTAAAGTTACGCATTGCCATGGCAATAAAGAGTTATCTGAAGCCAATTTCTTACTGCGCATCGTTTGCCTTTTTTCTGCTCGTCCTGCGCCATGCGAGCAAGACCATAACCAATCAGGATGACCTTTTCCGATTGCAACATAAGAATAATCACCCATAGATCCGGGTATTAAAGCGATTTCACCTAAGTGTGCGGGTGTTGCGCCTTTACGATGAATATTCATACCATTTTCAGGAAAAATAACATTGTGTGATATATCGACTAATAATTGACTCGCATCCTGCTTAAAGAGTGTGTTAAAGGTTTTACGCACCAGCTCTGTGATCACAATGCGATTTATCCAAGCATAACGAGCTGCAACCCCCATCGCTTGCAAATACTCTTGAGCATGATTGTCAGTCAAAGCAAATAAACCTGATTTAGGATATTTTTGATCAGCAGGCCATAATGCTTTGGCTTTATCTTGCCAACGCTTGCCAATATAAAAACCGACATCACGTGATCCGGTATGGATCATAACCACAATAGCATTTTTCTTTAAACCTAATTGATAAGCGACATGGCGATCAATAATTTCATCAACAATTTGTAATTCAACAAAATGGTTACCTGAACCGACTGTGCCTAAACTTGACGGACGAATAATCGCTCGTTTTTCAAAAAAGGCTTCGGGAGCATACTGGCTATCGGCTGAAAGAAGATCATTGCCAGAAATTTTACTAATCTCATACGTTAGCCGATCAAAATTGACACTCTTCCATAAACCTTGTTGCGGTAAAGTTCCCAACCAAGCGGTAAGACCTTCATCAAAGAGCGCTTGAAAAGATGTGGGTGTAACCGGTACATCGCGCTCATCATGCAATAACACCTGTTTTAATTGTTCAATGAGTTTTGATTTTTGTTCAGTCACCTCATTAAGGCTTAAACCTGTAGTAAACAGGCGCATACCACAATTAATATCCGTGCCTATCGCCGCAGGAATAATTAAATTAGGGGTAGTGGCAACGATACTTCCAACTGGTGCAATCGCACCGGGATGAAAGTCCGGTGTAGCCCTTGCAGCGCAAACTTTGCCGTCACTATTGGGCATTGTTACCGATGCAAAATCAAGTAACTGTTCAACCGCTTTTTCTTCTAAAGGTAACGGATTGGGTAACAGTACTTGTGCTGTAATATCTTGTTTATTAAATGTATAGATATCATTATTAAAATGAGTTTCAATCCCACATCGGGATAAACGTTTTTGTAAACGGGTAAATGTAGACATAATAGCCACCTAGAAAACAATAAAATACCGTCCTCTCAATTTGAGAGGATAATTACTGTTTCCTGCAGCAGCACTATTCAGGAAAGTGGGCGTATTCTAGACCAAAGTTTATTAAAATGTAAACTGATAAATTATTTTTTATTAGATTATCCGTTCTTACTGTGTATTCTTTCCCAACTCAGACCAAATTTAGCTAAATATTTTTTTAAGCGATCAGCATCGTTACTGCGTTGTTTTTTGGTTCGGGATATGGCAAATAATTGTCGGCCTGCTTCTGATAAACTACTACTTTTTTGGCAGATTTCGATCACTTTTTCCAGTTGATAACGGTCAAATTCATCAATTTCATTAGGTATCAGGTCATCATAACTATTTTGTGTAGAAGTCCAATTTTGACTTAGGCGTTTAATTTCTTGTTCGACCTGTTCAACGGTAATGTTCGCTTGCGGCGCTAAGGTTGCCATGCGAATAATTGAGCTGTTTAATTCACGAAAGTTACCTTGCCATAAGGCTTGTGGTGAGGTAGCGAATTTAAGATAAGCTTGGCGTGACTGTTGATTAAAGCGTGGCATAATGCCATATTCTTTGGCATAGCGCGCCAATTCAAAATCAATATTGGGTTCAATATCTTCTTTTCTATCCACTAAGCCCGGCAGTTGATAACTCCACAAATTGATTCGAGCAAACAGATCTTCACGAAATTCACCATTGGTAATCGCTGATTTAAGATCTTTATTGGTACCGGCGATTAATTGAAAATCACTGTGTATCGGTTTGTCGCTACCAAACGGGTAAAATTGTTTTTCTTCAATGGCTTTTAATAACATCGCTTGCTCATCAAGTCCCAGTTCGCCAATTTCATCTAAAAACAGTAAGCCACCATCGGCATTTTTAAGTAATCCAGTGCGCGCAAGATTTGCTCCCGTAAAGGAGCCTTTAACATGACCAAACAAGGTTGACATTGCACTATCACCGCGTAGAGTAGCGCAATTGATTTCAACAAATTGTCCTTTGATTTGATGATTGGTTTGTTTGAGCAAATAAATCTGTTTTGCCAAAAATGATTTACCCGCGCCCGTTGGTCCACATAATAAAATAGGCGCATGAGAACGGCTCGCCACTTGTTCGATTTCGGCAATAAGCTGATTAAATTGTCGGTTACGAGTTGCGATGCCCGATTTTAACAGCTCGGTCGCTTGCTGAGCATATTGCTGAAAACGGGTTAGGATTTTATCGTAACGATTTAAATTTAAATCAATAATACTTATTATCCCGCAAGGGGTAAGCGCAATCAGATCGTTTTGCTCAATTTCATTATTTTCGGTCAGTGGCTCTTTTTTCGGAGGAGACATTTGTAATAATTTAGCCGGAAAATAGCGGGATTCTGCCAGTAAAAACCAACAAATCTGCGCAACATGGGTACCTGTTGTAATATGCAAATAATACTCTTCTTGTTCTGAATTAAATGTGTAGTTTTTCGAAATATCAAAAAGGAATGTATAAACTTGTTCAAAATCCCATGGATCATTAATGTTTACCTCAATGGGGTTTACTTCAGTATGAGGCGATAAAATCTTAATATCTTTAACGATTGTACAAAGTAGATCATAATCGTTCGGATAATAGAGCAGTTCTAATCGAGTAACAGGCATATCGGATTGATGACATAAATCAATAGTCGGTCGCCAATTCTTCCAACGCCGTTTTCCTTTACCACGTTGATCTAATACATTCCCTAAAAATCCAAATACGACATTCTTTTTCATGGTTTTATATATTTTTATAAATCAATATATAAAATTATAAAAAATGTGTATTAAAAATACTATGATAATTTTTATCTTTATTTAAAAAAATTATTTATTTTGTTTAAAAACAGATAATTAAAAAATAACTGTTATGGTTTTTCATTTATTGGCACGCTTTTCGCAATATTAATCATACCTAAGCAAGCATATTCAGATATGTTGAGATGGTTTAAATTTAATAATTAAGTCACTTTGTGGTGATAAAAGATAGCAGCACTAAAGCGCTCATAGCGCAATGTAGCAATAGAATTTTGGTCATAAACGAACGGATAAACGGTTACATGGTTTAGTGTGATCTAACCAATATAAAGATATTACCACTGGCGGAGTGCATTTTACCCAGATTTAAAAGGAAGATAAAAATGATTCAATATGAAGTAATAAAAAATGAAAATTCAAGACCAGTAAAAATGTGGACTAAAGGCGTGCCAGTCGAGCAAGGAGCCAAAGAACAATTACTAAAAACAGCACAATTGCCATTTATATTTAAACACATTGCCGTAATGCCTGATGTTCATGTGGGTAAAGGATCAACAATCGGGAGTGTTATTCCTACTCTGGGCGCTGTTATTCCAGCAGCCGTTGGGGTGGATATTGGTTGTGGAATGATGGCTGTGCAAACATCACTAACTGCGTCTGATTTACCTGATGATCTCGCGCCTTTACGTTTAGCGATTGAAAAAAACGTGCCACATGGTTCAACGCCTAAAAATATGGGTCAAGATCAGGGAAGTTGGCAAGATGCGCCAGCAATTGTCGATCAATATTGGCAACAACTTTTACCAGGATTTGAGAAATTAACCGAAAAATATCCGTGTTTTTTAAAAACAAATAATTACTGTCATTTAGGGACACTAGGAACGGGTAATCACTTTATCGAAGTGTGTTTAGATGAAAATCAACAAGTGTGGATTATGTTACATAGTGGTTCACGTGGGGTCGGTAATGCTATCGGTGAATTTTTTATTAAACTAGCCAAAAAAGATATGGAAACTTACTTTATCGATAAATATTTACCAAATAATGATCTAGCTTACTTTGTTGAAGGGACTGAACATTTTGATGATTACCTTATGGCGGTAAATTGGGCGCAAGAGTTTGCTCGTTTAAATCGTGAAATTATGATGCATAACACTGTTATGGCTATTAGAAATACATTAAATATTGAATTTACCAGTCATATACAAGCGGTAAATTGTCATCATAACTATGTGCAAAAAGAGCATCATTTTGGACAAAATGTGTTTGTAACGCGTAAAGGGGCGGTTTCGGCACGCAAAGGGGAATTAGGGATTATTCCTGGATCGATGGGTGCGAAAAGCTACATTGTTCGCGGATTAGGGAATGAAGAGAGTTTTTGCTCTTGTTCTCATGGGGCAGGGCGAGTGATGAGCCGATCTGCAGCCAAAAGAATGTTCACTATTGAAGACCAAATGAAAGCCACTGCGCACGTTGAATGTCGGAAAGATGCTGATGTGATCGACGAAATCCCAATGGCCTATAAAGATATTGATGCAGTGATGACCGCTCAAAGTGAACTGGTTGAAATTATGCATCAACTACGACAAGTGGTGTGTGTGAAAGGGTAAATCCGATCGAGGAGTTTATCCTCGATAGTCATGATAAAAATAGTAGAGTAATGATTGATTATATCAATCATTACCTTGTTTCTAATAAATTCAATTCAATTCAATGTTACTTATAGCCAATCGAAATGTTTTCACTTAGATACTCTTAATGCTGAAAAAAGCAGGAAATAAAGTAAGCCAGATGCTTGAACATAATTTATTAAACATAGCTAAGATTGTCTGCAATTTTTGTTAACGGTTAAGATATAACACTTTCTAATAAACATCAGAATAAGTTAGAATGGGTTTTTATTTTAGCGAAGTAATTATGATTAAAAAACACACATACATAAGTCTTTTTTCATCTTCTGGAGTTGGTTGTTATGGTTTTAAAATGGAAAATTTCGAATGTATTGCAACCAATGAATTAATTGAAAGAAGATTAAATATCCAAAAAATAAATAAAAAATGTAAATTTGATTCTGGATATATTCTAGGCGACATAAAAGATCATAATATAAAAGAAAAACTGTTTGATGAGATAAACAAATGGAAAGCGAATGGGCAAGAGGTTGATGTGGTGATTGCAACGCCTCCATGCCAAGGAATGAGTGTTGCAAATCATAAGAAAAAAGAAAATGAAATAGAAAGAAACAGTTTAGTTAATGAGAGTGTTGATATTATTAAAAAAGTAAAACCCTCTTTTTTCATTCTAGAAAATGTCCCTGCTTTTTGGAAAACTGGCTGTATTTATAATGATAGCATTGAGCCGATAGGTACAATGGTTTTAAATGAATTGTCTCAGTTTTATAAAATAGAACATAAGATTTTAAACTTTAAAAACTATGGTTCTAATTCATCAAGAACAAGAACATTAGTTATTGGCGTTAAGAAAGAAATAGGCATAGATCCTAAGGTTCTCTATCCTGACTATAGAGAAGAAAAGCCCTTATTTGATGTGATAGGAAAAATGAATCCTTTAAATTGGGGCGAGTATGATGCCAATGATTATTTCCACAGCTTCCGCATTTATTCTGAACACATGAGAGAGTGGATCAAAGATTTAAAAGAGGGAGAAAGTGCTTTTGATAATGAAGATGATTATAAAAAACCGCATCAAATTATAGATGGCAAATTAATTATAAATAAATCTAAAAATGGGGATAAATATACTCGACAAATATTTAGTAAAGTAGCGCCATGTATTCATACCCGAAACGATCAATTAGCAAGTCAAAATACAATTCACCCAGTTGATGATCGCGTTTTTTCTATTCGAGAATTAATGAGGATGATGAGTATTCCTAATTCCTTTAAGTGGATAGATAAAGAGTTATGTGAGCTAAACACTCTTTCTATTGAAGAAAAGCAAAAATTATCCAAGAAAGAAGAGATGAACATTAGGCGAAGTATTGGAGAGGCCGTTCCAACAGAAATCTTTAGGCAAATAGCTGAAAAGATTACTAAAGAGTTGGCTAATCATGCTTAATCATAGTGAAATAATCTCTATTATAGAAAAAGAAAATTTATACAAAGCCGCTAACTTAAAAAATTTTGTTAAAAGAGAAAAAGAGAGGTTAGAGCTTGGTTTTCTTTCTCGAATCATTGAGCTTGCGAACAATAATAGGGAAACCCATTCAGCTTATTATACTAATGATTTTATCATTAAAGATATCATTGATTTGTTACCTAATTTTTCTGATAAGGATGAAATTAGTATTATTGAACCCTCTGTTGGCGCAGGAAATTTTTTGCCTTATTTATTTGCAAAATACAGAAACAAAAAGGTTAAGTTAACCCTAATTGATATTGATAAAGATATTATTGATATATTGTCTTTGCTATATGAAGATAAAGCTCCATCTAATTTTGAAATCGATTTTTTATGCGCCGATTTTATGTCTTTGGATCTTAATAACGTCGATTTAATAGTAGGCAATCCTCCATTTACAAGGATTTCAAAAAAAGAGATAGAAAAATACAATCTAACTAATCAAGATTTAAGGAATTTGGCTGGTTGTTTTTTAGAAAAATCCATTAAAATAGCTCATACCGTGTCTTTGATAATGCCAAAAAATCTTTTAAACACTCCTGAATACTCAGGGCTTAGAGATTTTATATTATCCAAGAATGTTCACTCGATAATTGATTTTGGTGAAAAAGGGTTTAAAGGCGTTTTAATAGAAACGATAAATATTATTTTATCGAACTCAGAACAAAAAAAGTGTGTTTTCATTGAATCAAAAGTAAAAAATCAAATCTTGAATCAAGATAAAAATTATATTTTTGATAAAAATCTTCCTTATTGGGTTATTTATAGAAACGCTCATTTTGATTCCATCTTAAATAAAATGGATTTAGGTGTTTTTGATGTCTTTAGGGATAGGCAAATTACCAAGTCAATCTTGATTTCACAAAAAAATCAATCATCTATCAGAGTTCTTCGATCACAAAATATTAGTGATGATGGCTGTGAAGTTATTGATAAAGATAATTATGATTGTTTTATTGATAAAGATGTTTTACAAAAATTGGCTGTTAATAAATTTATTGATAATGACTTTGTCTATCTAACACCTAATATGACTTACAATTGTAGAGTTATGAAGAAAGAAAAGGGATACATTGTGAACGGTTCAGTCGCAATTCTTATTCCAAAATATCATTTTCAGTTAACAAAAAAGCAGTTATTATTTTTTTCTAGTAATGAATTTAGAGAATTTTATGCCGTTGCTCGAAATTATCAAACAAGATCATTAAATATTGATGCGTGTAGCTGTTATTGGTTTGGTATTTATAAAGAATAATGTTATGAATTTAAATAATACTAAATTTGTTTACTCAAAAAATAGTTATCATGTCAAAAAAGAGGCGATGCTAGCTGGGTAGATGAAAATTGTATTCAGAATCGAAAAATTGATCTCTTTTATAGCAATGTTTATCTATATCAAGATTTAAAAATAGCTGATTATCTTCTGGTGTAAAATTTCATTTGAAGAGTTCATAAATAACATCGAATGAACTCTTTGTAATATTACATTAATGTTCCTTGATCAAAGTAATGGCTATAATCAGCCTCGATATTTTTTCTGATGGTGGCTAGGTCCTGTTTTCTTCCTGCTTGAAACCCGAGTTTATATAAATGGTCAATCAAGTCATTGCAATTTAATCTAGAATCAATGCTATTTAAACCTGCTGTAACCTTAATACCTAAAGGAAAAAAATAGTTGCGAACAGTATCGCTTGTAAAATGTATTCGAGATTCATTTCCCCAAGCTCCTTGTTCAGAGTTTCTTTCATATACGATATTTATGTCATCAGGATGATTGGCTAAATATCCTAAAAACTGATAAAAAGTTTCATTAGAGCAGTTAATCTGTAAATTCTTCCCAAATGTAACATTCATATTTTTTTTCCTGCGGCGTAGTAATGATGTATGCACATTAACACATGGTTCAGTGTATGACTTGCCATAGGGTGTTTCGATTGTAATTTTATATTGCTTTATTCTCTCTGTTTCTATTCCTCCTATAAGATACCAATAATCACCAACAGGACTCCAATTTGTGTTGGGTGCATTTGGTCTTAAAAAACATCCAAATAAAATCCAATCATAATTAGATAAGTTATTTTCAAATTGATATTGATGAATTAATCTTCTTCCATAAGGTTCGTCATCATTAATTTTTTTACTCATTACTTTATTAAGAAGATCATAACTAGGTAGCGTTTCGGTTTTAACATCAATATAATAACCTTTTGAATTATCATATTTATCTTTAAAAATTAAATCATATTTATCAGCTAATTTATAATCCTCTCTTATGTAATCTTTCCAGTTATAGCCAAAGTAGGTAGCACAAGAAAACTCACCTAAAAAACCAAGAACCTGCCTTGCGTTTTCATTTAAATAGTCTAAATAGAAATGAGGTTTAAGATTTGGGGATCTTCGCTTCACTTCTTTTACGGCAGCGTCAAACATCTCTTGTGTTATTTTAATTCTATAATTAGATAAATTATCATTAGCCATATTTTATTGTTCTATTTTAAAGTAACTTCTTTATACCATTCCAAACCCAATTATTTTTTGTCTTGTTTGCTGTAACATGCCTGAATGATGACATTTTGTTGTCTTTATTTGAAAAGGTGGGATGTGTTAGATTGTTAAAAGTGACTTCAATGAGCGCATTAGATTTTTCGAATGAAAGGTAGTTTTCAGACCAAGTAATCACATATTCATCTGACTTATTGTATTTGCCACGAATTGGGTCTGTAAAATATTTATCTACATTAAGAGAGCAATGCCACGGCATCCTTTCTAAATTGTTCTCATCGAAATATGGCATATCCATCCCATTTTCAATTATTCAAATAGGTTGATTAAATTATATATGATTTTATATAAGTATGAAAATTATTTATTTGATTTTAAAAGATTTGTATTTTTAATGTCTGAAGCTAATAATACGCTAGGTCGATTAACTTTATTGAATATAAAGAATGAAATAAGTATAGAACTGAAATAACACTTCAAAAATAATAAATATAGCCATTCTGGCGTGCTGTATTTTCTGATAAATAATCGATAACACCACGAGTAACTCAGTAATCCTCCGATAAAATTAAACAATACTATAATAAATAGATTAATGGCTTTCATTGATTAATTTTTCTCTTAAGTCTTTTCAACTGTTTTTTCAATCCATAAAAACGAGTAATGGCAACATAATAAAATTACTGGATAGATAATAAAATTCAGGGTTATAAGTGAAGTTATAAACAAATATGGTAAAAAAACCTTAATATTTAGAGCCAATCCTTGATAAATACCTAAAATAAAATGTGCAACTATCCATGAGATAAAAGTAACGACAATCCCAATAATTACGCCGATACTTATCAATCCAAAAGGTTTTTTTATTTTATTTAATATCCAGATTGAAATAAGAATAAGGCAGAAATAACACACACCATAAAATACTAAATAATTTAATTCTGGCGTGCTGTATTTTCTAATAAATAGTCGATAACACCACGAGTAACTCAGTAATCCTCCGATAAAATTAAACAACACTATGATAAATAGATTAATGGTTTTCATTGGATAATCCTTTTTTTTCTTCAATTTCTTTAACCGCATCTTCTAAAGAGCTAGGAAAAAGATAAAGCTCTTCTAATCCATATTCATCTAATACTGATGAAACAGCCCATGCACAGTAGAAACCATACACAAGAGTTTCATAATCTCCATTAATTACTCGTTGTTCAATATTAATGGCTTGCTGGCGAGTGAAGCATAATCGCCAATGCAAGCTATACTTTGATTTGCATTAAAACTGTCCCCAGAGCCTGAAATAATTCTGCCTCCAGTGGTGGTCATATCACCAATAATCGCTATTTGCTTACTCATCACAACACCTTTGTTGCTTATTTGAACAGTTTTATTATAATTATATGAAACAGATTTAGAAAAACAATCTTAAATTTGTGAAAATTTATTAATAAAATAAGTAAGTTAGCTTTACTAGTAATTAAGTGTCTATTTCATATAATCAGGTTATTTTCATAATAATTGTTATTTGAAAAAACTGGTTAAACGGTTCTAATTTAATTCCATCGCTTGATAATGGTAAATTAGCCCATAAATATTAGTATAAAAAACACCAACTGTTCATTTTTTAGATTTTATTATTTATAAAATCTATACAGGACTTAGTACCGTTATAAGGAGGTAACGATGTATCGAGAAATTTTACCTGTTAAGCAGCATTCTGTCGCTAATCGATTTTTGAGGCAGTTACCAGAATTAATTGCAAGTAGTCCGTTATGCCAACGCCTTAAGCCTTTTTCATTGTTTATTGACATTGCACCATGGACGTTAATTGCTCAGCCTCATAGTTTGATTGCCAATGAGCTTGGTCTTTCGCCCCGAGTTGTACTTAGGCGAAATAATGTGATTAGGCAATTGCTCGCATTACATGAACCATCCCTTTATCAAACAATACTTAATCTTGAAAAGACTGTACCTAAAGGTGTGATCCGACAAGCTCAGGCCTTTAAGTCATGGATCACGGATCTACTTAATACCTCTGTTATGCCTTGTGCCCATTGTACATCGATGAACACCGTTCGCATCGGTCACCGCCTTAATTTTCGGTGTCGATCATGTCGACGTACGTTTAATCCATTAAAAGCACACCATCTTAATAAGTTATCTCATTGTCATTTGTGGTTGCCTTGTATTGATCTATTGATGGAAGGTGAATCTTGCAAAACGATTCATCAGAAGTTAGGTATTAGTGTTGATACTGCAGCTAAGTGGCAACTCTACTTTATTTGGCTAATGGCGCATCAAGGATTTGCGGCATTGGCAAATTACTGCCAAGTCAAGCGTCGCCAACGTTACCGTCAAACATGGTTAGAGGTTAAAACCGACGGATAGCATTTTAGCTTAAATTGAGTTAATGATTCATACTGCTTGTAAAAAATATTCAGGAGTCTATACCGTTTCATTGTGAATTCTATTCTAAATTTAACTTTTAAGAGTGTTTACAGTGTGGGGTTAGATGTGAACTGATTTTTATCAGTTGGATGTTGGCAAAATAATGATATTAAAAAGCGTGATCTTTTGTCGATCACGCTTTTATAACTCTCTATTGTTAAAAATTGGATGATTGGTTAATCATTCCTTTTTTAATAGATACATCGCTTCATAAGGTCTTAATGTTATTTCAGATGCAAGTGTGGTTTTATTTGCATAATTACTTAACAGTGGTTGCCATTTAAGTGCCAGTAACTCTTTTGGCAATGGCCATTTAACCTGTTTATCCGTCAAGTTCACTATCACCAATAATTTCTGATTATTCCAGCTACGCACATAGCACCAATAATCGGTAATATTTGCGGTCAAATCTTGGTAATCACCAAAAATGAATATAGGGCGTTCTTGGCGTAATTTAATTAATGCTTGGTAGCAATAAAAGATAGAATCGGGATCTTCAAGTGCGGCTTTGACATTGATTTGTTGATAATTATTTGCCACTTCGATCCATGGTTGACCCTTAGTGAAACCGGCATTTAAGCTATTATCCCACTGCATTGGCGTTCGGCTGTTGTCGCGTGATTTGCTCGCTAATATTGCTAAAATTTCTGCTTCATCCATACCTTCGGCTATTTTTTCGTGGTAGATATTTAGACTTTCAACATCACGATATTGATCAATATTATTAAAATGCGGATTGGTCATGCCGATCTCTTCACCTTGATAAAGATACGGCGTACCTTGTAATCCATATAGCAACATGGCAAGCATTTTGGCAGATTCTCTGTGATATTGGCTTTCATTGCCTAAACGCGACACAATTCGCGGTTGGTCGTGATTACACCAGAAAATGGCATTCCAAGCTTTATCATGCATCCCTTTTTGCCATTCGCCCATAATATTTTTTAACTCGAGCAGATCAGGTTTGGCTAATCCCCATTTATAACCATTTGGATAATCGACTTTTAAATGGTGAAAATTAAATGTCATGGTTAGCTCTTTTCCGTCTAACGAGGCATATTTTAAGCAGTTTTCTAACGTGGTAGAAGACATTTCACCCACGGTTTTAAGGTCATTAGGTTGAAAAGCATCACGGCTCATTTCTTGTAAGAATTCGTGAATTTTAGGTCCATCCGTGTAGAAGCAGCGACCATCTCCGTTTTTATCATCGGCAAAATCTTGCTGTTTGGAGACTAAATTAATCACATCTAGCCTTAAGGCATCCACGCCTTTATCTGACCAAAACTGACACACTTTTTTAATTTCAAAGCGAACTTGAGGATTTTCCCAATTAAGGTCAGCCTGCTCTTTGGCAAATAAGTGTAAATAATACTGTCCTGATTGTTCATGCCATTGCCACGCTTTACCGCCAAATTTGGAGCGCCAGTTATTGGGTTCACTGCCATCGGCTTTAGCATCTTTCCAGATATAAAATGAGCGATAAGGGCTGGATTTATCTAAGGCTGATTTAAACCATGGATGCTCGGTCGAGGTATGGTTAAATACCATATCCATCATAATGCGGATCCCGCGCTCATGCGCCTGTTTGACTAATAACTCAAAATCCGCCATTGAGCCATAAGCTGGATCAATATCGTAATAATCGGCAACATCATAGCCATTATCAATTTGTGGTGATGGGTAAATTGGCGTTAACCAAATTGCGCTAATGCCGAGTTTTTTTAGATAATCTAATCGGCTGATGATACCTAACAGATCGCCTGTAGAACTGTCTTGGCTGGCTTGAAAGCTTTTTGGATAGATTTGGTAAATGGTGCCGTTTTGCCACCAAGGGATATCAATTTTATTCATTGTCTGCTCTTCATGGTTAATTTAAGATTTTATTTAACCGTTCTGTTGTAAGAACGGTTAACGTTTAATGGATAATTACCGAATATCTAATGTGCCTTTTTTGAGTTTTATTTTATAAACGGTTGCCGTTAACAAGATTGGCACGACAATCGCGACAAGCATTGCTAAGGCATAAATTGACCAATATATCGGTTTTATTGATAAAATACCCGGTAAGCCACCGACACCGATACCATTAGATAACACCCCGAATAAACCACAAATCAATCCAGACAAAGCCGCGCCAATCATGGCACATAACATCGGGAATTTATAGCGTAAGTTAATACCATACATTGCCGGTTCAGTTACCCCTAAATAAGCGGAAATCGCCGCTGGAACTGAAACTTCCCGTTCGTTATGTTTTTTACTCACTAAAATAATACCCACGACAGCAGATGCTTGAGCAATATTGGATAAGGCGATAATCGGCCAAATCGGTGTTCCACCTATACTTTCAGTCATCTGCATATCGATAGCTAAAGTGGTATGATGAATGCCTGTAATCACGAGTGGTGAATAGAAGAATCCAAAAATAGCCGAGCCAATGAAAGCATAATCACCCGTCATTAAATATTTAACGATGTAGGCGATACCATTACCTAACATACGACCGAAAGGACCTAACAAGAAGTGAGCTAAAAAGACAGAAAGCAATAATGCAACAATTGGCACAATCACTAACGTCAAATAATCAGGTACGATTTTGCGTAAACGGGTTTCAATCCAGCCTAATGCTAAACCAGCAAAAATAGAGGGGATCACTTGCGCTTGATAACCAACCTTTTCGATGCTAAACCAACCAAAATCCCAGACTTCAGGTATTTTGCTACCAAGATCATAAGCATTCATCAGTTGTGGTGAAACTAATGTGATGCCTAATACAATTCCTAAAATAGGTGATCCACCCATTTTTTTCACCGTAGACCAGCAAATTGCTACCGGTAAGAAGTGGAAAATAGCTTCACAAGGTAGCCAAAGAATATTATAGATAGGCACTAACCAAGCATAAGTTTGAATAAGAGGCTTATCATCAATGGTTGGCATTTCACCAATAATGTTACGCAATCCAAGCAATAAACCGCCAGCAATTAGCGCTGGTAATAGTGGTACAAATATCTCAGCAAGATTAGAAATAAATCTTTCAAAGAAAGACATATTCTTTTTAGCCGCAACTTTTGTTTGTTCTTTGCTTGCCTCATCTAAATTTAATTGCTGAATTAACGATTTGTAATAGCTATCAACGTTGGTACCAATAATGACTTGAAATTGCCCAGCATTGTTAAAACAACCTTTCACAAAAGGGAGTTCTTCAATGGCATCCACATTCGCTGCTTTGGGATCGACCAAAGCAAACCGTAATCGTGTTAAACAGTGGGTAACACTGGCAACATTCTCTTTTCCTCCTATTAAATCGATAAGTTTTGTTATCGCTTCGGTTAGGTTTTTTGAATCTTTAGCCATAAAAGTCTCCTTGTTATTAGAACATTAGCTTTTGCTCTATCAATAGTTTGGCTATTTTTTAATATCTATTAAGCATAAATTGAATTTGATTAATAATAAATGGGAACGTTCCCTATTTGTGATTAAACTCACAAATTTTTATTTAACTTAAAGAATTTTAACGGATTATGTTATTCAGTTAATAGCTTGCTGACCAAAAGACGCATTTGCTAGAATAAAATCAATATATTCACCTTCGACAGATAAGGTTTGATTATTTCAGCTAAATTCTGAAAGATATTTTTTGGAGCAACATCTTGATTGATATCAATGACAGTTAAGTGGCATTCTTGTCGATTTTGCAACATCAATCTTAAATAAGAAGATTGTACTTTAGCTTGGCTATAGATTAGAAAATAGAGAAAATAAATTTTTTTTAATGGAGTTAGCATTTTGAGTTAAATCAATAGTACAAAAAATTAATTTATGTTCTTGAATTGTCACCTGTTCATTTATTGATTTGTTTACAGTTGGATAGAGTAACATTCCTGATGCCGATAAAGATAATGGATCATTAATTTGTTCTTGGCTTCTTACATAAGCATAAAGCTGATAAAGATGAGATGTTTTAAATGAGTGGCTTTTTTTCGAAAAAATTGAGGTACATTTTGTATCAACAATTAATCGATAATTTTTCTTTGTATTTTCAATAATTAAATCAGTTATCATATCAGGCATAAATTTTTCAATATTTGCTGTTGACTGTGTGCATGGCCATTTGAATTTTTTATTCGATAATATCGTGTATTTAGAGGAATCAAAATTGACATGACAAAAACCAACAATTGCTTTTTCAAACAAATTTCTTAACCATGCATCTGTTTTATCGATTTTTTTAAATATATAGTTACCTGATAATTCAGTGGGAATAGATAAACTAAATATAAGGTTTGCCAATGAAATTAATAAAATATCTTGACGATTAGATCGATTAAAATAATCTTCTTTATAATTATAGTTTTTTGATTGTTCAATTTTGAACTCATTAAAACGATTTATAATTTTTTTACATTGATAAATTAACTCATTTTCAGTTAACTGATTTAATAAAACATGAGCAGCAGCATGAATATATTGATTTTTAGGTATATTGCTTGTTAAATCGTTATATAAGCATTGAACTTTACCCTTTTCTAATAATAATTTTCTTGCTGTAACTAAAGTATCAATTTTTCCTCTAATTCTCGATAACTTCTGTTTACATGGTTTATAACCTTTAGATAATGAAGAACGAAATCGTTTATTAACCTCTTTAAAATAAATTTTTGCAACAAGATCTATTATTTTCTCTGGGTTTTTTTCCAATGCTATTCTTTGTTGTTTATCTATTTCCTTATAAAGTCTTGAAGCATAAAGTATAAGTAACCATATATTTGTTATAGGTATTTTATTAATGGTTGTATAAGATGAATGATTAAGATCCATATTTTTTATAAATTTTTAATAAATAACTTTTTCAAAGCAGTATCAAGCTTATTGCTATCATCAAACCAATATTCTTCTAATAAAGGTTTAATTTCTGAATCAATAATATCTTTATACCATGACATCGCATCAGGTATCACGCTATCACAAGTTAAATAACTATGACCGATAGTAAATGCATTCCCTAACATTTCTTCTTTTGCAATATATTGATTTAAATTATTCATTACATGTCTAATTTTTTCTAAACTTTTGCGAGAAAGTTTGGTTTTATCAATCATATAATTCAACCATTTCTCATCAAAGTTAGGTGCTAAATAAAAAAAGGCAAAACGGCGACGCAATGCAAAATCAACCATTGCCAGTGATCGATCAGCAAGATTCATCGTTCCTATCACATATAAATTATTAGGAATGAAAATACCATTTTCATGTTCTCGTCGATAAGTTAATTCTAAAGCTTCTGTAGGTGTTCGTTTATCAACTTCAAGTAAAGTTAACATTTCACCTAAAATTTGGGTTGGATTACCTCGATTAATCTCTTCGATCACCATTACATAATTAGATTGAGAGTCATTTCTTGCTTTGTTGATCATCTCTAAAAATGGACCATCTATAAGCGCTAATCTTCCATTACCTGAAGGACGATAACCACGAATAAAATCCTCATAAGACATATTTGGATGAAATTGTATTGCTTTAATATTATTTGAATTTTTATAGCCGACAATAATATTAGCAAGACGCTTAGCAAGCCAAGTTTTACCTGTACCAGGTGGTCCTTGTAATATAATGCTTTTCTTTCGATTTAAACTGGATATTATTTTAGATAATTGTTCCTCTTCTACAAAACAACCTTCTTTTATTAAATCTTCTAAGTTATAAATT
The DNA here is from genome assembly GCF_016101285.1 of Gilliamella sp. W8136. Classification (NCBI taxonomy): domain Bacteria; kingdom Pseudomonadati; phylum Pseudomonadota; class Gammaproteobacteria; order Orbales; family Orbaceae; genus Gilliamella; species Gilliamella sp. W8136. The sequence goes on from NZ_JACFQU010000014.1 coordinate 68,661, forward strand.
TCCTTAACAATTGATTGTTCGATTATATTTTCATTATCAATATCTTCATCTTCTTCGAAATCATTATTTAATAATTGATATTTACCTTTTTCCAAAAAAGACAAATTATTTTTTTCTCTTAGCCTTTGTAGAGTATTGCTTAAAGATTCACCTATGGTTTTATTATTTGGAAATTTTTCTTCAAATTGTTCGATGTAATTATTGAGTAGATCTTGTCTGGTAAATATATTTGTTCCATTTTTTTGACATAATTCTTTTATAAACTGCAATACAACAACTTGCCATTGATTATTAGATAAAAGTTCTTCATCATTGGTTACATAGCTTTCATATTTACGCAAAGCTGTTAAATATAGTTCTGGAAAAGAGTGAGCAGGAAAATAAATTTCTTTAAATCGAACTGACAAATCATTGAGTAAGTTAAGATAATCCTCTCCATTAAAATAACTTTTACTTAGATTTTTATTTTTAATGAAGCCTAAATCATCAGATAAATAGATTTTAGATATTTTGTCTAATACCGCGTAAGCATTAGGACGAATCCAAAATAATCCATTGGTTAATTGCCAAGAACAACAGGGTTGAGCTATAACATTATCAAATTGTTGTTTAAATTGCTCTTGATAACTCTCATTGGCATTTGAAAAATTTAATGCAACAACATAAAAATCCCATAAATCATTAATTTCTTTCTGCTGATTTTCAGAATTAGAAAAAAAACAAGAAAGCTGATTATTTAACAATGGGATACCCTCGAAAGAGTTAGGTATAGATTCTTTTACATCTAGAAATGTAGCCCATTTTTTTGCTATTTTTTTTCTAGTGGATTCTTTAATATTTCGATTAAAAGTACCTAAAATAGTGAAAGGGCAAATATCTTTTAATTCTTTATTGAGTAAATAAGATAAATTAAATTCTGTAGCCAGTTTATTAACAAATGAGATTAATTTAAGGCGTTTTTTCTTATCATGATAAACTGAGAGCTTATCAGCGATTTCTTCATAAAATGGTATCCATCTAAAAAATTGATTATTACTTTCATCTCCATAACGTGATTTCCAATAGGGTGCATTGCGAAAATAATCTATGTCTTGTGGTTTATCATAAAAAGTAAAATCAATTAACTGTTTCGATAACCAAAAATCATCTTTAACACGCCAAATAGATGCTATATTGGTATAAAAGTACCATTTTTTATTTAAATTAGTTTGTTGCCAGTCAATTTCTAATAATTTACCGTCTTGGTGGTTTTTAGTTACTATGCCAATGGCTTTAATTTCCATAACGGACACAGGCTGTCCTTTATTATTAAAAGGTAAATTGTTTTTTAAATTATAAGTAGATTTGATAGCAACTTGATCACCAACAGAAATAGAACGGACTATATTTAGAAACTTATTTTCATAGCCATTTTCCCAAATACCCATCTTAATAAATCGTTCTGTTTGATCCAAGCCACCACTAAATTTAGCACTTAAAAACCAATATGTATTTACTCCGCCCAATTTGATTCCTTATATCCATTTATTTGGTAATTAGCTAATAGAAAATTATTCTACTAAAATAGTTAATTTAACTTTATATAATTTATTTTTATTATTTGTGATGACATTTTAATCTTTATAGTTAATTTTATTGCATATTGAATTTGTATAATTACAATAATAAATCGTAATTATAATTTCATCAATTAACTGTTTGATGTTAATAACTTTCTCCTTATCTAACATCGCATCATATACTTGTTTTAGGCTCTCTCCAATCTCAGTTAAGGTATATTCCATTTTAGGTAGCACTAGGAAAAACACTTTGAGTATGATTAAGCCATTTTTTTCATAATGCGGAAATGTGCAGTAAGGACTTTCCATTTGCCGCCCATTAACATTAATGTCGTTTCGACAGGGAAAGGTAGTAATTTTTCATTTAATGACATGACTAATACTTCCTTTAAATTTAATAATAATTTCTAATTAGAACATTAGCTTTTGCTCTATCAATAGTTTGGCTATTTTTTAATATCTATTAAGCATAAATTGAATTTGATGAATAATAAATGGGAACGTTCCCTATTTGTGATTGAACTCACAAATTTTTATTTAACATAAAGACTTTTAATGAATTATTTTATTCTTGAAAAATTAATCTGGATGGCACGGTTATGGTTTTAGCTAATGCGCTATTTTGTAACATACAGAGTAATTCTTTAGCTGCATAGGTACCAGCTTTATCAAAACCAAGCTCAACCGTCAGCGTATTAGGAAAAAGAAAATTAAGTAGCTCACTATTGCCAATGCTCGCCACAGTAATATGTTCTAATCGATTCTGGTGTAAATATTTGTTCAAGCCCAATGCGATGGCATCAGTGGCACAAATTATGGCTGTGGGGGCGTGTGATAAAATTGATTGTGCGAGTTCATAGCCAGAACGATAACTTAAATTGCCTAAATAGGCATTTGGGCTGATTTGATTTTGCTGGCAATAATCCATATAAGCTTGATAACGTAGTGCACCAGTTGTTTGGTCATGTTGCTCAATACCAATAAAACCGATTTTTTGATGGTGCTTTGATTGGTGTAAATATTTGAGTAACGTCGTAACTGCTCCAATATCATCATAGCAAACACAGGTAAAATCAGGATACGACCTTGCCATTATGACACTTTTACTTTTCCAAAATGATAATAATGAAGGCTCAAGCCCGGTAAAAGCAAAAATAATTACGCCATCTGCTTGCTTCTCTTTTAACATGGTTAAATGTTCTTCAACTTTATCAACGCTGAATTGACTTTCAATGATAATAGGATCGTAGCCAGACTGGTATAAGATAGGTAACATTGTGCGGACAGCTTGATTTTCTGACATCGAATCAAGGCGAGTAACAACAATGCCTATCACTTTGTTTCCATAACCTCGCATTGCTCTTGCCGACTTAGATGGCGTAAATTGATACTGCTCAACGATAGCCATTACTTTATTACGGGTGGTCTCTTTAACCATAGGATCATGATTAATAACCCGTGAAACAGTTGACTTGCTCACGCCACTCAATTTGGCAATATCTTTAATGGTTAAATGGTTAGAAAACTCATTCATAATCACATCATTATACGAAAATCAATTAAATCATAGTAATATAGATTGAAGAAAATAGCGATATTGACGTCTATTAAGTGTTTGCAAAAACGACTTCATTCCTCATACAGAAAATAAGATTAATATATTGTTGTATATCATTTTTAATTAAAACACTCAATGTGGTTTCTAACAATATTTTTAATTATTACATTAGAATTTTTCATACTGAAATTAATTATTCTTTTGGCAGCTATCATTTAAAAAATTAGATTTGCTCAATGAATCAGTATTGATCAACGTTATTTAGGTTATTAAAAGTAAAAAATGCAATGGCCATTTTTATTTGTAGCTAGCATGCTGTTTACCTTAAATTTATCAACATCAGTGTCAGCTATGAAAAAAGTTCACACCATAGAATCTCAATTTGAAAATACTTGATTATCTTTAGCCGATGCTATTAATGGTAGAGAGCCAGAGATAGAGATAGAGATAGAGATAGTACAAAAGCTAAAACGGCATAATTTCACTGTCAAAAATTTAGATGAAGATGGGCTTATTTATTTAGAGTATTACTTTACACAACCAGTCAAAGTCATGAATTAAATATTGGGGAAATAGTGGCTCACTCTTTTTAGCTATAGCTAAAGGTAATATGGATGAACTTGCCAAGTCTATCGATACCAAAATTATTCCAAATAACTTAAAAGATACCCTAATTGGTGAATATTATAAAGAAACCGCATTGCCAACGATAGAAGACCCTTTTGCAAATACGATAATTATTGGTCGTGATAAAAATCTAATGCCAGAGCTAAATCCAAATCCAAATCAGTTTTATTTTGGGTGACAAATATTGGATAGATAATCATATTTATTTAAAAAAGGGCAAATATACCCTTTTCTAATTTAGATTAAGCTATGCTAGTTCTCGCACTATATTTTAATTTATAGACACTTCCCCAATCTAACATCGCATCATGTACTTGCTTAAGGCTCTGTCCAACCTCAGTTAAGGTATATTCCACTTTAGGTGGCACTTGAGGATACACTTTGCGGGTGATTAAGCCATTTTTTTCCATAATGCGTAAATGTGAAGTGAGGACTTTTTGTGATATACCGTTTAGTGATTTTTTTAATTCACCAAAGCGTTTTGTGCCAGTGAGTAAATCTCGAACAATTAGGACTTTCCATTTGTCACCCATTAACATTAATGTCGTTTCAACAGGGCAAGGTGGTAATTTTTCATTTAATGACATTACTAATAATTCCTTTAAATTCAATAATAGTATCTTAATGGATACTATGTTACACAGTGGTACCTACTTTACAATAGATACTTTGAATATTAATCTAAAAACATTCACTAAGCAAAAGACTTTTTTGTTTATAAGACAATATTAGAATCAAATTGAATACTAGCTTAAATAATATGACAGGAGTAAATAATGAAAATAGCTGTAATTGGTGCAAATGGTAAATCAGGTTCATTAATCGTTAAAGAAGCGCTTAGCCGTGGTCATGCAGTCACTGCAATTGTCCGTAAAGCCGATGCTAAAGTTGATCCTAAAGCTGATGTGTTGGTTAAAGATCTGTTTGATTTAACCTATGATGATTTAAAACCTTTTGATGTTATTGTCGATGCTTTTGCTACTTGGACGCTTGATTCACTGCCTTTACATCAAACAAGTTTAAAACATCTTACTGATATTTTAAGCGGTAAACCTAACCGATTATTAGTTGTTGGTGGTGCAGGTAGTTTATATGTTAATCCAGAACTTTCTGTTCGTTTAGTTGATACTCCTGAATTCCCAGAAGAGTTTAAACCGTTAGCAACGAATATGGCAAAAGCGTTAGATGAACTTAAAAAATGTGACAATGTTAACTGGACATACTTAAGCCCAGCGATTGAATTTGTTGCTGATGGTGCAAGAACCGGTCATTATACCGCTGGTGGTGAGCAGTTTATGGTTAACAGTCAAGGTAAAAGCCAAATTAGCTATGCTGATTATGCCATCGCTATGGTTGATGAAGCTGAAAATGCTAAACATACTAAACAACGTTTTACGGTTGTTGCTGAATAATCTATTTTTTAAGCCTTACATTAAGATAGTCTATAATCAAATCGCTATGTTATATGTAAGGCGATTAATTTAATCCGCACATATCAAAAGTTTTTGATGACTTTTATCTATTCTAATATCCAATCTTATTCTAATTTCCAAAAATGTAGCAAAGAATAATATTGCTCCCCGTCGTTGGATCATTTTAGTGCATCACTCATTGGAATTATCAAGCCGTAATCGTGATGCTTAATACTTGATTCATTGGCATGTTAATTGCATTCATATTCTTATTAATCTTTCATAATTGTATTAATTGTACTGTTTCTGATTTATTGTTATTTAATTAGGGAAAACTGTTATGCAATACGATTTAATCATAAAAAATGGAATAGTCATTCTCGAATCTGGTGAAACACATACCGACATTGCCATAAAAAACGGCAAAATTGCAGCTGTTGGTCCTGATTTGGGGCAAGCCGATCAAACTATTGATGCTCAAGGTTTAATTGTTAGTCCTGGTATGGTCGATGTTCATGTGCATATTAGTGAATCTGGTGGCGTTCGTCATGAATGGGAAGGCTATGTCACAGGAACCAAAGCATGTGCAAAAGGGGGGGTTACCACCTTTGTTGAAATGCCACTTAATCAACTTCCTGCCACAACGAGCGGTGAAACACTTCGTCAAAAATATGCTGCTGGAGACGGAAAACTTTATGTCGATGTTGCTTCTTATGGTGGCTTGGTTCCTTATAATTTAACCAATAATGGTATTGCCGAACAAATGGCACAAGGGGTTGCAGCCTTTAAATGTTTTATGGCGACCTGTGGCGATCCAAATCTTGACGGTGATTTTGCTAATGTAAATGATTATGCATTGTGGGAAGGGATGCGCCAAATTGCTAAGACAGGTAAAGTGTTAGCCATCCATGCAGAAAATGCTGCCATTACAGATATATTAGGGCAACAAGCCAAAGCACGAGGGGAAAGCAAATTATCACAATATGTAGCAACTCGTCCGGTATTTACTGAAGTCGAAGCCATTCGTCGAGCCATCTTTTTTGCTAAGCAAACGGGTTGCCCGATTCACATTTGCCATGTGGCTTGCCCCGAAGGGGTTGAGGAGGTGATCAAAGCTCGTCAAGAAGGCGTGAATGTGACGTGTGAAACGTGTATCCATTACCTCTATTTCACTACCGATCAATTAGATGCGATTGGACCTATTGCGAAATGTTCACCGCCAATCCGCGATCAGCAAGCTCAAGACGGATTATGGAAATACCTTTTTGCTGGACACATTATTACCGCCGTATCTGACCATTCACCTTGTACTTATGACTTAAAAAATAAAACCAATGCGTTTGATGCTTGGGGCGGAATTTCTGGTGTTCAAAATAATGTGGATATCTTTTTTGATGAAGCGGTACAAAAACGTGGGATGTCATTAAAGCAGTTTGCCGATATCATCGCCAAAAATCCCGCCGAACGATACAACTTACCCACCAAAGGATCAATTCAAGTTGGTAAAGATGCCGATCTCATCTTTATAAAACCTCGTTCACACTATGTATTAAAAGAACAAGATCTTGAATATCGCAATAAATTTAGTCCTTATGTGGGTAGGCAAATTGGTGCACAAGTCATTCAAACATTGTTACGAGGAAAGACCATTTATCAGATTGATTCTGGTATTGATTTAACGCCAAGAGGGACATTTATTCGCCGTTAATCATAAAAACATAATAAAAAAAATTTAGGTAATTAAGGGATAGGATTATGAAAAATCACACAAAGCAGTCATCATCTGATTCACTAACCATTGACAGATCATTACTACCTAAAGACAACAAAGATCGAACCATGAATTGTTTTACCTATGCGTTTATGTGGATCGGTGATGGTATGAATTTGGGTAATATGACTTTAGGTGCAAGTTTGGTCGTCGCGGGCGTTGCTACGATGAATATTTTTCAAACTTTCGTTGCAACATTCATAGCAATATTAATTATTACCACAATTTTTGTCTTTAATGATCGGTTAGGGTATCGCACTGGAATTCCTTATGTCGTGCAACTGCGTATGTCATTTGGAATAAAAGGAGCTATTATCTCATCGTTGCTGCGTGGTATTCCTGCTATTGTCTGGTATGGCTTTCAAAGCTGGATTGGTGCTACAGCACTTAATGAGATTATCAAAATATTGTCTAATGGCGAATTTAATCAGGTATTTATCTGTTTTCTTGTTTTGCAGTTTTTCCAAATCGCCCTCTCGCTCTATGGATTTCATGCCATAAAGTGGGTTGAAACCTTAATTTCAGTGGTGATTCTTTGTGCATTAATTTATGTCTTTATTCTATTACTCAATAATCATCAAGCTATTATTATAGATAAATGGGTAAAACCTGAAGGAACTTGGGGACTGCCTTTTTATGGCTTTATTATGATGTTTTTAGGCAACTATGCCGCAATTTTTCTTAGTGCGGCCGATTATTCTCGAGAACTTAAATCAGGCTTTAGCAATCGTAAACGAGGATTACTCTATTTTCTACCGATTTTTATTGCTTATGGATTTATTATTACGATTGGGGTGATGTTGGCATCTGTCACAGGTAACTCAAATCCCGTAAAAGCCTTTGCAATTGTGGTCGATAATGCCTATATCACTCTGGTCGTATCAACTTTTATTGTGTTAGGAACTATTGCGGTAAATATTGTCGCTAACATTATTCCTCCAGCCTATGTGATTACTCTGTTAACTAAAGCCAATTATAAATTGGCGGTAACCATTACCGGGTTATTAGCGATCGCTTCTTTCCCTTGGATTTTAGTGCAAGATACATCAGCACAAGGATTAGGGTTATTTATTCTCATTTACTCCGCATTTTTGGGCCCCATTGTTGCGATATTATTGGTGGAATATTATCTATTACGTCGTCAACAAATTAATATAAATGCCTTATACGATAATAAAGGCCAGTTTGCAGGTTATAACCCTGCTGCTATTTTAGCGATGCTGATTGGTTCTGCAGCGGCATTTTATGAAGTAAGTTTATCGTGGGTTGTCGGTTTTTTTGTTGGTGGAATAAGTTATATCTTATTAACCAAATACGCGTTTAAGCAATCTCTTTTCAAAAAAGGGACGATCTTTGAAAAGAGATAGAGAGTTTAAAATGGCAAGCAAAACTGCTCTTTAAATGTCCTATTTTATATTACGTTTCGCTGCCAATTTGACAGGTTACTTTGATCTCTCGATTATTCGGAATTTCTAAATTTGACAATACCGCTAATTGAGGAAAATTAGGTCTTAAAAATTGTGCAAGCATTGCTCGTAATGAGTGATTAACCAATAAAACAGGCGGAGCACCAATTGCTTCTTGTTGATGAAGAGCTTGTTGTAGTTGTTGAATGAGATGTTCTGCTAACCCGGGCTCGAAGTTACTGGTATTTTGTAGCGTTTGCAATAACAATCGTTCTAAATTGATATTTAAACAGATCACATTGATTTGCTCACTATCAGAAAACCATTGTTGTGTGATAACACGTCCTAAAGCAATTCTGATCATGCTAAGTAATTGGTAAGCATCATTCTGATTGGGTGCGTGTTCACAAATGGTTTCTATAATGGTGCGCATATCACGAATAGAGACTTTTTCAGCAATCAAATTTTGCAATATTTTATGAAACGTTGTTAAGGTTATAACGCCCGGAATAAAATCTTCAACAAGTTTCGGTACTTCTTGCTTAATTCGATCGAGTAGTTCTTGCGTTTCTAATCGACCAAGTAAATCGCTCGCAAATTGTTGTAACAAGTGATTAAAGTGCGTTGCAATCATGGTACTGGTATCAACAACGGTATAACCTAATATCTGCGCATTTTCTTTATCATTTTTATCGATCCAAATAGCAGGTAATCCAAAAGCAGGTTCGGTAGTTGGTGTGCCTTTAATGGTTTCAGTTACATTACCGGGATTAATGGCTAACCATTTGTTATTAACAATTTCACCTTTGCCAATCTCACCGCCTTTGATAAAGATTTTATATTGATAAGGCGCTAATGAAAGATTATCGCGAATATGCACTTGAGGCGGTAAAAAGCCGAGTGTTTGAGCAAATTTTTTGCGTAAACTACGAATTTTACCTAATAATTCGCCATTCTGTGTTTGATCGACCATTGGGATAAGTCCGTATCCGACTTCCATAGCTAAAATATCTTCAATATTTACATCTGACCACGTTGCCTCTAAATTTGCTGGTGCGGTAGCGGGCATCTCTGTGGCTTTTGTGGTGTTTTGCGGTTCAGCACTTTTATGTTTGTTTAGCCACCATGCCAGTACGGTTAAAAAACCTGTGAACATTAAAAATACAATATTGGGCATGCCCGGAATCAATCCAAGTAAACCAATTACAACCGCTGTTAAAATTAATACTTTAGGGCTATTAAATAGCTGGTTAAGCATTTGCTCACTGATGCTATCTTGTGAGCTGACTCGAGTCACAATAACACCTGCTGCGGTTGAAATAATTAATGATGGGATTTGTGCAACTAAGCCATCACCAATTGTTAATAACACATAAGTGTGGCTTGCATCAGCAAAGGTCATGCCATGTTGCATAACACCGACTAATAAGCCACCAATAATGGTAATTGCCATAATGAGCAAACCCGCAATAGCATCACCACGAACAAATTTACTGGCACCATCCATTGAGCCGTAAAAGTCGGCTTCTTGGGTCACTTCTGCTCTTCGTGCTTTAGCTTCATCTTCACCGATTAATCCAGCATTAAGATCCGCATCAATGGCCATTTGTTTACCCGGCATACCATCTAATGCAAAGCGAGCGCCCACTTCAGCAATTCGCCCCGCACCTTTGGTAATAACCATGAAGTTAATGATGACCAGAATAATAAAGACCACGATACCAATTGCAAAATTTCCGCCAACTAAAAAATGGCCGAACGCTTCAATCACTCGCCCTGCGGCATCACTCCCCGTATGACCTTTTAATAATACTACTCGCGTCGAGGCAACATTAAGCGATAAGCGCAATAAAGTAGCAAATAATAAAACCGTTGGAAATGCCGCAAAATCAAGTACTCTTTTAGTGAATAAAGCTACAATTAAAATAATAATGGATAAGGCAATATTAAATGTAAAAAAGAGATCTAAAATAAATGCTGGCAAAGGTAATACCATCATCGACAGAATCAATAATATGAGTATTGGCCCTGCTAAAATTTGATATTGACCGTTTTTTAAATTATTAAATGATAATAATGTCTGTAGCTTTGATTTAATCATAAAATTAGTAATTACTGTTATTTATTTTTGGATAGCGATTCAGGTACAGGTAAATTATTCGGCGCTAATGGCTTGTCACCACCATATTTATGCCAACGTTTTAACTGATATACCCAAGCTAAAATTTGTGCGACAGCAGTATAGAGCTCGGTTGGAATCGTTTCGCCAATTTCACCATGATGATATAAAGCACGAGCTAATGGCGGTGCTTCTAATAAAGGAATATTATGTTCGCTTGCTATTTCTTTAATACGTTGCGCAATTTTGTCCGTACCTTTCGCCAATAATTTTGGTGCTGCCATGATTTTTTCATCATATTGCAGGGCAACGGCGTAGTGGGTTGGATTAGTTACGATAACATTGGCTTTTGTGACATCTTTCATCATTCGACGTCTGGCTATCGCTTGTTGCATTTGTCGAATGCGTCCTTTTATTTGCGGATCACCTTCTTGTTCTTTAAACTCATCTTTTATCTCTTGTTTGGACATTTTTAATTTTTTTAAATTACTCCAAATTTGATAAAAAATATCAAATCCCACCATTGGTATTAAAGATAATACACTTAATATTCCACAAATAATGATTAACTGTATTGCATTGGTTAATGCATTATTTAAATACATATTGGGCAAGGAAAGTATATTTGGAAAATAATGCAACAAAAATAGGGCAACCGTTGTTGCAATCAATATAACTTTAAGTACGCTTTTAAGTAGTTCCGAAAAAATTCTAATGCTAAATAGCCGACCAAACCCAGCAATAGGGTTAAGTTTTGAAAAATTTGGTTTAATTGATTGCAGGCTAAAAAGTAATCCCCCGATAGCAAGGGGAGCAAATATGGCTGTAATGGCCAACCCTATGAGAATGGGCACAATAGACCAAATACCCGCTGTAACCAAATTAACTAAATATAAAATGGTTAATGAGTCATCTTTTGGTGAGTGTGATACTTTGATCGCCATTTTTATAATGGTGATCAATTGATTAATGGTATAAGGTCCGATTACTAAAAGTAGTGAAATACCGATTAACAGAATAAACAGCGAAGTTAATTCTCGAGATCGTGGTATTTGCCCCTTTTCCTTAGCCTTTTTTATTTTGCTATCCGTGGGTTGTTCGCTTTTATCTAGATCACTATCATTAGCCATGGCGAAAATAAAATTATACTGTTAAACGCGTTTTTGCATGTTAACAGTATGAACTTATTACTTAAGAATTATTGCTTTGAAAAGGCGATGATTTATGGGGTATTTATCTCGTTTAATGGTTTTCAATATCAATAGTTTGTTTCTTCTAATTTTAAACTTTCGCTCTTTTAGATGAAATAACTTCGGTTTGCTGATAGCCATTATTTGTATAAACTGCTGGATTATTTAAATTTTTAAGATAATTAATTGATTGTTCTGTCATGTTCATACGATTTTCAATAATCAAACCATTATCACGATTAATGTTTGCCAATAACTTGGTGGTATCGGTAATTGATTGCCATTGAGCAGCAACCGTTGGATTTTCACTATAAGGTGGTTGCATATTCAGTTTTTGGCTTAATTTAACTCGTTTCTCATCCAATAATTTTAACTCAATAAGTAACTGACTTTTTCTATCGATAATATCAGGTAATTGATTGATTAACTTATTATCAATTAGTATTTGTTGTTCTGTTTGCAGAATTTCAGAGAGAGTTTGTAACATTTTTGTTACGTTATTTAAAATATCCTCTAATTCTAACATGTTTGCATTCCTTAAATTTTCATTATTTTTCAATGTTTTGTAGTATTTGCTCAATGAGTTCTTTAGCAATTTTTTGTGAATCAATCACTAATGAACCATCGGCAATGGCTTGTTTTATTTTTTCTATTTTTTTTACGTCAATATCATTGCTGGTCGTGCGTAATAGCGTCCTTGCATTTTGTGATAGGTTCACATTAGCACTTACTTTGGTATCATTTTGGGCAGGTATTACCGCTGTCTGATTTTTTTGTTGCTCAGTAATTGCATCACGACTAATAAGTCCTGATATGGCGGTAATAGATTTTGTTGCATCAATGCTCATAAAGTACCTTTAATCATATTTACGTTTTTATATAATTTGTTTAGTCCTATTATCGGCAATAATAGAAAAATCATTAGTATTTTTTGTTGAAAATTATTACACCTTGGTTTGTTAATATCCCCTCAACAATATTACCGGAACTAAGTTTAACACTGATTTTATCGTCTAATATGGCATTATTGAGCGCTTTACCATTTGTCGTTACTTGGTAATCTTCGCCATCAATAATAACCTTAACCATTTGACCGACTTTAACCAGCCAAATTTTTTGGAGTATTGCCGTTTTTATGGTTTCATTCTGATTGATATTGCGTGAAGCAATATGATTAATGGCATCAGATTTATTCAAAATCACTGAAGAGGGGAGTTTATCTAACCAACCAAATTTTAAATCTAGCAAATCTTCAGTGATAACAGAGCCTGCCGTTATAGGTTGTTTAGCAATAAGATAATGTCCGCTAACGGCAACATAAATTTGCATAAACCTTTTTTTATTTTCACATTGCACACTGATGGTCATATTGCCCCATGGCTTATTTTTATTAAGTAAAGATAAGGTGGGGGTGTCACAACTTAATTTAGGAATATCTTTGGCATAGCCAATGGTTATCGCTTCTGGTTTATGGTTAAATTGCTGCGCGATGAGATCTTTAACCTGTTTGCTAAGCGGGTTAGCTAACACGATAGGGCAGCTAAATAGCATAAACATACCGATTATTAATTTCACAATTGTAATCATTCTTATTTTTTCTAAATTATTTATAAAGTAAATTCTACTTTATGCATGAAAAGTCTGAATGTTGAAATAAGGACAATTTTAACCGTTATTTGTAGGATGATTTTTTTTAGCTTCACTTAAAATCTTTTTTATCAAAAAAAATTAGGGTGATTTTATGTTTGATAAATTGGATAACTGGGTTCATTTTCACAGTCAGGCACTCAATGTGCGTGAAACACGGCAAAATATATTAGCGGCCAATATAGCTAATAGTGATACACCTAATTATCAAGCTCGAGATATTGATTTTAAGACAGAATTAAATAACGCCTTAAAAAATCAAAGTAATGCTAATAATATCGCACTTCGTACTACCTCTAATCATCATATTCAAGTGTCAAATTCAATGACTATCAATCAAAATCTACTGTATCGAATACCTTATCAAGCTTCAGCGGATGGTAACACGGTAGAGATGGATCAAGAGCGTACAGCGTTTATAGATAATAGTATTCACTATCAAAGTAACCTTACTTTTTTAAGTGAACAATTTAAAAATGTGATGTCAGTATTACAGCAAGGATAATTGTGATGAGTTTTTCTATTTTTACCATTTCCGGTTCAGCACTAATGGCGCAGACCCAACGTATGAATGTCAGTGCCAGCAATTTAGCCAATGCCGATAGTATTACCAGTACTTCAGGTCAAGCTTATCGAGCCAAACAAGTAATTTTTCAAGTTGATGATAAGGGTTACCAAAATAGCGTAGCAGGCGTAAAGGTATCACAGGTGATTGAAGATCCTGCACCAATGAATTTAGTTTATGAACCGAATCATCCTTTAGCAGACGAGAAAGGTTACATTCAAAAACCAAATGTTGATGTTGTGGCAGAAATGGTCAATACCATATCCGCATCTCGTAGCTATCAAGCAAATGTAGAAGTGATTAATACAGCAAAAAGTTTAATGCTAAAAACCCTTACTTTAGGGCAATAGAGGAACGTAATTCATGGGTATTTCTAATGTAGCAGTGTCAGAATCATCAAATATGACCAGTCCAGTGAGAAAAGGGACATCTGATGGGAACTCTAGTCAGGAATTACAAGATAATTTTTTAACATTACTTATTGCCCAAATGAAGAATCAAGATCCCACCAATCCAATGGACAACAGCCAGCTAACCTCACAACTTGCTCAAATCAATACATTAGCGGGTATTGAACGACTGAATACGACTTTGGGTATGGTTTCTGGTCAAATTGACGACAGTCTATCGGTCAATGCAAGTAATATGATTGGTAAAGGTGTCATGGTTCCCGGTAATAAAATTTTGGTTGCCACATCGGCAGTCGAAGGGTCAGAAACAGAAAAAGAGACCGTTACCACACCATTTGGCTTTGAACTTATGCGAGATGCTGATTCAGTGGTTGTTACTATAAAAGATGAAAACGGCAATGTTGTGCGTGAGGTCGATTTAGGTTCGATTCCTGCTGGGGTCAGCTCTTTTACTTGGGATGGTGAGCTTAACGATGGAACTAAGGCGCCAGACGGTAGCTACACGTTTTCGATTAATGCCAGCTACGATGGGCAAAAAGTATCATCAACACCATTATCTTACTCAGTTGTATACGGAGTAATTAACAGCAAAGTTAACAATAAAGTATTACTAGATTTAGGGATACTGGGTTCAATTAGTATTGACGAAGTGCGTCAAATTCTTTAAAGGGGAATAAGTTCATATGGGGTTTTCTCAAGCAATTAGTGGTATGAATGCCGCTTCAAAACAATTAGATGTTATTGGTAATAATATTGCCAATTCTGCAACAGTTGGCTTTAAAAGTGCCAGTATCTCATTTGCTGATATCTATGCTGGCTCAAAAGTTGGAATGGGCGTTAAAGTTGCATCGGTTCTGCAAAATTTTAATGATGGCACGACAACCTCAACCAATAATAGTTTAGATGTTGCCATTTCCGGTAATGGATTTTTTCGATTAGTCGATAGCAGCGGTCAAATCTATTATACCCGTAATGGTCAGTTCCAATTAGATGCTGAGCGTAATATCGTATCTGCCGATGGATTGAAATTAACGGGCTATTTAGCAACAGGTACGCCACCACAAATCCAACAAGGTGCGGCACCGGGACCATTAAAAATTTCGCAAGAGATGTTAAATGCATCAGCAACCAGTAAGGCTTCTTTGCAAACGAATTTAAATTCAAATAGTAAAGTCCCAGAAAAACAACCAATTAATGCAACAGATGCGGATACATTTAATTATTCAACCACCATTACAACTTATGATTCCTTAGGTAATCAACGTAATGTTCAGCTTTTCTATGTTAAAACCGCAGATAACCAATGGGATGTTCATTATCTTGATAGCAGCGATCCTAATGCAACTCTTCAGACATTAGGAAAAATGGAATTTGACTCATCTGGCAAATTAATCAGTGATCCAGAAATGACGATCAATCTTAATGGTCTAAATGGTTCAGCGGATAATACTTTTACATTGTCATTAGCAAGCAGTACTCAACAAAATATGGGTAAAGAACTCGGTAGTGTTAAAACGCCTATCGTTGATGGTTATGCTGCAGGTGATCTAGTTGGCTATAGCATTAATGATGATGGCACAATTTATGGTATTTATTCTAACCAACAAACCATGTTATTAGGTCAAATTGCCATGGCTGATTTTGCCAATGTCAATGGATTAGAATCAGCAGGCAATAATAACTGGCGATCAACGCTTAATTCTGGAGCAGAAGTATTAGGTTCCGCCAATAGTGGGACGTTTGGTTCACTAGCCAGTGGTGCGGTTGAATCGTCTAATGTTGATATGAGTCAAGAACTGGTCAATATGATTGTGGCTCAGCGTAATTATCAATCGAATTCACAAACCATTAAAACTCAAGACCAAATACTTAATACATTGGTTAATTTGCGTTAGTTTAAGGATTATTTATGGATCGGGTTATTTATACTGCAATGTCGGGCGCAAGCCAAACTCTTAATCAGCAGGCGGTTACCTCACATAATCTGGCAAATGTATCAACGGTGGGATTTCGTGCTCAATTAACTGCAATGAAAGCCGTGCCAATAGTTGGCAATGATATGCCGACACGAACGATGGTTGCTGCAACCACACCAACCTACGATTCAACAATGGGGGCATTTAATTATACAGGGCGAAACTTAGATGTCGCCCTATCTCAAGACGATTGGCTCGCAGTTCAGTTAGCCGATGGTCGTGAGGGTTATACCCGTAATGGTGCAATTGAGATTGATGAAAACGGGGGGCTTTATATTCAAGGCCATCCATTAATAGGTGATAATGGTGTTTTAACCGTACCACAACAATCTCAAGTGAGTATTAGTAGTGATGGTACAGTTTCCGCTTTAGGTGCAGGTAATAAACCGACCACGATAGCTCAAGTCGGTAAAATAAAAAAAGTCCATCTTTTGCCACAAGAAATTGAGCGTGGCGATGATGGTTTTTTTCATTTAACGCAAGCGACACAAAATGAGCGTGGCGCAGTAATGCCAGATAATCCAAAAGCCCAATTAATGTCAGGGGTATTAGAAGGCAGTAATGTGAATCCTGTTACCGCTATGGTGGATTTAATCTCTCATGCTCGCCAATTTGAAATGCAAATGAAAGAAATCACGACGGCTGATGAAAATGCTCAAAAAGCCAATCAAATTTTATCACTTACATAGGAAGGAATAGCGATGATTAAATCATTATGGATTGCTAAAACAGGATTAACCGCCCAACAGATGAATATGGATATTATCTCTAACAATTTAGCCAACGTGAGTACCAGTGGTTTTAAACGTCAGAGAGCAGTATTTGAAGATCTACTTTATCAAACTGTTCGCCAACCAGGAGCGCAATCATCTGAGCAAACAACATTACCCTCTGGTTTGCAAATTGGTACCGGCGTTCGTCCTGTTGCAACTGAACGTATTCATAGCCAAGGTAATTTAGAAGCAACGGATAATAGCAGTGATGTGGCCATTAATGGACAAGGTTTTTTCCAAGTTTTATTACCTGATGGTACTCAAGCTTATACGCGTAATGGTGCGTTTCAAGTCAATCAAAATGGTCAATTGGTTACTGCAGCAGGTTATGAAATTCAGCCTACTATCAACATTCCATCCAATGCTATCAAAATGACCGTTGCACGCGATGGTGTGGTCAATGTGACATTAGCCAACCAATCAACACAAGTACAAGTTGGGCAGTTAACCTTACATACGTTTATTAACGATACTGGTCTAGAAAGTATGGGTGAAAATCTGTATTTAGAAACCGAAAGTTCAGGTGCACCAACGGAAAACACTCCAGGACTAAATGGAGCAGGTTTGCTGTATCAAGGTTATACCGAAACGTCTAACGTTAATGTTGCAGAAGAGTTAGTTAATATGATTCAAGTACAACGTGCTTACGAAATTAACAGTAAAGCCATTTCTGCATCGGACCAAATGCTACAACGTTTAAACCAACTTTAAAGATAATAACATGATAAATATAGTGAAATATCTTTATATTCTCATGGCGTTTTTTCTTTTAAGTTGTGCACAGTTGCCTAAAAAAGCATTGGTTGAGGGTGAAACCAGCATCGTGCCAAAAATGCCTGATATCGTCAATACCAGCGGTTCGATCTATCAGGCTGCCCAACCGACTAGTTTTGGTTATCAACCGATGTTTGAAGATCGTCGTCCACGCAACATTGGTGATGTATTAACAATTGTCTTACAAGAAAATGTTAGCGCCAGCAAAAGCTCATCAGTTAATGCCGGTCGTAATGGTGCGTTAAATGTCGGGGTAAAGACCGTTCCTCACTTTTTAGATGGACTTGTTGGTCGAGGTAAAGCCGATACAGATATCTCGGGCAGTAATGACTTTAAAGGATCAGGCGGTGCGAATGCCAAAAATACCTTTAGCGGCACAATCACTGTTACTGTGCAAAACGTCATGATTAATGGCAACTTGAAAGTTATTGGAGAGAAACAGATTGCGATTAATCAAGGCACCGAATTCATAAGGTTTTCTGGTGTAGTTAATCCAAGAACCATCAGTGGTAATAATACTGTTATTTCAACACAAGTTGCGGATGCCCGTATTGAATATGTCGGTAATGGCTACATAGATGAAGCGCAAACTATGGGCTGGTTACAGCGCCTATTTTTAAATTTTTCACCATTTTAATGAGTATCATTATGCTAAATAAGTTACGCATTTTTATCAATTTTATCGGTATGACTTTATTGGTTGTTCCTGTTTGTTATGCTGAACCTATTCGTGATCTTGTTACCATTCAAGGGGTAAGGGAAAACGCCTTAGTAGGTTATGGTATTGTGGTTGGACTTGATGGCACAGGCGATCAAACTTCACAAACGCCTTTTACTATTCAAAGTATCACAAATATGTTATCGCAATTGGGGATAACGGTTCCATCAGGCAGTAACATGCAACTAAAAAATGTGGCAGCAGTAATGGTGACCGCCAAATTACCTTCTTATGCACGAGTTGGGCAACAAATTGATGTTGTAGTGTCTTCTTTGGGAAATGCTAAAAGTTTGCGTGGCGGTACATTAATTATGACACCACTAAAAGGCACCGATAATCAAGTTTATGCTATTGCTCAAGGTAATTTATTTGTGGGTGGAATGGGAGCAAGTAGCAAAGGTTCAAGTGTCAGTGTGAATCAAACAGCAGGGGCGACCATTCCTAATGGCGCAACCATCGAACGTGAGCTTGCTACTCGTTTAGATGAACAAGATACGATTCATTTACATCTTAATCAGTTTGATTTTACCCGTGCCTTAAAAATATCTGAGGCGATTAATAAGTTACAAAAAAATACCGCGGTTGCGATGGACGGTACTACCGTCACGGTAACAATGCCTAAGGATAATCAGGCGCGCGTAAAGTTATTGTCACGCATACAAAATCTTGAAATTGGTAATACACCCATTTCAGCTAAAGTGGTGTTAAATACACGTACTGGCGTTGTGGTGATGAATCAAAAAGTTAAATTAGACAATTGTGCTGTGGCTCATGGTAATTTATCGGTTGTAGTCAATAACAAATTAAAAGTGAGTCAACCTAATACACCATTGACAGACGGAAAAACTGTCGTTGTTCCGGATGAGGAAGTGAGCATTGAACAAGAGGGTGGTGCACTGCATAATTTGGCTTCAGGTACCGACTTAAACCGAGTTATTCATTCACTTAATTTATTGGGCGCAAATCCTACGGAGTTAATGTCCATACTCGAAGCATTAAAAACGGCAGGTTGTTTACACGCCGCGCTGGAGACGATTTAAAACAGAATTATTAATATGAAAAATTTAGTTAATCAGTCCATTAACCGTTTTGCTTATGATTTTTCAAGCATTAACCAATTAAGACGCGATGCCGTTAATGGATCAAATGAAAGCATTAAACAAGTTGCGGATCAGTTTGAAACATTATTTGTTAATATGATGATGCAATCTATGCGCAAGGCCGTTCCGAATGGTGGTTTATTTAATCAATCTGCCATGCAACTTTTTACCTCTATGTTTGATCAGCAAATTGCTCAGCAAACAGCAGGAAAAGGCCTTGGGCTTGCCAATATTATTGCCAAACAACTAACGAATCAGCCTCATTCTGCGGTTAATATTAATGCGCAATCTCAAGCAAATAATAATCAAACTAATCTGCAATTAGCACAATCTCTATTTAGTGGTAATTCATCAAATCTATCGCCAGCGGCATTAGGTCAATTGCTCTATCAGCAACATAAAGCCAATAATTTAACGAATGCTGACGTCAACCAATTATCATCACCCACTAATCATTCTGATCAAGACCATATCACGCAATTTGTGGTTGAATGGTTTGAACCAGCTAAAAAAGCTGCTAAAGCTTCAGGTATTCCATATGAAGTTATTATTGCTCAAGCCGCATTAGAAACAGGATGGGGTAAAAAACAGATAAAAACAGCCGATAATCAGCTGAGTCATAACTATTTTGGTATCAAAGCGTCGCCATCATGGAAAGACAGTTCTACTCGTTTAACAACACAAGAATTTTTAAATAACAATAGCGTTAAAATTCAAGATGACTTTAGGGTGTATAATAGTAAACAACATGCAATAACGGATTACCTTAATTTACTCACTAAAAATCCACGTTATCGTGCAGTGGTTAATGCGCCCGACGCACGAACAGCCGCTAAAGCATTACAAGATGCTAATTATGCAACCGATCCGAACTATAGTGAAAAACTGATTCAAATTATCAATCGTATTGAGACAATTGCTAAAAGTATACCGCCCAAATCCCTATCGGGTTTTAGACAAATTGCTTTTAAATAGTATCAGGATAAATTGATTTTAACTTAAAGAAATTAATGAGCAGGAGGCTTTTGCCTCCTGTTTTTTTATGTATATTGTTAACTATAATGTATTAACGTTTTTGTATAAATGAAGTTTTGTGACAATCCGCTATTTCATTTGAAATAACGACATGTTTTGCATATTCATAAAGGTATATTGTGCCGCTTGTAAATTTGCTTGTAACATCACATAGTCTGAAATAGCTTCATACCAATCCACATCTTCGATTTGACTAATTTGCATTTCAAAATCGATGTCCAAGGTCTTACCAAGGGCTGTTAATCTTTCGACCTCTGCCAGTACATTACCGCCCGATGATCTCACGGTTGATATGTTTTCAAACGAGTTATCGATTCCTTGGCTGGCTTTGGATAGCCCCTCTCTAAATTGCGCAATCGAATCAGGATCGTTGTCATCTAAATCAATTTGTAATGCTTCAAGCGCATAATCAATGCTGGCAAAAATATTACTTTCAACAGCACTATTGGCACCGGTCATAAAAATTTGCTCACCAGTAAAACTCATTGCTACTTCACGTGTTTCATCAATAAATATGTTAATGGTTGTTGAGCCACCGACATAATTAACTTTGCCATTTTCATCGACAACAAAAGGAGGCGTGTCATTTTTGTTACCCGCAAACAGATAATTCCCATTCGTGTCTTTGGCATTGGCTAAGGATATTAACTGATCTTTTAATCCTTGTAGTTTATTGGCTAAATCAACTCTGTTTTCATCGTTTAGCGTTTCATTACCTGCATAAACTAATGTTTCTTGAATCGATTGGATAACGGTATTTGCTTCTTTTAGTATGGTATCTTGGCGACTTAACGAGTTATTAGCACTTTCACGTGCAGCTTGAAACTGATTATTTCTCGATTGGGAATGTTTTAATATTAACGCTTGTGATGAACCCATTGGATCATCTGACGGCGATAAGATTTTTTTACCAGTTGCTAAATGTAATCCTGATTTTTGCCATTTATTATTGGTATCTAAAATACTATTTAAATTTTTTTGATACATTGAATTAGTACTAACACGCATATTTTCATCCTTTTATCATTTAGCCAAACCTAAAATGGTATCGAATATTGTCGTTGCAGCATCAATAATCTTTGCATTAGCTTGGTAATACTGCATATAAACTTGCATAGAAATATATTCTTCTTCAATATTCACACCCGATATCGATTGATTTTGCTCATAAATTTCTTGGGTAATATTTTGACTCGATTGCGCTGAAATTTTAGCGGTTTGTGTTTCACTTCCCACATAACTGACCAACGCGTTATAAGCACTATTTAAGGTTTTTGTACCGTTAATTAATTTTTCGTTTTGAATATCAAGTAATTTAGCAACATTACGGTTGTCACCATTACCATTTTCATCGTCATTAATGCCTGTTGCGAATTTATTCACATCTTTCACTAATAGTTGTAATGATGATGCTACATCGGCAACAGGTTTAAGTAAAAAGCTATCGCCTGCAACTGGATTGCCATCTATTTCAATAGATAATCCATCAAATAATAACTTACCATCTTCAACTTGTGGTGTAATTTGTTTACTATCTGATAATCTGGTTACGACCCAGTCACTACCATTGAACTCAATTTTATAATCAGACGCTTTTACATCTGTTACTTTGTTGTAATTGATTTTAGCCGTAGCATTACCTTGATTTTTGGTGTTAGCAATACTGCTAGGAGACTGATAATCAAATAATTTTTCACCAGCATCGCCATTAATATCAACACCTGACATATGAACTTCATTAAAACGCTCAGCTAAATTTAAGGCAATTAAACCGAGCTGATTGCGTGCTTCAAGGAGTGGTCCATCACGAAAAGTTAATAATCCATTTAACCGGCCTGACGCAATATTTTGGCTTGTCAGTTCTTGAGTTGCGCCAGAATTATGCGTGTAAATAATCGTATTTAAAGCAGGATCATCTTTAGACGGTTGTACCGATAATTGAGTTGCCGAAGATCCTTGTACTAGACTTAAACCATTAGGAAGCGAAATATTATATTCTCCATTTTGTTCGGTAACGGTTATTCCGATCATTTCGCTTAATTCATTAACCAATTGATCTCGTTCATCAAGTAGTGCATTTGGTTCAAGTCCACCACTTACTGCCTGTAATCTTGCAATTTTTTGATTAAGGTCAGCAATTTGTTTTGTGTATGAGTTAATCGTATCAACGTTATTAACAATTTCAGTATTGATATTGGCAATCTGATTTTTTAAATTTAACTCTGTTTTATTGAATTTACTTACTAAAGAGCTGAGATCATTAATGACAGTCTGTTTCGAAGCAGCGTTCCCTGCATTAGAGGAGAGTTTATTTAAACTAGTAAACAGATTATTTAATTGTGAAGAAATACTGTTTTCATTTTCAGCTAATAAATTATCGACTTTTGATAATTCGTTGTAATAAGCTTTTATCGAACCATTTTGTGACTGTGATTGGCGTAATTGCCCTACCACAAAACTATTATACGCTCGATTAACGGATGATACTGATACACCATTACCAACAAATCCATAATTATATTTAGTGCCATTTGCTTGCCGCAAAATTTGTTGCTGCCGATTATAACCAACAGTATGTGCATTACTAATGTTATTACTTATCACATTAAGCATATTTTGTGCTGCATTTAATCCACTAATACCTGTATTCATCAATGAATTTGACATAATAGCTCCTAAATATAATTTCAGTTAATAACCAAATTATTAACTTAAAAGGTTATCTTTTATATCGGTCTAAAATCGTAAAACTTTAGTTATTTTTAGATAAAATTGGATTTTTTTAGATTTTAATTTTTTTAGCGTATACAATTAAATTGTTTTTATTGGTATTACTCTGATTTAATTGGTTTTGCTTGTTTTAAAAAATCTATTCCCGTCATCGTATTTTCATCTTCAATATATTGTTGTGCCGACTTATTCAAAATTAAAATACTAATACGACGATTAGCATCTTTGCTGTAATTTTTATTATTTAAACTAACTGTATCGGCAAGAGCAATAATGCGAATAATCTTGCCAGAATCTAATCCGCCAGCAATAAGTTCCCTTCTTGATGAATTAGCTCTATCAGCCGATAGCTCCCAGTTACTATACCCTCGATCACCCGTTATATATTGACGCTCATCGGTGTGACCAGATAATGTCATTTTGTTTGGCAAAGAATTTAAAATTGGCGCAAGTGCATGTAAAATGTGTTGCATGTCAGAATGAATAACGGCACTTCCTACTTCAAACATGGGGTTGTCATCCGTTGCTAGAATTTGAATCCGTAATCCCAATTCAGTTAATTCAATAATCAGGTTGGCCGCTAAATTTTTTAACCTCGGATCGATTTCAAACACTTCATAGATTTTTTGAGCTGTTTTTATAAGCTCTAATCTTTCAAGTTGTTTAGATTCAGATTCTGTTAGGCTTTGGTTTGGAAGCGTATTTGTTTCTTCACCTAAGTTTTTAATAACATCGTCACCACCACCTGGAATAGGACTTTCACTATCACTTAGGTTTTTACCGCCATTTTGCCCTAAAATAAGAGGTGTTCTAAAATATTCTGCAATACCTTGTAATTCTTGCGGACTCGCTTTGGAAATTAACCACATGACCAAAAAAAGTGCCATCATCGCTGTCATAAAGTCAGCATAAGCGATTTTCCACGAACCTCCATGGTGACTGCCACCATGTCCGGATTTTTTCTTAGTGATTATTCTTACAGAGTTCTCTTTCATTATTTATTATTTTCATTTGAGTTGGCATTTTTATCTTTTACATCTTGGATATATTTTTCTAATTCAAAGAAAGATGGTCTTTCATGAGAAAATAACGTTTTTCGTCCAAATTCAATGCAAATTTGCGGAGCATAGTCGTGCATACTTGCAATCAGTATAACTTTGGTACACTCCAGCGTTTTGATCACACCGGCGTTTCTTTGCTTTAATAACGCCGCTAGTGGTGAGACAAATCCATAAGCAAGCAAAATACCTAGAAAAGTTCCTACCATGGCATGTGCAATAAGTTCTCCCAATTCACTCGCAGGTCTGTCGGCTTGTGCTAACGTATTGATAACCCCCATAACCGCAGCCACAATACCAAAAGCAGGTAATCCATCTCCAACAGCTGAAATTGCATCCGCAGGTTTTTCTAATTCGTGAATATAAGTCTCAATCTCCTCATCCATCAGTGCTTCAATTTCAAATACATTCATGTTGCCACTAATCATTAATCGCAAATAATCAGTGATAAAGTCGCAGATTTGAGGATTGGCTAAAATAAGCGGATATTTTTTAAATAATTCACTTTCTTTTGGATTATCAATATCAGATTCAATAGATAATGTACCATTTTGTCGAATTTGGGTAAGAATGGTGTACATTAAATTAATCAGTGTTAGATAAAGTGTTTTATTATATTTGGATGATTTAAACAATTGACCTAATGCTTTAAGTGTCGATTTAATTACTTTCTTTTCATTGCTGACAATAAAAGCCCCGATTGCTGTTCCTCCAATAATTAGAAACTCTAATGGTTGAAAAAGAACTGCTAAATAACCACCACTTAAAACATAACCAAGTAGTGCAGAAGCGATAACAACAATATAACCTATAATTATTAGCATTGGATTTCCTTTTTCTCCATAATTTATGTTTCTACTATTAATTTCAAACTGTCATTTTTCTAGCAATTGCTGAATTAAAACCACTAGGTATTGATAGTACCTGCAAACACTTTTCATGGTTTTCTTTAGGGGTTTTATTATTCTTTTCCGCTCTTGATGGTGGCTGACATAAACTGCATAT
This sequence comes from Gilliamella sp. W8136, assembly GCF_016101285.1. NCBI lineage: Bacteria > Pseudomonadati > Pseudomonadota > Gammaproteobacteria > Orbales > Orbaceae > Gilliamella > Gilliamella sp. W8136. The sequence goes on from NZ_JACFQU010000014.1 coordinate 94,094, forward strand.
AAAACTGTTGTATGGCTGGTAAGCATGGGTGATAAATCGTCCATGACACTCTTTACAACAGGATTGTTGCATGACATTACTTTCAACAAATTTGACTAAAATCCAAGCACGAGTTATTCCTAAGACGGGTTTGTTTTCATGTGAGAATGAACATTGTTCTAAATAAAGTTGGTAGGCTTTTAAAATTGTTTGAATACCGGGCTTTGTGCCATGTTTCACCAAAAAACGGTAAGCATTGTAAAATATACTAGAGTGAATATTGGGTTCCCAAGTCATAAACCATGTAGTGGAGAACGGTAATAAACCTTTAGGAGGAGGACAGCCTTGAATTTCTTTATACAGTTTTATTAGTTTACCTCGACTTAAATTTGTTTCACTTTCTAGCATTTGAATTCTTGCACCAAGTGAAATTAATCGGGTAGCTAATTGAACTTCCTTATATTTTTGAATGATACTTGTATCTTTCATCCTGATTCCTTTCCACTACTTATTTAATGAATCTAAAAGTAAACTTGATAAAAGTATGCCCGTATGCATTTGTTTTATATCACTTATGCGCGAGTCTTCTGTGAGTTTCTTCATCATTTCTGCGTTTTCAAATCGCAATTGAAATGTTAATTGATTGGTTTCGGATAAAACTAACATTTGCGACGTATTTAAACTGCTGAGTATATCGGCTGTTTCTTCATCAATACCTAATCGATACATTGCCATCGCTTTATCTTTTTCAAGCATCTTTTGACTTAACAAGAGTGTTGAAAGATTCAAGTGGTGTATAGATTTCAAAATATCATCATCTAATATATTTCCCAATTTAATCACCCATCCATATTTATATCCGTATAAAAAAACGAATAATTGATAAAATAAAACAACAATAATTTTTTTATACTTAAAATTACATTTTTAAATGAGAAACGTCAATAAAAAAATCATATCAATTTATTTTCGAATTATTTTTCTGCGCTTTTCTCTTTTAATTCTGTTTTTATAAGGTAATTTTACTTTGTATTCGTTTAATTGCTTGACTATGTAACTGACTTACACGAGACTCACTAATATTCATCACGTTACCAATCTCTTTTAAATTCAGCTCTTCTTGATAATAAAGTGCTAAAACCATTTTTTCTTTTTCAGGTAATTTATCAATCTGTTGAATCATAATATTGCGAATTTCATCATTAATGATTGAAGAAAAAGGGTTATTGTCAGAGCCTGATTCAATTAATGTGTCGATGTTATCGCCTAATTTTTTTTGTATTTCATCATAGGAAAATATCTGACTGTAATTTGAATCTAATAATACTTTGTGATATTCAGTAATCGATAATTGCAAATATGCCGCTATCTGATGGTCATTAGGAGGTACACCTAGTTTTTTTTCTAACTCATTAATTGCATTTGTCACATCTTTAATTTTTTTCCGCGTTTGTCTTGGTAACCAATCTCGACTACGCAGTTCATCTAGCATAGCGCCTTTTATTCTAGGAATGGCAAATGTGGTAAAAGAATAACCTTGGGAAGCATCATACCGCTTTATGGTCTCTAGCAAACCGATATAACCTACTTGTAATAAGTCATCAAGTTCAATTGTGGTTGGCAAACGAACCGCTAATTTAAGTGCTTCATTACGAACTAAATAGATATACTGTTGCCAATCAATTTGATTCACTATACCTTGAGAGTTATACAGGCTATCACTCATTTTCTGAACCAATATAAAAAAATGCTAACGAATATTATCACGCTAATTGATTGAATTAATGGCTAGAATAAGATGAAAAAAATAGGTAATTAACTTTTTTAACAATAATGGTATTAAAAAATACCATTATTGCTACAGTACAAATTAGAGTGACCATAAATTCTAATTGTATACTCTATTGTAGTAGAGAAAGTACAGATTGAGGTACTTGATTTGCTTGTGCTAATACTGAAGTACCTGCTTGTTGTAAGATTTGACCGCGAGTCATATTAGATACTTCTTCCGCGTAATCTGCATCTTCAATACGGCTGCGTGCTGAACTTAGGTTATTTACAGTATTGTTGATGTTATTTACAGTTGACTCAAAACGATTTTGTACCGCACCAAGCTCACCACGTAATTCATCAATTGTTGATAATGCCGCATCAATTGTTTTTAATGGATCAGCAGTTGGCGCATCTGATACATTGAAACCATTTAAACCTAATTTTTCACTGTCAATTTGTTTCAAGTTGATAGCAATGATTTCACCATCATTTGCACCTACTTGAATGTTAAGCGTTTTATCTTCAGATAATACTTTAGTACCATTAAAGTCAGTTTGTGCAGATACACGGTCGATCTCTTGTAAACGTTGATCGATTTCATTTTGAATTGATGCAAGATCGCTTTCAGAGTTAGTACCGTTTGCTGCTTGAACAGTTAGCTCACGAATACGTTGTACGTTATTGTTGATTTCGTTTAATGCACCTTCAGTTGTTTGTGCAATTGAGATACCGTCATTTGCATTACGTGCTGCTTGAGTTAAACCACGAATACTTGAAGAAAAACGGTTAGCAATTGCTTGACCTGCAGCATCATCTTTAGCACTGTTGATACGCATACCAGATGATAAACGCTCAATTGCAGTTCCAAGAACGCTTTGAGAATGATTTAGATTATTTCTTGCCATTAAAGACATACTATTGGTATTAATTACCTGTGCCATTTTTATCTCCTTTAATATAATAAGTTTGATCAACACGATATTGAAGAGAGTTATTCAATATGTTTGCTGATACTTTAGTTATCGGTTTTAAAAAAAGAAACTTTAGTATTTTTTTCCACGAATATTGGTTTTAAAAAAAATTTTTAAAAAATAAATAACATTATTTTTATTTTTCAATTGGTTATATAAAAATTATTTTTATAAAATATATCCTACTGTGTTAAACAATCTTTGATTGTTACTTTTAACCTGTGAATTTATTCTCAATACTAAACTTTTTATTACATTGGTCGATAAAACAAGTGATGAAAGAATTTATATTAGGATAATTAATCATGGCAATGAGTATTTTAGGAATTGGTTCTGGTATTGATTTAAATGAAGTATTAGATCAATTAGAAGCCGTTGAAAAAAATCGTCTTACCCCAATAAAAGCGCAGCAAAAAGCAATAAATAATAAGATTAGTGGTTTTGGCAAGTTAAAAAGTGCGTTATCCACATTTAATAATGCGACAGCCAAATTGCAAAAAAAAGAAATTTTTCATGGTCGTACCGTATCAGGTAATGATAATTATTTTACGACTAATGTCAGAAGTAATGCTCAATTAGGTAATTACTCCGTTAGTGTTGAACAACTTGCTCGTGCACATAGCGTTGCAACTAATGCGGTAAACGATAAAAATGCAGCGCTCGGCAATGATAATGAAACTCGAACACTTACCATTGAACAAGCCAATGGCCAAAAGTTAAATGTTACTTTATCCAAAGATGAGACGTCGTTAGAGTCGATTGCCAATGCGATCAATCAAGCAAAAGTGGTTAATGAAGATGGTTCAACCAGTGAATCAACCGTAAATGCAACCATTGTGCGTTCAGGAAAGGATAGTTATCAGTTAGTTATTACATCAAAAGAAACCGGTGAGCAACAAACCATTACTTCTGTTTCATCCGATGATGATAAGCTTAATTCACTCATTGGCTTTGATATTAATCAAGCTGATTCATCGGCAATGAGTGAAGTCGCTAAAGCGCAAGATGCCAAATTTAGTTTCAATGGTATTACAGTTAACAGTGCATCAAATACTGTTAAAGATGTTATTCCGGGTGTTGATATCACGTTAAAAGCGGTCACAACCACCTCACAAAATTTAACTATCGCGGCGGATAATGAAAAAACGCAAGAGGCACTTAAAGAGTGGGTGGATGCATTCAATCAATTGCAATCAACCATATCAACTTTAACGCAATTTACTGCCAGCGATGCCAATTCAGATGAATTAAATAGTAATAATGGACCACTGATTGGAGATTCCACACTACGTAATATTGATCAAAGCATTCGCTCTATATTTTCGAAAGGTCAAGCAGGTGAATTATCGGTACTGTCACAAATTGGTATCAATATGGATAGCAACGGCAAGTTGGTGATTAAAGAAAACGAATTGGAAAAAGCTCTTAAAGAAAACAGTGATGCGGTAGCCATTTTATTTACAGGCGATGGTGAAACAACAGGCATTGCTAACGAAGTGTTTGCCAAAGTCAGTAGCTTTATTGATAGTGATGGCATGATTGATACTGCAACGAACGGTTTAAATTCAACGTTAAAATCATTAGATAAACGTTATGATCAAGTTAATAACTCCATTGACCAAACGATCGAGCGTTATCGGGTGCAATTTACCAAACTAGATATATTAATCAATCAATTAAATGGTATGAGTAATTACCTTACTACCCAATTTGAAATGATGGCGAATTTAAAAAAATAAGGCATAACAATGTATAAAATGGGATCTCAAGCTTATAAACAAGTTAATTTAGAAACCAGTGTCAGTCAGGCATCACCACATCAGCTTATTGTTTTGTTATTTGACGGTGCGCTTAATGCTATTCGACTCGCTGATTTATATATACAGAAAGGTGATATTGCAGGTAAAGGAAAAGCCATTTCCAAAGCAATTAATATCATTGATAATGGGCTTAAAAGTTGTCTTAATTTAGAGCAGGGTGGTGAAATTGCCGAAAACTTAGATCAGCTTTATCACTACATTAGCCAGCAATTGGTTTTAGCTAACTTACATAATGATAGGGAAAAACTGCAAACCTGTTTTGATTTGCTTGATAATATTGCTCAAGCTTGGCGAGAGATAGCATAGTGGGAGTATTGGCTTTGAATACTAATTTATTATTAGAACAATATGAGCAACTTAATTATATTGTTGGACAAATGCTAATTGATAGTCAAAAAGAAGATTGGGAATCTTTAATCAGTTGGCAAGCCAAATATCATCAATTAACGGAGGATGTTAAACTAAATGAAGGTTTGCCTGTTATTGAAAATATGTCTACACAACAGCAAGATATTATGAAAATGTATTTCAACAATATCATTAGCAATCATCAGCAATTAGTCCAATTAATGCATGTGCGGCGTAGTGAACTGAGCAAGCTTATTGGCGAACAAGTTGATTATCAAACCAAAATAGGCAGTTATCAAAAAGTTGCCAACCTAGTATAAGTAACTAAATACCCTTGACCTTATTTATTAAGTTAGTAATTAACTAAACGTAATTGAGGAAAAGGGTTTTTAACATATAAAAAGCACCTTTCCTCAAACTTTTTATTGATTAATTTTACATCTTTAAAGCATACACTGTGCTTGCAATGGCGACTCGCTCATTTCACAATAACGTGCACCTTTTGCATCAAGCACTGGATAACTTCTGGGGTTGCTATAGATATATTCACAAACGAATAAATTTCCTAAAGGATCATTAGGATTGATTGTCTATTTTAGATCTCCATTTTCAAACTCTTCAGACCTTAGTTCTGTTTATAAACATATCTTGCTAATAAATAAACGAGCATTATAAAGTTTTTAAGTGGCATTGCCCGTTGAAAAGATTGCCGGGAAACTGATCACCTGAGTCTTAACTTGATCCAGACTATTTATTAATGTAAAACTAAATGGCAAACTTTACCATGCCGATTGTATGTAATAACTTGCATGGTGTTAAAAATTAATAATCTTAATTTTTTCAAATAATAAAAATTTAAAAGGAGAGCGATTGATTAGTCGTTGTTGCAACAATAGTGGTGAGGTTAAGCCAATTTACTATAAAAATTGGCAGTTAATTAATCATATTTTTTAAACCAAAATACCATCATCTAGTAGATGATTAGCTATCCGATAATGGTTTAAACATTCATATTCATGATTTCTTGATATGCTGAAACTAATTTATTTCGAACTTGAATACCAAATTGTAACGAAACTGAAGATTTTTGCATGTTAACCATTACTTCATTTAGTGAAACATTCGGTTCTCCCATTTCAAACGCTTTAGCTGAATGATTGGCTTGTATTTGTAATTGGCTAATGTTATCCAATGCGGTTTTTAACTCATTGATAAAGTTATTCTCATCGGTTAATTGAGGCTTTGTGGCATAGGGTGCATTTAAATTTGTAAGTTCATTTGTATTTAATGTATTGATCGTTGTCATAACGGCTTGGTAATTCCCATTTTGTCACTTTACTGTGCAATTTATCATACAAGGCAAAAACTAAATGGCATAAGTAAGGGGAAAATGCTGTGTTTTTTTAGCTATTGATTTTTATTAATACAAAGATAATAGAGCCTAGAATTAATCTAATCAGCTTAGCATTAGGATTTTTATGGCTAGCCAAACAGTCGACGGTAAAGGTGAATCAATATTAAATAAATTACCTTTTATTAACCAAATAAAACACAATGCCAAAATGGCAGGGTCAATTGCAGCTGTTATTGCTATTGCTATTATCAGTATCATCTATTTATGGGTTAAAGATGACTCTTATAGTGTTTTATTTAGTAATTTAAATGATAAAGATGGTGGCGAGATTATCAGCCAGCTCGATAAGATGAATATCCCCTATAAATTTTCATCGTCGGGATCGACCATCTTAATTCCTGAAGATAAAGTTTATGATACGCGTTTGCGTATTGCTCAACAAGGATTGCCTAAAGGTGGTGCTGTTGGCTTTGAATTACTCGATAAAGAAAGTTTTGGTATGAGTCAATTCAATGAACAGGTTAATTACCAACGTGCTTTGGAGGGCGAATTATCCAGAACAATATCAATTATAAGTAGCATTAATGATGCTAGAGTGCATTTGGCGATGCCCAAACCATCATTATTTGTCCGAGAACGAAAATTTCCTTCCGCATCGGTGGCATTAACGTTATTACCTGGTCGCAGTCTATCACAAGGACAAATTGATGCCATTATTCATTTAATTTCAAGTAGTGTACCCGAATTACAGGCCGATAAAGTTACGATTATTGATCAACATGGTCATCTATTAACCGGTGAAAATTATCGTGACCGAAATGCCAATGTGGCGCAATTAGAATTTAGTGAACGCATTGAAAACAGTGTTCGTGAGCGCGTTGAAAAAATTATTATCCCTATTTTGGGTAAAAATAATGTTCGGGTGCAAGTGAATGCTGAGGTTGATTTTAGCCGACAAGAATCGACTTCAGAAATTTATGATCCTAATAGTGATATTGCCAAGCAAACTATTCGCAGTAAACAGTTAACGGAAAATCGGCAATTAATTAATAGTTATGGCATAGGTGGTGTGCCAGGTGCGTTATCTAATCAACCTGTACCTACATCAAGTGCCCCTATTGATGAAGACAAGGAATCCAACGATATTGCCGATAAGCAGCAGCCGAGCAACTGGCAATCCAATAATACTTTAAATTATGAAGTGAATCGGCAAGTTGTACACAGCAAAATACCTGAAGGGCGCATTAAACGTTTATCGGTTGCAGTACTAGTTAACTATAAGCTTGTGACCAATGAATCAGAGAATAATGAGACAAATGAGAGTGATGATGAAAATAAATCATCACTTCCAACCGAACAATGGGTAAAACTTGATAGTAATGAATTAAACGACATTGAATTATTAGCTCGTCAAGCGATGGGTTTTTCCCAATTACGTGGTGATAGTTTGACTGTTGCCAATTTAAAATTTACAGATCAAGAGTTTGATGAAGAGAGTGGTATCGCGTTTTGGAAAACGCCTGAATTTTATGATTCTATCAAAACAGGCGGTAAATATTTAATCTATATTTTAATCATTTGGATTATCTGGCGAAAAGTATTGCGTTCAGTATGGCTGAAACTACAAAGACATTATTTAAGTGTTAATAATAAATCGACGGATGCTCAAGCAACGCTAGATGAGAAATTAGATTATAAAGCGCACAGTAAACAGCAGCAGAAAATATTTGAAGATAATATGCAACAACAACAATATATTCGAAAAATTGTCGAGAAAGAGCCTCGGGTAATGGCATTAATTATTCGTGGTTGGATGAATAAGAGGGACACAGAATAATGAATTTAAGTGAAACTCAAAAAGCCGCTACAGTAATGATGGTATTGGGTGAAGATCTTGCTGCCAAAGTGATGCAATATCTTAACCCTAAAGAAGTACAACACATCAGTAGTGCAATGATGTCTTTACCACAGCTTTCGCAAGAGCAATTGAAAAGTATTCTCAATGAATGTCAATTTACACTTGAAAATTGTGCCGTTTTAACTACCGATGCTGATGGTTATTTACGTTCAGTACTCGAAAAATCCATTGGTAGTGAAAAAACCGAACGTTTACTTGATGAGTTGTTAGAAACTGATCGAGAAGAAGCCACCGATGGTCTTGAAATGCTTAATTTTGTTGATGCTGCACGGGCAGTTGATCTGGTTAAAAAAGAGCACCCACAAATTATTGCTACTATTTTAATTCATCTGAATCGGGATTTAGCTGCTGAAGTTTTAAATCTGTTTGATGACGAATTACGTAATGATGTCATGTTACGTATTGCAACTTTTGGAGGTGTCGAACCATCAGCGCTACAAGTTTTATCGACATCATTATCTACATTATTACATGGTCAAAATCTTAAACTGAATAATATGGGTGGCATTCGTACCGCAGCAGAAATTATTAACTTAATGAAATCTCATCAAGAAGAGCTTGTTATCAATGCGTTACGTGATTATGACCACGAACTTGCTCAAAAAATTATTGATGAAATGTTCTTATTTGAAAATCTCATTGAAGTTGATGACAGAAGTATCCAACGTCTACTTAGAGATGTTGATAATGAAACATTAATTATTGCTTTGAAAGGCGCATCAGTCGCATTACGTGATAAGTTATTAAGTAATATGTCACAACGTGCCGCCTCTATTTTACGTGAAGATCTGGAAAACAGACCACCTGTGCGCCTATCACAAGTTGAAACTGAACAGAAGAAAATTTTGGTTATTGCGCGTCGCTTAGCGGAAAGTGGTGAAGTGATCTTGAGTCGTGGTGATGATGAGTATGTATAATCAATCCCATAGATTGAACTGGAAACCACTTATTTTTCAGGATTTAACCTCGGCAACGTTATCACAACTCAGTACTAACGACAGTACCCAAGAAAGTGAAATTTGCCAGCCTGAACAGGAATTAGAGTTAATTGAATCGAATAAAGAACCTGATGTTGACCAAGAAACACTTGAGCAGTTAAAGCAAGAAGTTAAAGCACAAGCTTATCAAGAAGGGTTCACATTAGGTCAAGCGGAAGGTTTTGATGTGGGTAAACACTCTGGTTATGAACAGGGATTTGCGCTTGGACAGCAAGAAGGACGTCAACAGATAGAGCAGCAACTTAGCGATGAAAAGTTAAAAGCAGTAGAGAACATCACTGATTTAATACGCAATTTTCAGCAGTCAATTAATGATATTGATGAGTTAATCGTCCCCAAATTAATTGATTTAGCATTGGTTGCTGCACAAAAAACCGTTGGCACTCTTTCTAAAGTCAAACAAAAGCAGCTGGTCTTTACGATACAAATGCTTATTGAACAGTGTTCGATGTTATCCGAACCGATTTTATTGCATCTTAACCCTGATGATCTGTTATGGTTAGAGCCAATACTAAGTGAAGAAATTAAACAATACCATTGGCAATTTATCGCCGATCCTAATATTGAAAGTGGTGGCTGTAAAATTTTTACAGATACCAATGAAATTGATACCAATGTTGCCAATCATTGGCAAATCATGTCCGATTGTTTACATGAAAGGTGAGCATTAATATGACTTACTCATCGCAATGGATCAACAAAATTAGCCAAGCTACGCAGAAACTTCAATCTTTATCTTTAATTCGCCAATATGGACGATTAGTCAAAGCATCGGGATTAGTGCTTGAAGCTGTGGGGTTAAAATTACCATTAGGTTCAAACTGTTTTGTTGAGCGACAATCTAATGGTCAACTGGATGCGGTCGAGTGTGAAGTGGTTGGATTCAATGGGCAAACTTTATTTTTGATGCCATTTGAGGCAACCGATGGCATTTTATTAGGTGCTCGAGTTTATACTTTACAATATGATTTAGCATATTTTAGTCATAAATTATTACCCGTCGGTATGGCGTTATTAGGTCGAGTCGTTGATGCCATGGGTAAACCGTTAGATGGTAAGCCATTACCAGAACATGTTGAATATGCTGGTTTAGTCAATAAAACACTCAATCCTTTAAATCGCACCCCCATTCATCAAGTTCTGGATGTTGGGGTAAGAGCCATCAACGCATTATTAACTGTCGGACAAGGCCAACGAATGGGGCTATTTGCTGGCTCGGGTGTCGGTAAGAGTGTTTTACTCGGTATGATGGCTCGTTATACACAAGCCGATATTATTGTTGTGGGCTTGATTGGTGAACGTGGACGGGAAGTTAAAGATTTTATCGAAAATATTTTAGGTGAAGAGGGTTTAGCCCGTGCTGTTGTGGTCGCTGCACCAGCCGATGTATCACCATTATTACGTTTGCAAGGCGCTGCCTATGCAACAAGAATTGCTGAAAGTTTTCGCGATCAGGGTTTTAATGTTTTATTAATCATGGATTCTTTGACTCGCTATGCTATGGCGCAACGAGAAATTGCCTTAGCAATCGGTGAACCTCCAGCCACCAAAGGATATCCACCTTCTGTATTTGCAAAATTACCGGCTCTTGTTGAAAGGGCAGGCAATGACGAACATGGTAAAGGGGCCATTACTGCTTTTTATACGGTTTTAACCGAAGGCGATGATCAACAAGATCCGATAGCTGATTCGGCTAGGGCAATATTAGATGGGCATATTGTTTTGTCGCGTGCGCTGGCTGAGTCAGGCCACTATCCCGCTATTGATATTGAAGCATCCATTAGTCGAGTAATGACCGATCTTACCGCTACTGAAGATGAAAAGAAATCACGCTTATTTAAACAGCTATTTTCCAGTTTTCAACGTAATCGCGATTTAATTAATGTTGGCGCCTATGTGGCAGGTACTGATCCTTTGCTAGATAAGGCGATAAATTTATATCCAGCCATGCAAAAATTTTTGCAACAAGGTATTTACGAACATTGTGGATATGAAGAGGCGTGCCAACAATTAGCCGCGATTGTGAGCCAACATTAATCGGTTAGGAAAGTACTCATGAATGAAAATCCTTCACAATTAGCTTTTACAACATTAAAAAAATTAGCGCAAAAATCGGTTGACGATAATTTACTTAAGTTAAAAAAAGCAAATGAGAATCAAGATAAAGCACAGTCACAACTCAATGTCTTAAATGATTACTATGTTGAGTATCAACAAAAACTGAATGATGCCTTATCTGATGGCATAAAAGGCTATGAATTAAATAATTTTAATGCTTTTATTGCCACAATTGAGCAAGGGATAGAGCAGCAAAAAAAACTGTTATTAACCTTAGATATCAAACAAAAGCAGATTACTAACCAGCTTAATCAATCACAAAAAAGTTTGAACACCTATACAACATTGTTAAGTAAGCAATATAACAAATATTTACAACAGCAAAATCGTTTACAACAAAAACTGACCGATGAATTTGCCCAGCAGCAATTAGCAAGGAGGATATTGAGTGAGTATTAATTTGATTGGTAATTTAAACTTAATGCCAGCGCATCAATCAGAGGTTGTTACTAAAGATACCATCGATAATGATAGTAATCTGTTTGAGCAATTATTGTTACTGAGTGAACAGTATAGTCAACCTGCTAATAAGCCAACTCAAATCAAATCCAACGATATTGATAATGAGGAACTTGATGATAATAACGTTAAGGATGATGAGTTAATTATTGGCGGTTATCCCGTTGCTGTTGAGTATTTCGATCAGGAAAAATTGGCTATTATCAGTTCGACAGCGGTAAACAGTGTAGACAATAGGGATATACCTACCAACCCATCTTTACTGCCAACAAATAAGATAAATTCTGAAATATTAGAAGCCAACTTATTGACTAATCTACCGACAAATCTATCGACAAATCCATTAGACAGTGAGCCAGCCAACGAATTTATTCATGATGAAGGGAGTGTCATTCACTCGATAACGCAACAAAATAATTTTATGTCATTAATTGAAGCAAAACGTCGAGCAGACACCACACTTATCAACCATAAAAATACTGAAATTAACCATGATACGAGTAATTATTTATTTAATTCATCAAATAACTTATCAAGTATTAGTGATGTGATGCCAAAGGTGACCTCTGCGCAAACTGATTTTGCTATGAATTTAGGGGGTAACGATGTAATAACGCCTATCCATCAAGCTTCGTCTTTATCACCGATGACCAATGAACCTAACTTGTTATCGTCAGCGAATTCGACTGTAACACCTTATACAATGGATCTATCTACGCCTGTTGATGTAGCGCAATGGCAAAAATCGTTAACTCAGCACATTATGATGTTTAACCGTCAGGGAGTGCAAACTGCCGAAATTAAATTACATCCTCAAGAATTAGGTTCGTTACATATTAAACTTGATATGACCGATGATAATATCAATCTTCATATGATGGCTGCACATAATATGGTAAAAGGGTTGTTAGAATCTGCAATACCATTTTTACGAACTTCATTACAAGAACAAGGTTTTACCTTACAACAAACTGATATAAGTGATTTTTCGATGATGAGTGATGGCGAGCAATCAGCGATGCATCATCAAAATAATCATCGTCAACAATCGAATACCGTTGTATCAAGCACGGTAGACAAAATTACTGAGCAGTCAAACAACGAAAAACATATTGTTAAGTCAGGTTTGAGCGTATTTGCTTAAAAGATAGTTTGTGATTTATTGTCTGTTTAGTACCTTAAAAATAAATTGAAAACGTTAAATAGGTAATATTTTTATTGCCTATTCTTCAAATCAATTTTACATGTTTGATTTATTATTCTTATCATTATTACCATTTAATGGTTATAAATTTTTTATTGGGATAAGAATAAATATGCCAACTACTCCAAAGAAAGTGAATATTTTGAACTTAATACTTATTCTCATCACGCTGTTAGCATTAAGTGCAGCTGCTTATTTATGGTTCCAAAATCAACCAAAAACCAAGACTAAAAAGCAAGATGAAATAACTATCGTATCGCCGGTTTTTTTAACCTTAAAACCATTTACTGTCTCATTACCTGCATCAGAAGATAATGGTGATATTAATAAAATTCTTTATGTTGGTATGGTATTGCGTGTTGCCGATGAAGACCAAAAAACCGCATTATTAGAATATTTACCTGAAGTTAGAAGCGATATCCTTTTTTTATTATCTAAACAATATGTTAGTAAATTAAAACAAGAAACGGGTAAATTTGAATTACAAGAACAGATAAAAAATACATTATCACGCCAATATGATATCAAACACTCAGTAAAAATCGACGAAGTGCTCTTTACTGATTTTATTATACGGTGATTGTTATGTCTGATAAGCGTGAACCGATAACCGACATTAATGGCAACAAGAATACTAACCCTGTATCAGGAAGCTCAATTGCCACTAAAGATAACGTTACTGATACAAGTGTTGTATCATTACCATCAGGCAAAAAAGCCGATGTTAAACCTTACGATTTATCGGTCAAACATAGCTTTGTTCCTGAACGTTTAACCGCATTAGAAATTATTAATGAACGTTTTGCTCGCCAGTTCAGGATAGGTTTATTTAATCTGTTACGCCGCAATACTGATGTAATTGCATCTCCAATTGAAACACAAAACTTTAAATATTTTTCCGATATTTCATCAACATATCATTTAAATTTAGTTCATCTTAATCCTTTAAGAGGCTCTGCTTTATTTTCGTTTTCACCTGAATTAGTGTTTATTGTGGTTGATACATTATTTGGTGGGGATGGACGTACAAATAAGGTTGCAACAGAAGATCGTGAGTTTACTCATACTGAACAACAAATCATTAAACGAGTCTTAGAGTTAGCATTAACTATATATCAAAATGCGTGGGCAGATATCTATTCAATTGAAACTGAGTATATCCGCTCTGAGATACAAAGTAAGTTTACTAATATTACTACTTCTCCTGATGATGTGGTTTTAACTACCAAATTTAAAATTGAAATTGGTAGCTTTAAAGCGACATTTTATATTTGTATACCTTATGCCATGGTTGAGCCAATTAAAGAATCTTTAATCAAACCACCTGTCGAGCAGCAAACTTATAAAGATGATAATATTTGGATGAGTTCATTAACCTCTGGCATTAAACAATCCACTGTCGAATTAGTTGCTAACTTTACTCGTATTCAAACTACTGTCTCTAAACTATTAGCGTTAAAAACTGACGATATTTTAGTGATCGATAAACCGACAAATTTAGATGTTACCGTCGGGGGGGTACCAGTATTAAAAGGTCATTACGGTAAAGTTAATAAACAATATGCAATTAAAGTAGAACAGGTTATTAATCCTGTAATAGAACAATTAAATGAGGGAATGCAAAATGACTGATATCAGACAAGATAGTGAAGAGATCCCGAAAGTCGATGAAAGCGGTGATGAATTATCTACTCAAGGCGTTATTTTTGAAACACTATCACCACAACAAACTGAAGAACAAAAGCAGGATATTAATCTTATTTTAGATATTCCGATTGATTTGAGTGTCGAACTTGGTCGAACCAAGATGGCAATTAAAGATTTATTGAATTTAACGCAAGGATCAGTCATTGCATTAGATGGTCTTGCTGGTGAACCTTTAGATATATTAATTAATGGTTATTTAATTGCCCAAGGCGAAATTGTGGTTGTCGGTGATAATTATGGCATACGCATCACTGATATTATAACTCCATCAGAGCGTGTACGTAGGTTGAGTCGTTAATGGATATTATATACGAAAATAAGGCTCAGCCTTCAATATCTGCAACAGATACAATTGCGATAACTTCTGTATCACCTGAATTAAAAGTAAACACGCAAATAGTTACATCAATGGGGATGTCGCTTATCGGTGTGATTGCAGTGATTTTATTATTAGGGTGGATAGTAAAACGTTTTAATTGGAAAACGCCAAATAAACAATTGATTGAGGTAAAAGCCACTTACAATATCAATCCTAAAGAGCGAATTGTTTTGGTTCATGTCGATAATCAATTATTAGTTGTTGGTGTGACTGGGCAGCAGATGACTTTACTGCATACCATAAATGAACAACGAACCGATATGCTACTAGCAGAACCTTCTTCAAGAGTGAAAGATTTTTCCAGAAATAGGATATTTGAGCAAATGTTACAGTCCATTTTGAAATTAAGAAAGGAGTAATGGGTAGTGCGGTTAAAATCTGTTATTTTGCTGAGCTTATTGTCGATTAGCCAATATAGTTTTGCTGAAATCTCACCGTTATCTATCATTTCTCGTACTACGTTGGACAATGAACAAAGCTGGTCATTACCTGTAGAAACATTGGTCTTTTTGACCTTACTCACTTTTATTCCTGCAATACTACTGCTAATGACCAGTTTCACCCGCATTATTATTGTATTGGGTTTATTGCGTAATGCTTTAGGGACACAATCTGCTCCACCTAACCAAGTTATTTTAGGTATTGCTCTTTTTATGACATTTTTTATTATGTCACCGGTGACTGATAAAATTTATCAAGATGCTTATATACCTTATTCACAAAATCAAATCACTATGCAAGAAGCTTTATCCACCGCAACTAAACCATTGCAGGCGTTTATGCTTACTCAAACCCGCGAAAATGATTTAGCGTTATTTGTGAATATGTCCCACCAAAACGAGATCCAAAGCCGAGAAGATATTCCGTTAAAAATTTTGGTACCTGCCTTTGTAGTCAGTGAGTTAAAAACCGCTTTTCAAATAGGTTTTACGATTTTTATTCCTTTCTTAATTATCGATTTAGTGGTAGCCAGTACACTTATGGCATTAGGGATGATGATGGTTCCACCTGCAACGGTATCATTACCATTTAAATTAATGTTGTTTGTATTAGCAGATGGTTGGCACTTATTACTTGGTTCATTAGCGCAAAGCTTCTTTAGTTAGGGAATTTTAGTTAAGTAATTTTAGTCAAAAAATTCTAGTTAAGAAATTCGAATGAAGGAATAGTATGTCACCTGAGTATATTAGTACCTTAGCAATGCAAGCCATAAAAGTTGCAGCCTCTCTTGCTGGCCCTTTACTGTTAGCCGCTTTAGTTACTGGTTTAGTCATTAGTTTATTGCAAGCGGCTACGCAAATTAACGAAATGACCTTATCATTTATTCCCAAAATTTTAGCAGTGATCGTGGTTTTAATTATTTTGGGACCATCAATGTTGTCAACAATGATTGACTACATTCAAATTGTTATCACCGATATTCCTAACTTAACTCATTAAAAATGATGGATTTTAATATTAACAGTCTATTTAATATTGATTTCTTTTCTTGGATTAAAGATGTTTTTTTTCCGTTTGTGCGCATTTTGGCATTAATTATGGTTGCGCCAATTTTTGGTGAAAAAGAAGTACCAAATCGCATAAAGGTTGGTTTAGCATTAGTAATTGTTATGCTTCTACCCATTCCTCATCTTGATGAAAATATAAAAATCTATTCTTTAACGGGGGTATGGGTTATCGCTCAGCAAATAATGATTGGCGTGTTGATTGGTTTTACTATGCAACTTGCGTTTATAACCGTCAGAATTTCGGGTGAATTAATTGGAATGCAAATGGGATTGGGAATGGCAACTTTTTTTGATCCAATCGGGGGGCCATCCACTTCAGTTTTATCTCGCTTAATTAATATTATAGCGTTACTGATTTTTTTAAGTTTAGATGGTCACTTATGGTTATTATATGGTATTTCAAATAGCTTTGATATTGTTCCAATTAGACTTATGACATTGCCTGCAAATGGTTATTTAGCCTTAATTGATGTAAGTAACCAACTGTTTATTAATGGTATTATGTTAGCGCTTCCTTTGATGACTTTACTGTTGATCATCAATATATCATTGGGGTTATTAAATAGAATTACACCACAATTATCCATTTTTGTGGTCGGTTATCCACTAACACTATTGTTAGGATTAATCATGTTAAGCTATTTAATTTCGATGTTGCCAACATTTACTGAGTTTGTTTTTGAACAGATGTTTAATCACATTTCTGTTATTTTATGGTTTTTAAGTGATGTTCAGTAATGTGATATTGATGATATAATTGAGAAATTTATTAATTTAATTCTTATTTAATTACTCTTTTCATTAGCTATTCATCACATTCAATGTTCATTTTTGTAAAAAAGTTTCAGGTTAACTATACGTTTCAGTATAAAAATAGGTTGAATTACATTAAATAATAATTTAAAAAAGATGCGTTAAAACTAAACAAGAAAGGAATGCTGATATAATCAGCATTTTATTGATATCAATTAAGCTTTTTTTACAAAACAAGCTTTAAGCATGATTTTCATGCCATCAATTTTACAATCGATCTCATGATCGCCTTCAACTAAACGAATGCCTTTGGCTTTAGCACCTTTTTTCAAAACGGTAGAAGAACCTTTTAATTTAAGGTCTTTAATTAAAATAATATCGTCGCCATCAGCAAGTAAATTACCATTACTGTCTTTCACTTGTAATCCCTCATCAGTTGAAGCAACATCGTTCGGATCCCATTCGTGAGCACATTCAGGGCAAACATAAAATGAACCATCATGATAAGTATGTTCAGACTGGCAAACAGGGCAGTTAGGTATAGATTCCATGGGTATGAATAATCCAAATTAAATAAAATGGCGTTTACTATAGCAAAAAAACGCTATAAAGTCATGGTATTCCCCCCTCTTTGATAGCGTTATAGTGGTTGTCAAATCGCTGATTTAGGTTTGACTGAACAGATGGCAATATAATTAAGTTGGTTTCGGTATTGTTTGAATGTTTTAAACATTTTAAAAAATTGTGGTCGATTTTGTTTACGTAGTGCATTGCGAATAATTCTGCATGTTCCTAATAAACCTTCATCATGAATCATGCCTTTAGGAGACATTAATGTCATGGCAGCATGTTGTGAATGAATATCAACAAATCCAACATCCGCAAAAAGGGCGTGCCAAGATTCATTGCTAATCGGCTGGGCATTAACATTAATTGCTTGATGAATTCGTTGTATAACTTCCTGTGATTGTGCTGGATTAACTAGCATAATATCGTGAGTGAGGAGTTTGCCTCCTGGTTTTAATACTCGATAATATTCTTTAATTAAATGCGTTTTAGCTTTATTCGCATACATTGTTAACATCGCTTCATTAATCACTATGTCAAAACTATTATCAGCAAAGGGCAATGTTGATGCATTGGCTTGTTGTATATCTACTAAATGAGTAACTTTATTTTTAATAACATTTTGCTTTGCTTTTTCTAAAGCAAGTTTATCCATATCTACACCAATTATATGGCAACCGAAACGTTGAGCAATTTCGATGGATGTTGTACCCATGTTGCATGCAATTTCAAGCACCTGACTTTGTGGTGTAAAGTGTGCTTGTTTAAATAACCATTCGGTAGCTTTTTTACCGCCCGGGCGTAATCTGGTTTTACCTAAGCGAGCAAGAAATTTATGCCCAGCTTCTTTTTTTATGTCGTCCATTATATAGCACCTCAATTGGTAGTTTGCATCATTTCTCGTAACATGATTAATAACATTTTAGCTGCTTGTGGAGCTTCAACCGCGTGAGGAATGTTAGCAGGCATTCTGACAAGGGTACCGGGTACAGCCTTAACGGGTTGACCATCAATAATTAAGGTTAGTTCACCTTCAATAACCATGACAATGGCATCAAAAGGGGCACTGTGTTCGGATAATCCTTGCCCTTTATCAAAAGCAAAGAGCGTTAAATTGCCACCTGTCGTTTTAGCTAAAATCCGACTGGCAATACTTTGTTCTGTTGCGTTAATTAATGAAGTGATTTCGAATGCTTGAGCAGGGCTAATGGTATTATTTGTCATAAACAACTCCTATATTTATTGAGTAGACGATTTGTTGCAGTTTTGCGAATAAAGCCATATATTTCATAAGGTTATTTCAATGATTTAAAGTAATTATGAGTATTGAAATAAGAACTATTATCAATTATATTGAATTTATTCTAGAAGCATCTTCAGGCAAAACCTATGATATTTGTCAAAAATATACCAACTGAACAACAGATTTTTGGTTGGTTAACTCAAGTTGAGCTGTTTCAAGGATTAACCAAAGAGGCATTAATGCCTATTATTGAAAGTGCTAGCTATAAGAAATTGTCGAAAGGGGATATGATCAGTTATGAAGGTAAACCCTCATCTTGTTGTGTGCTTGTTTTAACTGGGGAGGTTGAAGTTTATCGCAGTACTTATTTAGGTGAAGAAAAGATTTTTGGTATTTTTAATCATTATCAATTAGTGGCTATTGCTGCTATCTTTATGCCGCATAATCGTTTTCCAATGACGATTAGAGCTAAAACAGATTGCTCGGTATTATTAATTGAAAAACAGAGTTTATTGCAAGTTTGCAAAACTAATCCCATTATTATGCAACGTTTATTAATACGTTTCAGTACTAAATTATATGAGCAAATAAATAATATCGATTGGTTAACGTCAAGTTCCTCAGAACAGCGTTTGGCTAGTTATTTATTGTCATTATGTTCCTCTGATAACACTTATCAATTTATATTGCCTATTTCTCGTGGTCAGTTAGCAACAAAGTTAGGTATTCGTTATGAAACGTTAAGCCGATTAATGTCGAGCTGGCGAAAACAACAAATTATTCAAGTTGAAAATAATCGAATTAATATACTAAATGAAACTTATTTGAAAGAGCTTACTCTACCTTTTCAACGTTCATTTTAAAAAAGTGGTTAGTGTTTAGAAATAATCTTTTATAAAAGACAAATAAAGTTTATAAAAATTAAAATGACAAATTGCCGTTATTAAAGCAATCGAGATAAACATAAAAAAGGCGCGTATTATACGCGCCTCTTGTACTGATAAAGAGCATTAAGCATAATGCTCTAAATAGTTAGCATAGATTATTTGATAACCTTAGCAACAACACCAGCACCAACAGTACGTCCACCTTCACGGATAGCGAAACGTAAGCCGTCTGCCATCGCGATTGGGTGAATTA